>JACRLI010000015.1:312400-527390 GCA_016235265.1 Candidatus Eisenbacteria bacterium
TCCGAGGCCGGCCCCTCCAAACCGCGGGGCCGAAGCGTCCGCGGAGTATAGGGAGCGGTCCTCGGGGTGGTCAATGGGCCGCCGGGCACCCTGCCGGCCGGGGCCCGCGCGGCTCGCTGGCGCGGCACCCCTACGACACTGCGGGGACGGTTTCGGTTCCCGCGACGCCGATAGACGGGCCGTCGCAGTCCCCGGGCGCGGCCACCCTGTAGTCTGCTCCCCGCCGGAGAAGCGTGAAGCCTCTCCCGGCGCAAATCTGATTGCATCAGTGAAGCAGGACGAACCGCTCCACCTGCGTCACTCCCGGCAGCTCGGCGCGCACGAAATACACCCCTGCGGGAACCGGCCCGCGGCCGGGGCCGCGGCCGTCCCAGCGGACCTCGTGCGCCCCGGAGGGCCGGGCGCCGTCCACGGGGCGCGCCAGCAGGCGGCCGGCCACGTCGAAGACGGAGATGCGCACCTGGCCGGCACGCGCCAGGCTGAACCCCAGCCGCACTCCACCCCGCGCCGGGCTGGGCCACGGGCGCTGCAGCCGGGTTTCGGGCGCCGGGGCATCCCCCACCGCCACCAGGCTCCACCGCAGGCGGGCCACCGAACGGCAAACGCCGGGCGCGAACGCCGCGGAGCGGTACGTGCCGGTCATGAGCACCGGGTCGTCCCGGTTGATCGTAATCGTGTCGGGCACGACCCGGACGTAGCTGAACGACACCGAGCCCTGGGCCGCCAGGCTCACACTGTCGGTCTGCGGCGCGAAGTAGCCGAGGCTGTCGCCCACGGTGTAGCGGAACACCTCCGCGAACGCGGACAGATTCGTCAAGGTGTAGTTCGCGCGGAGCGTGTCGGAGCGCACCACGGTGGTGTCGGCGGGGCATGCCAGCGAGAATCCGCTCAGGACCGGCGCGGTGAAGGCATCCGGCGTGCCGAAGCGGCCGTCCGCCCAGGCCGGGAAGATCTGGTTGCCGCTGCTGGCCGCCGTCGAGTAATCGCCGAAGTTGGGCGCCGCACGGGAGGACACCTGCCAGGTGGAGGCCTGGTCGGTGATGCGCACGTTCGGTGACCACGAAGCGCCGCCATCGGAGGACCGGGCGAAGTAGATGTCCGTGCGCCCTCCGCGCTGCGGGTCGTTGCGCCGGTCGTACCAGAACACGTGCGCCAGCCCCAGCGAGTCCACTGCGATCATCGGCATGCACTGGTCGAAGTACGGCGCGTCGTCGTTGAGCACCACCGGGGCATCCCACGTCGCGCCGTGGTCGCGGCTCACCGCCACCACCGCGTCGCGGTGGTCGCGCGCGACGCTGCCCGCCCCCGCGGAGACAGTCTCCAGGTCCAACGTGTACGCACCCACCGTGGAGTTCCACGAGCGCAGGTAGACAGTGTAGATGCCGGTCGAGGGCAGCGTCACCCAGCCGAAGGTCTGCGCGCCGGTGCCGTAGCGGGCTTCCATGAGCAGGGTGTCGCCGGTGGGCATGCCGCCCAGGCGCACCCACGGAAACAGCGCCGCGTCCGGCGTCACGCTCACGCGCACCATCTGGCCGACGGTGCCCTGGAACTTGAAGTAGTCGAGGTCGGTGGTGGTGCTGATGTTGCCGCTGATGCGCAGCGGCAGGCCCACACTGTCGGCCTGGGCGGCCACGTTGTTGGGCTCCACCTCGGCGTGGGGCGCGGGAGGCGTGCCGCTGAACACCGGCTCCACGGACTCGTTCCAGGTCACGTAGATGGTCCCTCGATTGGGCCCGGCGGAGAGGTCCACCCCCGCGTTCGGGAACTCGAAGAACCCGTCCCGGCGATTGAAGCCCGGCGGGCCGGCATACCAGTTCGGGCGAATCGTCGCCACCGTGTCGGTCGGGGCGAACGAGGACCCGTGATCGCCGGACTTGCGGTGCAGCAGGAACGAGTGCTGGCCCGTGCCGGGGGGGCGACCCAGCCCGTCCTCCCAGAACACGTGCACCGCTCCCAGGTCGTCCACCACGATCCAGCCGCCCTGCACGTTGTCCCCGGGAATCAGGGGCTGCAGGATGGTGAACGGGCTCCACGTGGCGCCGCCGTCCAGGGAGCGGGAGAACTCCATGCGGCCCTCTCCCGCACCGTTGATGAAGCGCGTGTATACGACATAGACGTAGTCGGAATCGGGATCGCAGCCGATCATCGGCTTGTCCTGGAAATCGGGCACCGTGGGGCTCACCGCAACCGGGGGGAGCCACACGGGCGCGGCACCGGCAAACGTGCCCCGCAGCACGCCGATGGCGGAGATGTTGCCGGGCTGGAAGTAGAGGCTGCTGAACCACCAGTGGCCGCGGCGGTTCGCGCACAGCCCGGGATCGCCGTAAAGCTGCTCGCCGGCCCCCAGGCCCTGCAACGGCAGGTCCCCGCCGTCCGTCCAGGTCTGGCCGCCGTCGGAGGAGTAGGCGGAGGAGGAAATTGTCCCGGTGGTGAAGCCCTTCGAGTCGTTGAAGCCGAGGATCACCCGGGACCCGAACGCGGCCGCGGCGGTCTCCGATTGAGTCTCCCCGGTACCGTCCCCCGTGGGGTTGTTCACCCGCAGGTTGGCGAAGGGCGGAATGGAAAGAGTGCCCAGGCCCGAGGCGGGCGCGGCGATGGACCTCGGCAGCGGCCAGGCGGGTCCGGGGTCCGCCGGGATCCTCCGAACCGCGGGCCTGGAGCCGTCGGATGTTTCCGATGCCGCGGAAACGCGGATGCCCCGCGCGGGCGCCCACACCTGCTCGTAGACACGGCGCGCGCCCGACGAGAGAAATCGGGGCGGCCCGAGCGGGGCGGGCTCGGACGCGGCGGTTGAGCTCACGGGGGTTCCGGAGCCGGCGAAGACCAGGGCGACGGCGAGGGATGCAAGCGCGTGCGAGCGGTTCAAGGCGCCTCCGGAGGAATGCGTGGATGCGGGCCTGGCGGCCCCGCGGGCTCTTCGGGGGACACCCGGGAATCTCTGCCATTATAGATGCCGGGGGACGGTCGGGGAATCGCGGGCTGTCGGCGGGCCGGCGGGGAGCTGGGCGGGGCAGGCAGCCGGGCTGCCTGCCCCGCGACGCGATATTCCTACTCCGTGACCGCCCCGTGCGCCCGCACCTTGATGGTGAAGCCGTTGCGGTTGTCCTGGAAATCGTAGCTGTGGTTCTCGTCCACACCCTTGTAGCCGTGCTTGGAGAATGCCAGCACGAAGCCCTCGTTGCCGCTGGAGCCCCAGTACTGCTGGTTGGCCAGCACCACGTGATTCCCGGGCTTGGACGCCGGGATGAACGTCAGCTCCACGTGGGCGCTGCCATCCGCCGTCTTCGCGGAGACCATCTTGGCGGTGCGCGTGAACTCGATGCCCGACTCGCTCTCGGTCATCTCGCCCCACTTCACCGGGTAGACCTTTCCCAGCATCTTCTTGATGGCGTCGCGCTGCGGCGCGGTCACCGACGGGTCCCAGGTGAGGTGTCCCCACGTGGCGTTGCCGTTCTTGAAGTCGGCACCCAGGTCGCCGGACATCCAGAACTTCGCGCCGGCGAGATCCAGCGCGCCGTAATGGCTGCCCTTCTCCATGGTGACCGCGTTGTCGAACTTGCAGGCGTGTCCGTCGGAGGGGTTCCCGTGGAAGTAGCACGAGCAGAACAGGTCGCAGGAGCAGGCTTCCACATAGTCGCCGCGGAATTCCCAGGTCTTCGCGCGGTCGGCGGTGGTCGCGCCGATCGCGGCGACGGCGGCCAGGGCCAGGAGGGACACGAGAATGATGCTGCGCTTCATGGAGGGCGCCTCCGTGTGCCCCGGGTGGGGCACGGAATTGCTCACGGCGCCGGCGATGCGGGAGCGCAGGTTCGAGTCGGGGGCGGCGCCGTGATGCGTGGTCACTGGTTTCGCGGTTGCGGCGCCTACCGCGGCGGCCCTGCGAGAAGATAGTACTGCGAACCCGGGTGAAGGCAAGCGGAGACCACTCGTGAGAACCCGGTGTCATCAGGATTTCAGGGTGCTGCGGGAAACTCTGGCACGCGGCCCTCGAGCACCTCCATGACGTCGCGGACCACCCAGCTCATGTTCCGCATCGCGGTCTCGGTGCGGGACGCCAGGTGGGGGGCGAGGGCCACGTTGGGCAGGCCCAGCAGCGGGTAGTCGCGCGTGATGGGCTCCGGGTCGTGGACGTCGAGCAGCGCCGCGCCGCCCGCCGGCGCCGCGCGGCGCGCCCAGGCGGCCAGCGCGCCGGCGTCCACCAGCATGCCCCGCGCGGTGTTCACGAACAGGCAGGAGCCCTTGAAGAGCGCGAGCTTCCCGGCCGTGATCAGGCCACGGTTGGCGGGCCTGCCGTCCACGTGCAGGGTGAGGATGTCCGACTCCGCGAATACGCGCTCGGGCGGGACGAATTCCAGCGCGCCCGGAACGCGGCCGCGCACCACCTCCTCGCCCAGCAGGTCGTGAGCCACCACCCGCATCCCGAAATCCAGCGCCAGCCGCGCCACGCGGCTGCCGATCCGCCCCACGCCGAGCACCCCCAGGGTGAGCTCGTTGAGCTGGCGCCGGCCCACCACGTCGGTCCTGAGCCGGTGCCACTCGGGCGTGGTCGGGACCGCGACCAGCCGGTGCCGGGGCCGGATGTGGTCCAGGACCAGGGCCCAGAAGTACTCCACCACCGCCTGGGTATTGGCATCCGGGGTATGCACCACGGCCACCCCCCGGGCCCGGCAGGCAGGCAGGTCAATGTTGTCGAGGCCCACGCCGGCCCGACCGACCACGCGCAACCGGGGCCCGGCAGCCAGCGCCTCGGAGTCCACCCGGGTGTAGGTTCGCACCACCAGTCCATCCGCATCCGCCACGGCGGCCAGCAGGCCGGTCCGGTTCTCCGGCTCCAGGCGTGTCACGGTGGCGCGCTCCTCCAGCCACGCCGCGCACACCGGGTCCAGGGTCTCGCTCACCACCACGCGGGGACGATTCATGAGATCCTCGATTCCTCCAATAGATACAGGGGTTTGCGGGCACTCCTTCGCGCCGGGCCTGAGCCGCGAACCGGGCCCGCGCGGGTTTTCCACCGGCCCGCAGTAAGCCCATCTTTCCACATCCGGCGCGCCGACACCAGCGCGGCGCCGCTCCCAGCCATCTCCGGAACGAGCTCCCGCCGGACCCTCCCCGGCGGCGCGCGCGGCGCGCGCACGCCGGCGGCGCGCCCGTCTTCCGACTGCCGCTCACCCGGTTCGCTGACCGTGGGGGGACACTTTCTCGGCGCGTGCGGGCGACGCGAGCCTTCGGTTGCCGCCGGAAGGCAGGCGAGTTTCACCCCGGCGGGCCGGGCCCAAAACCCGCCCGCCCTTCCAGCCCCCGGGGACGCCCCCAAAAAAAACTGCGAAAAAGGCCCGAAAAACATGGATATTTCTTGCGCGTGCCGATGGGCGTGCCTACACTTCGCCTGTCGTTCGGGACGAAACGCGTCCCTTGTCCTAGGTTCCACAGAGGAGGAGGAACTCACCGATGGCGAAGTCGAAGAGCAAGTCGGAGATCATCGCGCACCTTGCTGGCAAGTCCGATCTCCCGAAGAAGCAGGTGGCCATGCTCCTGGAAGAGTTTGCCACGCTGGCCTACAAGGAAGCCAAGAACGCGTTCACGCTGCCGGGCATCGGCAAGCTCGTGCTGGTGAACCGCAAGGCGCGCATGGGCCGCAACCCGGCCACCGGCGCCACGATCAAGATCCCCGCCAAGCGCGTGGTGAAGTTCCGCGTCGCCAAGGCCTGCAAGGAGGCCGTGCTCGGCAAGAAGTAGGCTCCGGTTTTCCGCGCGCGGCGCCGGGGCCATCTCGCCCCGGCGCCGTTGCTTTGCGCGAGTCACTCCACCCGTGACATGAAGGACGACATGAAGAAGCCAATCCGCATCACGCTGCTCGCCGCGCTGGCCCTGGCCGTGGCGATGCCCGCCGCCGCGCTCGCCGGGGAAGGCGCGCAGACTCAGCCCGCGGCCGGCGCGAAGTCCGCGCCCGCGACTGCCAAGTTGAAGGCCAAGGTGAAGGGGACCATCCCGGTGAAGCCAGCCCAGCCGCCCTCGCACATCCAGGTGCAGCACATCCTGATCGGTTTCAAGGGCAGCGTGCCCGGCAAGCCCATCACCCGCACGCTGGAAGAGGCGAAGAAGCTCGCCTACGACATCCTGCAGCGCGCCCGCGACGGCGAGGACTACGACAAGCTGGTCGCGAAGTACACCGACGACCAGGCGCCGGGCGTCTACGGGATGAGCAACAACGGCGTGGCGCCGGCCCAGGGGGAGTACCCGCGCAACGGCATGGTCCCGGCGTTCGGCAACGTGGGCTTCGAGCTCAGCGTCGGCAACATCGGCATCGCCGACTACGACAAGGCCAACAGCCCGTTCGGCTTCCACATCGTCAAGCGGGTAAAGTAGCCGCCTGCCCGGGTGCGCCCTCGCGTCCGGCGCAGGAGCGAGTCCCCAACGTCGCGCAGCACCGGGAGAGCCGGGGGCCCAGCCTCCGGCTCTCCCCGCGACCGGCTGCCGCACTCTCCAGGGACCGATGCATGCGGCGGTGGCCGGGCTGGCCCCGCCGGGGCGAACCCGGCTAGCGCGAGCCCAGGAAGACCCGCAGCGAGATCGAGGCGAGCGTGCCGCTCACCTTGGACCCCACCGGCAGCAATTCGTCTCCCTCGGCCGAGACATGCGACATGAACAGTTCGGCTCCCACACCGGCCACGGTGAAGTCGCCGTCGGAGTAACGCACGGCGCTCAGCCCCAGCCCGCCGTAGGGGCCCCAGCCGGACTGGTACGCGAAGCGCTGGTTGGTGCCGTAGTCGGTGGAGGCCCCTCCCCCCCACTCCGGGCGAGGTTCCCAGCCCACGAACGCGCGGGTCCATCCCGCCCGCACCGAAGTCTCCAGGCGCGTCACGGAACCAAAGGGCTGGCGCTCCAGATCCAGCCGCGGTTCCCACCGCAGGCCCAGGCCCACCGAATTGTAGTAGCCCCTGGCGGGCGCAAACCCCGAGGCGTAGCTGCGGTCGTCGGTGTAGGGGAAGTTCAGCGGGTGCTTCAATTCGCGCCGGTGCACGATGGTGATGGGCACGTCCACCCACAGCGACCGCCCCACGGGGATGTCCACGTCCACTCCGAGCAGCAGGCCGCCGTCCATGTAGTCCGCGAGCCCGCCGGAGAGCGCCGCCACTCCGGTGCGTCCGGAAACCCGGAAGGGCAGCGCGGAATTGCCGATCACTTCGCTGGAGGGGTACACCGCGCCCGGAGCATCCCCCGCGGACGCGGGCGGAGCGGTCGCCAGCGCCGCCAGCAGCGCCAGGACGAGCGGCCGCATCAGAATCCCCTCACCAGCGTCACCCGCTGCGTGGTGGAGTCGGCCTTGGAAGCCACCGGCACGCGCTCCATCACCGCGATGGTCCGGCCGTCCGGGGACCAGGCCGCGAAGTACCTCCCCACGCCGTTCGGGAACGCCGTGAGCTGAACCGCGTTGCGGTCCGCGATGCGCCGCAGCCACAACTGGCTGCCGCCCTCGGCGCCGGCCTCGATCGCCAGGGAATTGCCGTCGGGCGACCACGCGGCGAATTCGTTGCAGCGCACGCTGGACGCCAGGTCCACGACGCGCGGCACGTTTCGCACCAGCAGGGACAGGGAGTCGGGGCAGATCGCCTCGACAGTGATATCCGTCTCCGCGATCACGTAGTTGCAGGCGAAGATCACGCGCGCGCCGTCGGGCGAGAAGGACGGTGAGAATTCGTAGTCGGTCTTGATCTGCGTGCCGCAGTCGGAAGCGCCCAGGGTGGTCTTGTTGAGCAGCTTGCGTTCCAGGCACCCGCTGCGCAGCAGGATCACGCCGATGCGTGTGTCCCCGTTGGAGACCGCCTCGTAGGTGATCTTGTAGAACACGCCCGGCTCGCTGGCGGGATTCACGCGGCCCCACGCGTACTTGCACACCGAGGTGTAGCGCGGGGCGGAGAAGTCGCCGGCCACATCCACGCAGACCAGTTCCGGCCACGTGAGCACCCACAGGTGCTCGGCGCCGTTGGGGCCGCCCCCGAAGAGGATGCGCCTCCCGTCGGAGGACCACAGCGGGCGATCCATGTTGTCGAAGGCCGCCGGCACTCCGGAGCCGCGGGTCTGCAGGGTGCGCGACTCGCCCGTCACCACGTCCACGACCATCAGCGAATCGTATCCCGCGGAGCCCGTGTGGGCGCGGACGAAGACCACCAGGTTGGGGCTGGAGCCGGTCGCCGGGCCGCGCTGCGGAAACACGTCCAGGGTGCCCGGGGGCGGATCGGTGAGTGCTCGGACCTCTCCCGAGGCGACGTCCACCTCGCACAGCCGCCATCCGCCGCTCATGTGGCGCGGGAGGTACATCTTCGACCCGTCCGAGGACCAGGACGGCAGCCCTTCGGGCGCGTCGGCCGCGCCGCGGCTCAGTCGCTGGATCTCCGCGGCCACCGGGAACGGGGCCAGGCGGTTGCCCCGGCTGCAGCCGAGCAACAGCGCCGGGACGCACACGGCGAGCAGGATGGGCCGCCAGCGGCCCGCTGGGAATCGAAGTTTGGGCATGGTCCTCGGGCAGGATCGGCCGGACACCGGCGGAACCTCAGGCCGGCATGGTAGCAGCGCCGCCCGCCCCTGCCAAGGAAAGCGTGCTACAATTCCGGCATGGATCGCATCTGGAACCTCCTGCCCCGGCTCGAAGCGCCCGCGGTGCTGGCCACCGTGGTGCGCGTGACCGGTTCCGCCCCGCGCGGACCCGGCTCGCGCATGTTGGTGTTCGCCGTGGGGCGCATCGAAGGCAGCCTGGGCGGGGGACGCCTGGAGCTCAAGGTGTGCGCCGAGGCCCGGACGTTGCTCGCGGAGGGCACGCCGCACGTCCACCGCACCTACCGATTGAATCCCGCCGAGGACCAGTGCTGTGGCGGCGAGGTGGAGGTGTTCATGGAACGCATCGCCCCACGGCCCCACGTGGTGATGTTCGGAGCGGGGCACGTGGGCCAGGCGGTGGCCCGCGCGCTGGCCCCCCTGCCCTTCCGGGTCACGGTCATTGACGACCGCGAGGAGTACGCCGCGCCCGGGCGTTTCCCCGGGGGCGTGGAAGTGATCTGTGCGGACCCGCTCACCGCCCTGGGAAGCCTGCACACCACCGCGGAGGCCTCCTACGCCCTGGTGTTCACCCACAGCCACAAGCTCGACATCCACATCGTGAGCGTGCTGGTGGCCCGCCCGCTGCGCTACCTGGGCATGATCGGCAGCCGCACCAAGTGGTCGCGCTTCCGCGCGGCGCTGCTGGAGCGCGGCGTACAGGAAGCCGACCTGGCCCGGATCACTTCCCCGATCGGGATCGGCGTGGGCGGCAAGGAGCCCGAGGAGATCGCGGTTTCCGTGGTGGCGCAACTGCTGGCGGTGCGCGACGGGCTGCGCGTGGAAGTGGCCTCCCTGGCGGGAATGCCGCGCCCCGAGGAGGCCGGAGACCTGACCCACCCACGAGGAGCCTGAGCATGGAAGCCGCGCTGGTGGTGCTGGCCGCCGGCGAAGGCCGGCGGGCCGGCGGGCCGAAAGCCTGGAAGCTGGTGCGCGGGCGTCCGTGGCTGGCCCACCAGCTCGAGGCGCTGTCGGAGCTCCGGCTGGCGTCCATCGTCGCGGTGCTGGGCGAGCCTCCGCCCGAAACGCCCCGTGGTCTGCTGGCCGGCCTGCGCTGGGCCATCAACCTGCGCCCCGAACTGGGGCCCTTCTCTTCCCTGCAGATCGGCCTTTCCGAGAGCCCTCCCGACATGCCCGTGTTCGTGCTCCCGGTGGACGTGCCGGTTCCCGGCCTTCCGGTATTCGAGGCGCTGTGCGGGGCGTTTCACGCCGCGTGGAAGAGGCGGGTGGTACCCGCCGCCGGCGCCGCCGCCGGACGCCGGACGGGCTCCCCCCTGCTGGCCGCGGTGCCGCTCTTCAAGGGCCGGGGCGGGCACCCGGTGCTGCTGGCCGCCGAGGCGTGCGGGGAACTGCTGCGGATGGACGTCGCCTCGCCGGGGGCCCGGCTGGACGTGTGGCTGCGCTCGCAGGGCCCGCGAATCACGCGCCTGGAGACAGGCGACGAGAGGGTGGTGACGAACCTGAACACGGCGAAGGACTTCGGGATGGCCTGACGCAGGACCGGCCTCGCGGGAAGCCCGACCTACGTCAGTTCCGCCACCGCCAGCTCCAGCAGCCTGGCGGCCACGCTTCGCCGATACGCGGCCGTGGAGCGCACGTCATCGATGGGGCGCAGGGCGGCCGCCAGCCGGCGCGCGGCCTCGCGGGCCACGGCGGGGGTGGGCTTCTCTCCCGTGAGCACCTCTTCCGCCCCGGGGGAGCGGATCACCGTCGGCGCCACGCTGCCCAGGGCCACGCGCGCCCCTGCGATGCGGCCTCGCGCCAGCACCATCTCGCTCGCCAGCACCACCTTGGAGATGGACTGCGCCTGCCGCGTGCCCACCTTGCGGAAGAACTGGCGCGCGCCGCGCGGCGGCGGCGGCAGCAGCACCGAGTGGATCAGTTCGTCCGGCTCGCGCACCGTGGCCCGGTAGCCGGTGAAGAACCCGTCCATCGGCACGTCGCGCGTGCCCCGCGGGCCCGCCAGCCGCACCGAGGCGCCCAGCGCCAGCAGCACCGGCGGCGAATCTCCCGCGGGGGACGCGTTGGCGAGGTTCCCGCCCAGCGTGCCGCGATTCTGGATCTGGATGGCTCCCACCACCGAGGCCGCCGCGGCCAGCGCGGGGTAGCTCCGCCGCACCTGCGGCGACTGCCGCAGGCGGGTGAAGGTCTCCAGCGCGCCCAGGCGCAGCCCTTCGCGTCCCTTGCGCTGTCCGCGCAGTTCCTGGAGCAGCCACAGGTCCAGGAAGCGCGCGTCGGGCTGGGTTCCGGCATTCAGGTAGACAAAGAGGTCGGTTCCGCCGGCGAGCGGCGTCCACGGGCGGCCCAGCCGCACCCCCATCTCCATCCACGAGATGGCCTCGGCCAGGTTTCGCGCGCGGGCGACGTCGAGCTTCGAGAGCGCGCTACGCACGGCGGCTCCGCTTCGCGGCGCCGGTCACGGCTCTCCCGCGCGCGGCCTTGCGCGTGGCGTTCTTCTTCGCCGCCGCCTTCTTCGCCGCCGCCTTCTTCGCCGCCGCCTTTCTCGCCGCCGCCTTTCTCGCCGCCGCCTTCCTCGCCGCCGCCTTCTTCGCCGCGGGCTTCTTCCTGGCCACCTTTCCTGGCGCGAGCTTCTTGGCCGAAGGTCTCTTCACCCCCGGCTTCCGCGCCGCGTCGCGCACCGCCTCCACGATCTTCACGTACCCGGTGCAGCGGCACAGGTTGCCGGCCAGCGCCTCGCGCACCTTCGCCTCGCTGGGCACGCCCGGCGAGCGCAACAGCGCCACGGAGCTCATGAGCATGCCGGGAGTGCAGATGCCGCACTGCGCGCCGCCCTGGAGGAACGCCTCCTGCAGCCGGCTCAGGCGGCCCCCGCGGGCCAGCCCTTCCACCGTGATCACGTGCGCCCCATCCGCCTGGCACGCGGGTACCAGGCAGGAGTTCACCGCCTGGCCGTCGAGCAGCACGGTGCACGCGCCGCACTCGCCCTCGCCGCAACCCTCCTTGCTGCCGGTCAACCCCAGGTCCTCGCGCAGGCAGTCCAGCAGCCGCTTCATCGGCGGGGCGTTGGCTTCGCGCCACGCACCGTTCACATGCACGCGGATCTTCACGCCCCCACCTCCTCCGCCTGCCGCTCCAGCGCCGCGAGCACCCGCTCGGGCGTGACCGGGATCTCGTCGAACCACGCGCCCGTGGCCTGTCGCAGCGCGGCGACCACCGCGGGAGCCGGGCCATCCATGGGCAGTTCCCCGAGCCCCTTCGCGCCCCAGGGCCCCTGCGAGTACGGCGCCTCCACCAGCAGCGTGCGGATGGGCGGGGTGTCCACCGTGGTCGGAATGATGTAATTGGTGAGCTGATTGTTGATCATCCGCCCGTCCCGGGTCCGAACTTCCTCGAGCAGCGCCCAGCCCAGCGCCTGGGTGATGCCGCCCTCAACCTGACCCTCCGCGAGCCGCGGGTGCACCGCCTTGCCGATGTCCACGGCAGCCACCACCTCGATGGGCCGGACCTCGCCGGTGTCGAGGTCCACCTCCACTTCGACCACGTTGCAGGCCCACGAGAAGCAGCCGTAGGCGTCGCCGGTGTAGGTGTCGTCGTCCCAGCGCAGGCCGGCGGGCTGGCGGTAGGCGCGGTCCTCGCGAAGCCCGCGGTGCTCCGCCACGAAGCGGCGCGCCACCCGCAGGTAGCCGGCGTCGTCCTTCCAGCCCTTCGGGTCGTAGGCCCACAGCCGGTCGCGGATGCCCGCGGCGGCCTCGGCCACCAGCTTTCCCACCACCATCGTGGTGCGCGAGGCCACCGTGGGACCGCTGTTGGGCACCGCGGAGGTGTCGGGCTGCGCCACGTCCACGATGTCGGGGCTCACGTGCAGCGCGTCGGCAGCCAGCTGCGCGAAGACGGTGATGGCGCCCTGGCCGATGTCGGTGCTCGCCGCCAGCACGTTGGGCCGGCCGTCGGGGCCCAGTTCCACCGCCGCGACGGAGGCCAGCTTGGCTTCCCCGCTGCCGGTGAACCCCCCGCCGTGCATCACCAGCGACAGCCCCACACCGCGCGTGCGGCGCGGCCCGGAGGTCCGGGCGCGGGCCTTGCGATTGTGCGCCTCGGCGGCCTTGCGGCGGCGCGCGTAGCCGGACTCGCGCAGCGCGAGGTCCAGCACCTCCGCGGCGCCCACGCTCTCGCGCAACACCTGGGTGGTGGGCATCCCGTCGCCCACGCGGTACATGTTGTGACGGCGGAGCGCCACCGGGTCCAGCCCCAGGACCTCGGCGATGTGATCCATCTGCAGCTCGGCCGCGAACAGCGTCTGCGGCGCGCCGAACCCGCGGAAGGCGCCGTTGGGCGGGGTGTTGGTGGCCACGGCGCGCGAGCGGATGCGCACGTTGGGGCAGCGGTACGGTCCCGCGGCGTGCAGCGTGCCGCGCGAGAGCACCACCGGGGAAAGCGTCAGGTACGCGCCGGCGTCCATCACCACGTCGATGTCCTGCGCCAGCAGCGTGCCGTCGGCGGCCACCGCGGTGCGGTGGCGGACGATGGCGGGATGGCGCTTGGTGGTGGCGGCCATGTCCTCGGCGCGGTCGTAGACCAGCTTCACCGGGCGGCCGGACTTGCGCGCCAGCAGCGCCGCGTGCGCGGCGATCATCGAGGGGTACTCCTCCTTGCCGCCGAAGCCTCCGCCGGTCACGGTCTGCACCACCCGCACGCGCTTCTCCGGCAGGCCCATGATCCCGGTGAGGGCGCGGTGCACGTAGTACGGGCACTGCAGCGAGCCCCGCACCACCACGCCGCCATTCTGCTCCAGGTAGGCGATGACGCCGTTGTTCTCGATGTAGACGTGCTCCTGGTGTCCCACGCGGTAGGTGCGCTCGACCACGCGGTGGGCCTTCGCCATCGCGCGGTCCACGTCCCCGCACTGGATCAGGAACTTTTTGAACACATTGCCCGGCTCGCGGATCACGCGGCCCGCCGCCAGGGAATCCTCGATGGTGAGCACCGGATCGAGCGGCTGGCAGCGGATCGTGACCGCGCGAACTGCAGCCAGCAGCCTCTCGCGGTCGGCGCAGGCCAGCAGCAGCACCGGCTCCTCGGCGTGACGCACCTCGTCGGCGGCCAGCACCGGCTGGTCGTCCTCGATGAGTGCGACGACATTTCGACCGGGGATGTCGCGGTGGGTGACGACGGTCACATCGGACCAGTCAAAGGCGGGATCGAACTCGATGCCCAGGATACGGCCTGCGGCAACGGTGGAGCGGACCGTGGCGCCGTGCAGCATGCCCGGCATGACGATGTCGTCCACGTACAGCGCGGAGCCGGTGACCTTCCCCGGGCCTTCCTTGCGCGGAATGTTCGCGCCCACGGCGGGGCGGCCCGGCCCGCTGCGGTGACGGCGCATCGGTGTCATGGCCGGCATCCTAGCACAGCCCGGCTCCCCGGGGCGCGGGGGACGAGCGTGAGGTGGCGCCCTGCCCTAGCCGTTCTCCAGCGGATTCTCCACCCATTCCTGTCCATCTTCGAAGATCTCCTTCTTCCAGATGGGGGCGCGACGCTTCAGCTCGTCGATCCCCGCGCGGCATGCCGCGAAGGCGTCCGCGCGGTGCGCCGCGCCCACCGCCACCACCACGCTGACCTCACCCACCGGGACCGCGCCGCTCCGGACCAGGAACGCCACGCGACCCACGCGGTGATTCTCCAGCAGCTCCCCCTCGATGCGCTCCAGCTCCCGCTCCACCATCTCGGGGTACAACTCGTACTCCAGCCGCACCACGCGCCGTTCCCGGTTCCATTCCCGGGTGCGGCCCTCGAACACCACCACGGCCCCGTGGGCCGGGTCGTACACCGCCCGCGTGGCCTCGGCCGCGTCCAGCGGCAGGTGCGTGATGCGGATCACGGCGCCTCCTATCCCCCGCTCACCGGCGGGAGAAACGCCACCTGGTCGCCCTCGCGCAGCTCGTGATCGGCCGCAACATGCTGGAGGTTCACCGCGTACGCCACGCCCGCGGCGCGGGCGGCGTCCGCGTCCCCGAGCAGGCCCAACAGCACCGAGCGCGGCGTGCTCCCCGCGGGCACCTCCTTCGGGAAGTCCGAGCGCCCCAGCCGTTCGCGCAGGCCCGCGAAGCACAGTACGCGGATGTTCACGCCACCACCTCCGGCGACGCCCCCGGCAGCAGGTCGCACGGCACCGTCTCGCCGCGCTCGAACCGCTCCCGCTCCGCCGCCAGCACCACCAGCCCGTGCGCGCGCGCGAACGAACGCAGGGTGTGCGAATCCTGCTGCGGATCCAGCGTCGCCCGCCAGCCTTCCGCGCCGGCGCGCAACCGGGCGCGCGCAAAGTGGGTCTTTCCCGGCGGCTTGCTCACGCGCTCCTCCAGCCGCACCGGAATGCGCGGCAGCCGCGGATGCGCGTGGCCCAGGGCGCGCCGCAACGCGGGCAGCACGTACTCGTGGAAGCACACGAGGGTGGAGGCCGGATTGCCCGGCAGGCCGAAGACCAGCTTTCCACCGTGCGCGCCGAAATACAGCGGCCCGCCGGGGCGCTGCCGCACGCGCCAGAACACCGTCTCCACACCCAGCTCCTGCAGCGTGGGGCGCACCAGGTCGAAATCGCCCACCGACACCCCGCCGGCCACCAGCAGCACCTCGCTCTCCTCCAGGGCCGCTCCCAGGGCGCGCAGGTGCGCCTCGCGCGTGTCGCGGGTCATGCGCAGCGAGGCCAGGGCCAGCCCCTCGCGGCGCAGCGCCTCGCGCACGCCGGCGGAACTCGACTCCAGCACCTGTCCCGGCTGCAGCGCGGCGGGATCTCCGCACAGCTCGTCGCCGCTGGCCACCAGGGACACGCGCGGCGCGCGGTGAACCCCCACGAACTCCACCCCCAGCGCGCGCAGCAGCGCCAGCGCCGCGGAGCCCAGCGGCGTGCCGGCCGCAAGCGCCTCGGCGCCAGCCGCCACGTCGCCGCCCGCCGGGCGCACGTACAGCCCCGGGGCCACCGGCTTCTGCAGCTCGATGACGTCGCCGGCGACGCTCACGATCTCCTGGATCGCCACGCGCGTGGCCCCCTCCGGCACCGGCGCCCCGGTGTAGACGCGGGTGGCCTCGCCCGGACGAAGTGGAGGGGGCAGGACACCACCGGCGCGCGAGACACCGGCCAGCCGGAACCGGGAACCCGCGGGGGCCTCGCCCGAGGCGGCCAGCGCGTACCCGTCCATGGCGGACTGTGCGAAGGACGGAAGGTCCGTGGCGGCGTGGACGGGCTGCGCCAGGACCCGCCCGCCCGCGGATTCGAGGGCCAGGTGCTCCAGCGACCCGGGTCGGACGCGCTCCAGCACGGCCCGGAGGGCCTCCTCGGGATGCATCGGACTCAGTGCCCCGCGCCGCCGGCGATCGCCAGCGCATGCAGCAGCGCCGGGAACACCGGTTCGAGGGACTCCACCGCGCCCCGCGGCGAGCCCGGGAGAGTGACCACCAGGCTGGTCCCCACCAGTCCCACCACCCCGCGCGAGAGCATCGCGTAAGGGTGGCGCCGCGTACCGTGCGCGCGCATGGCCTCCGGGATGCCCGGCGCCTCGCGCTCCAGCAGCGGCCGCACCGCCTCCACCGTCACGTCGCGCGGCCCGAGCCCGGTCCCGCCGGCGGTCAGCACCAGGGAGCAGCCGCGGGCGGCGCTCTCGCGCACCGCGGCGGCGATCTGCGCGGCCTCGTCAGGCACCACCCGGGTGTGCGTCACGCGCACCCCGCGGCCGTCCAGGCACGCGCGCAGCGCCGCGCCGGTCTCGTCCTGCATCTTCCCCTGGCTTACGCGGTCACTGACCACGATCACCGCGGCGGTGACGTCCGCCCCCGCGGACTTGAAGTCGCTCTTGCCGCCGCGCTTCTCCACCAGCTTCACGCCGGTGATCTCCAGCTCCTTGTCCAGCGGCTTGAGCATGTCGTAGATGGTGAGCGCGGCCACCGACACGGCGGTGAGCGCCTCCATCTCCACGCCGGTGCGGGCGGTCACGACCACCGTGGAGGTCACCTCCACCCCGCGCTCGGTGAGCTCGAAGTCCACCGTGACCTGGTCCAGGGGCAGCGGGTGGCACAGCGGGATCAGCTCCGGCGTGCGCTTGGCCGCCAGGATGCCGGCGGCGCGCGCCAGCTCCAGCACGTTGCCCTTGGGCACGCTGCCCTCGGCCAGGGCGCGTCGCGCCGCGGCGCCGGCCAGCACGGTGGCCCGCGCCCGCGCGGTGCGCAGCGACTCGGGCTTGTTCGCGGTGTTGATCACGGCTTCGATTCCTCCGGCCTATCCGCCGATGCTGCGGATGTTCGGGCGCATGGAATTGCGCGGATCGTCCCAGCGGAACCCGTGGCCCGCGGGCTTCAGGAGCACGCCCTTGACCAGGTAGCTCTCGATCTCCTCGTCGGTGGAGCCGCCGCGCACCATGGGCCCCAGTTCCAGCATCTCGGTGCGGAACAGACACAGCTGCAGGCGGCCGTCCACGCCCAGTCTCACGCGGTCGCAGTTCTCGCAGAACGGCTCGGTGAGCGAGCCGATGAAGCCCACCATGCTGCCGCCGTCCACGCGCCAGGTCTCGGCCACGTCCGAGCCGCGAGGGTGACCGTTGGACTCCAGGCGGTAGGCCTTGCGCACCGCATCGCGCACCTCGGCGATGGGCAGCACTTTCTCCGGCGCCCAACCGTGGCCGCACAGCGGCATGAACTCAATGAAGCGCGCCTCCACACGGCCCTCCTTCGCCAGCCCGGCGAAGGCCACCAGTTGCTCCATCGGCGTGTCGCGCAGCACCACCGCGTTGAGCTTCACGCGCATGCCCACGGCCACGGCCGCCTCGATGCCCTGCCACACGCGGTCGAACGCGTTCACGCGCGTCACTTCGTGGAAGCGGTGCTTGTCGAGGCTGTCCAGGCTCACGTTGACGCGGCGGATGCCGGCGTCCCACAGGCCCTGCGCGCGCTCGCCGAGGTAGTAGCCGTTGGTGGTCAGTGCCAGGTCCCGCAGCCCCGGCGTGCCCTGCAGCCGGGACACCAGGTCCTCGAGGTCGCGCCGCAGCAGCGGTTCGCCGCCGGTGAGCCGGACCTTGGCGATCCCCAGGCCGCACAGGATCCCCACCAGCCGCGCGATCTCGGCGTTGGTGAGGAAGTGGGCGCGGGGCAGCAGCTCGATCCCCTCCGGAGGCATGCAGTAGGTGCACCGGAAGTTGCAGCGGTCGGTGACCGAGACGCGCAGCGAGCGGATTTCGCGCCCGAACGAATCGAGGAGCTGGGACCTGGGTGTGACGGATTCTTCCAAGTGCGTGACGCTCCCGCCTGGCTGGAACGAACCGGCCCGGGCGCCCAGCGGCGGGCGCGGGGAATCGTGGATTTCGGGCCGGAGGGCCATTGTAACAGAAGAGGGCCCCGCGGCGGGGATGCCGCGGGGCCCTCGGAGCCGTTCGGAGGCGGCTGGGGGGACCGCCCCCTTGGGGGTGAGATCACTCGATCTGCAGGTCAGGCATTCATGCCTGACCTGCTTGCTGCCTATTTCACCAGGACCAGCTTGCGGGTCATGGTGCGGCCCGGAAGCTCGAGACGGTAGAAGTAGATGCCGTTCGCCTGCATGCCCGCACTGCGGGCGTCGAGCGTCGCGGAGTGCGGGCCGGGCTCCAGCGCGCCATCCAGCATCACGTGGCGCAGGCGGCCCTGGACGTCGTAGAGCGCCAGCCGCACCGGCACCAGCTTGCCCGACGCGCCCGGAACCGTGAACTCGATGCGGGCCGTCCGGCTGGCCGGGTTCGGCATCGCCGAGCCCAGGCGGGCCTGGAATTTCGCCCCGTCCTCCACGCCGGTGGTGCCCAGCGCCAGGTCGAAGCGGTTTCTCGGCATCAACTGGTAGCCGATGGTGTACGGCGAGTTCGAGTCCACCTGGTTCACGATTCCCCGGAGCGTGTTGATGGTCGTGGAGGTGATGCGCATCCCCGGGATGTCGGTGGCGGCGTCAATGCGCAGCGACGTGGTGTCATTGCAGGAAGTGATGATCTTGTAGGTCTTGTTGCCGACGAAGGCGGTGTCGGCGCCGGGGACCAGGGTGACGTTGGCCATGCGGACCAGCTCACCCTCCTCCGACTCGCCGAACGCGCACGGCAGCGTGAGCGGGGCGGGTGCAGAGCCGGAGCCGTTGACCGTGAGCAGCAGCGTGTCGCACGAGCCCACCGAGGCGATCTCGAGCTTGCCCTGGTACTGCTCGATGGTGCCCTCCACGGTCACGTCGTCGCCCAGCACCGGCTGCACCGAGTGCAGGCCGTACTTGAACAGGTCAATGCCGCCGGTGGCGTCCTGGATGTAGAAGTCGGTGTCCGTGGTGCTGAACACACCGTAGGGCACCGTCACGTTTCCGCGCACGCGCGCACCGTAGAAGCGGTACATGGCCGCGCCGTTGCCGTCGTTGACGCGCAGGGCGCTCACGCTGACCAGGCCCACGAAGTAGCCCTGGTTGAAGTCCTGGGTGGTGTCCGGCGTGGCGTTGAAGGCGCGGACGTAGTACTCCACGCGGTCGCCGTCGGTCGGCTGGCCCGGCAGCACGGCAGTGAAGGTCGAAGTGTCCCCCGAGGTGGCGGAGAGCGTCATGCCGATGCGCGTCTCCGCTCCGCCGTTCACCTTGTAGTACAGGTCGGCGCCGGTGGAGTGCCGGGCCACCGCGGTGACGGTCGGCGACTCGCTCACCAGCGGGGCGCACGGGCTGCGCATCTCGTAACGGAACTCCGGCGGCGGCGCCGCACACGAGAAGTTGGGCGCCCCGGGCGTGTCGGTGGTGCCCAGCGGGGTGAACGTACCGATCACCCACGCGCCGGTGTCGCTGCAGCGGTACACGTGGCCGGGGACGTTGGCGCCGTCCGGGCCGAGCACGGTGGCGGCGTAGATGTGCTCGACACCGCCCGTGCAGTTCGGCGCGACCCCGGTGGACAGGCCCACCGCGTCCTCGATGCTGGTCCACGGTGTGAGATCGAAGACACCGTCGTCATTGGTGTCGAGGTCCTGGTTGTTGGTGCCGGTGAAGTTCATGACCAGCATGTGGGTCACGTTGTCGGAGTTCTCGAAGGTGAGCGCCACCGAGCCGTCATAGCCGGTGAGCGCCGGGGTCCCGGCGGTGTTGCGAAGGCACAGCAACCCGTCGGCCTGCAGCGAAAAGGCGCCGAGGTTCACAACGGACTCGGTGAAGCCGCAACGGGACGTGCCCGAGGACCCGTCGCCGATGACGATATAGTAGTAACCGGCCAGGCTCATCCCCGCGGGGCCCTTGAGCTCGAAGTACTCGTCGGTGTCCGTGCCGGAGTTGTCCGTACGGATCTCGTTGATCTTCACGGTCTGGGCGCTGGCGGAGGCGGCGGCAAGCAGGAGTGCTAGCGCGGCCAGCCAGGTGATGCGGCGAAACGTGGCCATGAGCATGAGGCGGCCCTCCTTTTCCAACTATCTATTATATGCCATGTGGGACCGGGGCGCATCGGCGAAAGCCTGCGGCAGGTGTGGGGTCCGCGGCGCGGGTGGTTTGACGCCGGCAGTTAGGGGTGGTAACGTACCCGGCGCCTGCGTAAGAGTTCCTGCGACAGCACCTTCCGGGGTCCCCATCGTCTAGAGGCCTAGGACACCGCCCTTTCACGGCGGCGACACGGGTTCGAATCCCGTTGGGGACGCATCTTGGAGGGCAGCCCCACCGAGATTACCTTGCCCTTCCGTGAACGACCCAACCTCTGGGCTCTCGCACGACCCTGAGTAGGTTGCCTGGGATGATAGTGTCGCGCTCTCCCAGCACCTCCGTAGATACCTCGATCGTGTCGTTGCTTTTCCAGATCGCGCTCCTGGGCCCCCAGTCACCGGGGCGGAAAGGTCTCAGAGGGGGCGGATCCAGCGGCAAATTCAGTGGAGCCTGAATCTAGCCTGCATTATTCGCGACGGGCGAGACTATGGCGTTGCCGCCGTTTCACCAGCCTGATTGAAATCCAAGCTCCCTCTCCTGTAAGCTCAAACGGCATCTCCGAGAATCGGGGACCGTGGCCACCTGGGAGCCCTCGCATGACCCGCGCCGGACGGAACGCCCCCTGCCCCTGCGGCAGCGGCAAGAAATACAAGCACTGCTGCCTGGCGAGCGACGTCACCCCCCAGTTGCTGCTGGATCCCCGCGTTCGACAGTGCATCGAGACCGACCAGCGAATGACCTCGGAGCTGGTCCGCTTCGCCGCCCAGCGCTTCGGGGAGGATTGGCTCGGCGACGCCCTCGAGGAATTCCTGCCGGGCGCGGGCCAGGGCGATCCCGAGATGGAGTCTCCCATCTTCGTCCCCTGGGCGCTCTTCCACGACCGGCCCGAAGGCAGCACGGTCGCGGAACTCTACTTCGAGAAGCCGCCCCGGCCCATCGGCCCGGCGGAGCGGGAATGGAGCGACGCCGAGCGGAAGGCCTGGCTCTCCGTGTGGGAGATGACCCGCGTGGAGCGGGACAGGGGCATCCACGCTACGGACCTGCTCACTGGGGAGCGGCGCTTCGTGAGCGAGATTTCGGCCACGCGAACGCTGGTGGACCGCGACTGCGTGCTGTGCCGGATCGTGGACTACCCCGGGTTCTCGGTCTTCTCGGGCGTGTACCCCAGGCCCCTGCCACCCCGCGAGGCGGATGAGGTGGTGCAGCACGTACGGATGCTGCTGGGACGCAGTGTCAAGCCGGTTCCGCTCGAGAGCCTCTGGAAGGCTGAGATGATGCCGGTCCTGGCGGATCTGTGGCGGGACGCCCTGGAGGAGATCGACTCGGGCTCACGCCTGCCCAAGCAACTCGCCAACACGGATGGGGATCCGTTGTTGCTCACCACGGACACCTACTCCTTCGATCCCACCGCGCGGGAACCGGTCATCGCCCGCATCTCCGCCCTCGAGGGCGCGGACCTGGGCCGCACCGAGGAGGGCTGCACGTCGATTCAGTTCCTGAAGCAGGGCAATCCCATGCACGCGTCCTGGGACAACACCGTGATCGGGGTGGCGCGGGTAGCAGCGGACAGGCTCACGCTGGAGACCAACTCGCTCAAGCGGGCCGACGACCTGCGGGCCCGTGTCACCGGCGTCTGTCCGGAGCTCGGCGCCTCGCCGCTGCGCAAGCACCAGGACCCCATGGCGATGCTCAAGGACCGCAGCCTCGGGCCCCAGGAGGCGGGTTCCGAGAAACGCGCACGGGAGACCCCACCCGAGTTGCAGGAAGTCCTTCGGGAATTCAAGCGCCGGGAGTATCAGGATTGGCTGGATTCGGAGATACCCGCACTCGGGGGCCTCACACCCCGCGCGGCCGCCAAGCGGGTCCGGTCTCGCAGCAAGCTCGATCTGCTGCTCAGGGAGATCGAGCACGGGGAAGCCCGGCTTCCGGAAGCCGAGAGGTTCAGCGTGGCGGAGCTGCGGCGGGAGCTGGGGTTGGAGGCGTGACGCTCCCCACCGGGAGTTTGCCCAGGGGGAGGTTCTTCGCCCGCCACTCAAGCAACAGACCTCCAAGTCAGGGCGAGCCGCTTCTGGCTCGAAGCACAATCACGCAGGTAGAGATTGATCAGCGTCTGGTAGGGAATCCCCAATTCCCCGGCCAACTCTTTAAAATACTTGATCGTGTGCTGGTCAAGACGAATCGTCACCTGACGCTTCAGGCGGGCCGCGTAAGGGTTCCGGCGACTCTTCGAAAAATCATATTCCTTTCTCATCTGTGCCACCTTCGGTTATAGAGGTCGGATTCTCGTCTGGTCGCCTTGCGGGCCGAGATGATCCGGATGACGACGTCGGCCCTCCGGTAACAGTGGGCTACGACGAGGGTTCGCAGCTTCACGCTCAGGCCCAAGAGCAGGAAGCGGTCCTCGCCGGCCGAGTGCTCCGGGTCGCCGATCATTCCGGCGAACTCATCGGAGAAGACGGTCTCGGCTTCGTCGAACGAGATGCCGTGCTTTCGTCGGTTCTCGGCCGCCTTGTGCGGATCCCACTCGAACCTCAGCTTCGACATGATTACAATGTAACTACATCGTAGTTCAAAGTCAAGGCCTTCCGCGCAGGGGCGCGACACGGGGCTGACTTGCTCTCAGGCCGGTCGGTCTCGAGCCGGACGGTAGTCCGATCTGCGTCACACAGTTCGGAGTCCGAATCGCCGGAGCGTCGCGCAGCCTGCCCCCCGCTGTCCCCCAGTTGTCCCCGAACTGCCGTCCCTCTTGGTTCACTACCGTCCACCATCGTCGCCTGAGGGCTCCGGTAATCTGTTGGAAACACTCGTTTGGCCGACAGTTGCCGACGATGGTTCGGCGGCAGCCTCCGCTTCGAATCCCGTTGGGGACGCCACAGCCTGCCCATGCGCACCAACAACTTGCGCGCGGATCGGGCTCCCAATTGTCCCTGAATTGTGCTGGAAGCCCGTTGGGCTGTACTCACGCATGAGGTTCGCCTGCACGTCGGCCGCCTTCACCTCGGCATGCAGCAACTCTTGTAGCGCCGTCCCCTGCCACACGGGCACGGGGTGTCAGGCGGCGGGGCTGGATGCTCCGGCGTCGGCTGCCAGCGCACGCGACCGGGACGCGGTCCGCTCGCGTGGGCATCTTGAACATGACCGGATCCTCCTGCCGGTGCGGATTTCTCGCGCCTGCGCCGCCCCGCATCCAGGTGCTGATTGTGCTTCTCCATGAACTCCGTGACGGCAGCTTGGTCACTGAAGTCCACGCCCGCGGCGTGCATCTCCATGACGAACGACTTGGCGGGTCCGAAGTTCTCGGGGTTGCCCGCCACCTCAAGGAACTCCTCCCGCACTCGCTCCAACCGGTCCTTGAGCCGCGCGACCGTCGCAGCCGGTTCCAGGCCCTCCGCGCCGAGCCACTCGAAGTAGCGATGTAGGATCTCCGGCGTGCGCCCGATGGTGCGGGCGTCTGCGCTCACCTTGCGGGGATAGTGCTCGATCAGAAACCAGTCCATGTATCGCGGGGTGAGTGCGCTCCAGGGGCCACCGGTGTAGTCCACCTTGGTCCGATGCAGGGTCTCGCACACGAAGCCCGCATCGTCGCGCCAGTCCTTCGCCATGTTCGCGACAGCCCGCGAGCTCAAGAACTTCCGGACCTGGCTGGTCGCGCACTCCATCATCCGCTCGTAGTCCCGTTCGGAGGGAGGATCCACCCCCAGCATCTCGGCGCTCGCGTCGGGATGGGGGAACCGGATGGTGACCTCCACCGGCTCGGGCACCTCGACAGTCAGAATCTCGGCCGCGGGGCGGGGATCCGATCCGCCCAATTCTTGTCGGTGTCGCGAGAAGAGCGTCGCGACCCCGCACGCAGCAGCGGTCGCCAGCTGCATGTCGCGGGTCGTGAGCGGGCGCACATCGCCGGTGCGCTCTGCCGCCCACACCACGGGATAGGCCCGGGGCCCAGCCACCGGCCAGCTGTGCGCGGCCACTTCGCGCCGCATGCTGTCCGGGACATCGGCCCCCCGCTCGAAGGCTAGCGACAGCAATTCAACGCCGATGTCCATTCGGCCCACCGACGCCGCAGCGCTGCCGGGCTCCCGGCTGCCGAACTCGTCGTAGTCGTCGAAGGAATCGAACACCAGCACACCGAAGTTCTGCTTCATCGCCCCAATCACGGAGAGGCAGGCGTTCGCCACGCCGAGCGCGGGCACGTCCATCGCAAGCACGTCCGAGTCGGCGAGCTTTCGCCAGGGGGCCAGCCGGTGAAGGGTGGCGGCTTCCCGGAACATGCAGGCAACCACCCCGTGTGGGATGCGACGGTTCTCCAGGTAGGAATGCGGGTGCCCCGCACCCCCGATCTTCTCCCCCATCAGCTCAACGATGGCGGCGAGCTCGGGGGTTGGACCGATCTCGATCCGGATCCCGGCCGGGAGCGCAGCGCGGATCGCGTCAGCAGACGCGGAATCCGGCACGCGCACCACCGATGGACGCGGGTTCGCCTTCATCGCCAGCGCCTCCCCCAGGCGTTCCGCCAGCACTGCGGAGGGGACCCCGGGCTCAACCACGTCGGCAGCCAGCACCTGGTCATGTGAGAGGTCCAGCCACAGGACGAGATCGGGGCGGCATGGCGTCGGCTCATCCACGAGGAACGGGGAGGGAATCCGGCCACCGATCCAGATGATGGGTTTCAACGTCGGGTCCTCCAGGTTGGTTCGCTTCCTGCTGCGTCTCTGAGCCCACCGATCGGCCGCAATCGCGACCGACTTCGTCCAAGTGGAACGCCGGCTACTCCGCCAGGAGGTACCGCCTTCTCGGATCCTGTGGTCCGGTGCCCAACTCGCGGACGAGGCCCAGGCCCGCGAGCCGAGCGAGCCGTGTGCGTGTGGCCCGCGGGGTGAGCCCGATGGCTCTGGCGATCTCGCTCGTCAGCGACGCCTTCCCGCCACGGAGGCAGGCAAGTATGCCTTCGTCGGTCTTGTCCAGGACCGGATGCCCGCTGCGGGTTGTCTCGATCGTGACCCGGAAGCGCGTGGCGATCTCCTCGAATTTCGGTGGTGCGAGTCCCGCGTCGCGGCAGGCGGCGCTCATCCGCTGGATGCCACTGCCCCACTGTTCGACCAGCCCGAGGATGTGGAACACCCGTCCGATCACCCGGTTACGGAGCTTGGAGACGCCACGGGGGAGATCCTCGACCGTGAGGCCAAATGGCAGGAGACCGGGATTCTCGACCTCGAGGCGATCTTCGAAGAATGAGATGCGCAATGGAGCGCCGCGCTGCGCATAGTCGGCGTGTGCGACGGCATTGATCATCGCCTCGCGCACGGCCACGGGCGGCAGCGTCCAACGCTCCCTTCGGCGCGTGTGACCGATCTCCGCTCCACGCAGGGTGTGCTTGTCGACGAAAGCGATCGCCTCCTCAATGGCTTGCACGGGCTGCGAGCGGATCTCGGCTCGGTCGACGATGTGGCTCTTGTCCCTCCCTGCGAACCGTCCGACCTGGATCCATGCGTCCGGGAAGTGCCTCTCGCGATCCCTCCCGAAGAGGAGCATCCCGCCGACAGTCGGCACCTTGCGGCCCTGGTGAATGGTCACCAGGCGCAGGGTTTCCAGATCCCGCCGCACGAGCGCGCGCACTGGGGCGAGCGACTCGGAAGCAGCTCGGAAGTCGAGTGCTTCCGAGTCGAGGCCGGGCATTGGCTGCTCGTCGAATCCCGTGCCCTGGGCGAAGCGGCGCAACTCGCCGATCAGTTCGGGATCGGCTCGCCTGTTCGTGGAACCTACCCTCACGTAGACGCCATTGGCAGTCCCCTCCCGCTTCAGGTAGTGCGGCCGGCTCGGGCTCGGGTGAACTTGCAGGGCCAGGACTTGCGTATGGCGCCAGGGCAGGATCTCGATTTCGGGCAGGAGCTGGGGAACGATCGAGTCACTCATCAGGTTCGCGAGCCGCTCCTCCAGCTCGAGTGGTTCGCGGACGCCCCGGACGTGCCGGCTCCGGTCCTCGACACCCAGAAGCAGGATGCCTCCCGCGGTGTTGGCGAAGGCGATGATCGTCTTCAGGGCGCCCTCAGGCGCGGAGAGTTGGCGCTTGAACTCGAGGGTCTTCCCCTCGGGGCGCCTGAGGATTTCGAGCAGGTCCATATACTCGGAAGTCTACTCAGAAGCCTGGACGACCGTCAAGCTTCCGAGTTCGACGCAGGCGGGGCGGGGAAGACCCCGGTCAGCATCGGCCCGTGCCTGTCCCCGAATTGTCCCCGAACTGTCCGTCTTCATCGTCGCCTATCGTCTGTCATCGTCCTGTGGCTGTCCCCGTAGGTCGTTGGAAATGGCCATTTCGTCGACTTTTGTGGACGATGGTTCGCTCTGGTCCGGCACCTCGAATCCCGTTGGGGACGCCAAGACCCGCCCTACCTCCCCCGGGCTCTTCTTCGCTTCCGCCGCCTCACTTCTGCCTGAAACTCGCCGAACTTGGCCGCGTGCCCCTCCCCCTCGCTCCACGCGCGGATCCTGGACATCCCGACACGGGACGCGAGGGCAATCAGGACCCCCGTCTCGAGGCTCTGCCGGTCATTCCAGTGGTAGTAGTCAGCCAGCCGGTCCCTGCACGAGTCCGTCGGCGAGAGCATGAGCATGTGCATGGTGGCGCCCCCGGAACTCACTGGTCGAATCTCGTAATCCGCGCCTATCGCCAGCGGACCCCTCGGAAACTCGACTGTGAACGGAACCCGATCATGGACATATTGGCTTCCTTTCCTTCGAAAACCGACTTCCGCCATTGCGGCATCCAGCGCATCCTGCCTTATGGATCCGCTCAGGATGAAGTCGATGTCGAGGGAGCTGTACGCACCCCTGGTGTGAACGCAGGCACAGGCCCCGCCCGTGAGCACCGCATGGATGCCCCGCCGCCGGAGGGTATTGCCAACGTGCAGGGCGACGGTGCTTAGTGTGGAGTTCTTATCCAGCTTCACAGAGGCTTGCCGGATCGCCTCGGACGTTTGCGGAGCCCGGCGATGCGGCCCTGGAGGGTGGTTTCAGGAGCAGCCAGGCGCTTCAGGTAGGCCCGGAGCGCCCGGTAGGCAAAGTAGCGCGGGTCGATTCGGAACATGCGCGTGCGGCCGATGGACCGCCCGGCGACCAATCCGTCTCGCTCGAGGCTGAGGACAGCCTTCTGCAGGACGGAAACGGGGACCGCGAGCACGCGCTCGAGCTCCCTGGGGTAGCTCTCCGACAGGAGTTCCAAGGCAAGCAGCACCTTGGTCCGGGTGGCGCTGCCAAATGGGCTTGAGGAGGTCTTGACCGCCATAGGAGGTCATATGACATCCAGGAGAGGTCAATGTCAAGACTGAAAATGGGCGCGTACCGCCCCGAGCGCGCCTCATGTTCATCGATTTTGAAAGCCGTCAGCCACGGGACGCCAAACTTCGAAATCGGCGCCGGGATGCAGTACGGCTGCGGGGATCGAGATCACTGCCAGCCGGGAGGGCCGCCGCGTCCGCAGGCACCACGGGGCCTTCCCGTGCCTCGATCAACGGACCGAGGTGACTGTCCCCGTGAGGACCTTGCCCCCCGCGATCAGGCGGTAGAAGTAGAGCCCGCTCGACGTGGATCGGCCGGACTCGTCGCGGCCGTCCCACGTGACGGAGTGCTCTCCTGCCGGAACGGGCCCGTTCACAAGCTGCCGCACCAGCCGCCCGGTCGCGTCGTAGATCGCGAATCCCACGCGCCGCCCGCGAGGTAATCCACGTAGCCGGTGTCCGGCTGCTGGCTCACCAGGTTGCCCGGCCCGGGCACGAAGCCCTGGGTGCCACCCCGGTGCAGGCGATAGAAGGCAAGGTCCGCCTCGGTGTTCTTCCCCCAGTGCAGCGCCGTGGAGGAACCGGAGTAGTTCCCCGTGAAGGGAGACGGCTTGGCGGGCGGAAGGTTGTCCACGGAGAATCCGCTCTCGGGGCTCGAGGCCCAGAACGGTATGCCCCCCGTCTTTTCCGCCAGGACCATGAAGGAAGTGTACGGGTACGAGCCGGACATGGAGTCGCCGGTGGTCGCCGCCACGTAGCTGTATCCCGGGAACCCGCGGGCCGGCTGGGTGGCCACGTATTCCCAGTAGAGTGTCTGGCTGCCGTGGATGGATGTCCGGATCCACCTGTCATTCGCGCCGGACGCGGCACGCGTGGCCCCGGCCAAGTGCGCCCCCCCGGCAAGCAGCAGGGCGGCGGCACGCGTCGGCACCCGCCGCCAGATCGAGTACTGCTGGAGCTCGAAGGATGGACTGACGTCGAGGTAGCTGGCCGTCCACTCCACCGCCACCCTGCCGCCCTGGTCGTTGAGCACGTCGCGGATGCGGGAGATCATGGGCTCGGGATCGCCGAGCTGGCCGAAGCGCTCCACGCGCTGGGCATAGATGTCGTTGAGGCCGGCACGGCTGTCGGCCCAGGCCACCACGGAGCCACCCGCGCCGTCAGCGCATACCACGGGATACCATTGCGATCCCGTTGCTGTACACACGGGGCGCCCGTTCGTGGGCCAGGCACCATCCGTCGAGCCGGAGGCAAGGACGTGCTGGGCGTAGATGTCGCTGGACGTCCCGCCGCGCTGGTCGCCCCAGGCGATGATGGCGCCGCCGGCTCCGTCCGACGCGATGACGGGGGTATTCTGGATGCCCGCCGCGGTGCACACGCCGCGCCCGTTCATGGGCCAGGCGGGATCCGCCACCCCGGCTGCAGGAACGTGGTGAGCGTAGATATCGGAGGTCCCCGAGCGATCGTCACTCCAGGCAATGAGGGCGCCCCCGCTCCCATCCGATGTGATCATCGGTTGGTACTGGTTGGCGACATCCGTGCACAATCCCACGCCCATGGCGATCCAGTTGGGATCCGACTGGCCGCTTGCCAGCACATGTTGCGCGTAAATGTCTCAGTTTCCGCTGCGGCCATCCTGCCACGCGACGATACCTCCGCCCGCGCCATCCGTGACCATGGCGCTCACGTACTGATCGCCGGGAGATCCGGCCACCAGGAGACCGATGGCCGGCCAGAGCGGGTCCAGGGCTCCGGACGCCAGCACGTGGTGCGCATAGGCCTGCCAGGAGGTCCCACTGCGGCGATCTTGCCAGGCGAGGATGGCCCCGCCGACGCCATCCGAGACCACCGCCTGGGCCGTCTGGTCGCCGGCAGCCGTGCACACCGCGCGGCCGTTCACGGGCCAGGCGGGATCCACCGTTCCGGAGGCCAGCACGTGCTGGGCGTAGATGTCGTTGTTGGTACCGCTGCGGTAGTCCGCCCAGGCCACGATCGCCCCGCCACTGCCGTCGGAGGCAATCGCAAAGCTGTAGTTGCCCTGGTCGTTGGCTGCGGTGCACAGGGCACGGCCATTCGCTGGCCAGGCGGGGTCCACCATCCCCGATGCCAGCACATGCTGGGCGTAGATGTCATCGTTCGTTCCGGATCGGCGGTCAATCCACGAGATAATGGCTCCTCCCGCACCGTCAGAGACGATGGAGGCGTAGGTCTGTGAGTTGGCTGCGGTGCACACGGCCACGCCGTTTACCGGCCAGGCGGGGTCCACTGTGCCCGAGGCCAGCACGTGCTGGGTGTAGATGTCGGTACTGCTGCCCCGGGAATCCTGCCACGCCACGATCATGCCGCCGGCCCCGTCCGGGATGGCATTCGGCAAGTCCTGGGTGCTCGCGGCAGTGCACACGGGCAGGTTGGTAAGGGGGGAGCTCGGCCAGCTGGCCCGCGCGATCCGGGCCACGGGAACGAGTGCCAGGAGCATCAGCAGAGCGGCAATGCAGCATCGGGTTGGACGCACGCAGCACCTCCAGGTAGTGGGCCTCCCTCGAACGCAGGCACGCCGCCGGATCGCGGAATTGGACTCGCGCCCAAATCGGCATATTCAATGGTAGAACCCTGAGGACGCGGGCGACTAGCAGTCCGAAAGTTGCGTGAGCGACGGAGAAGTTGGGGCGGGATGACCCGGTGAGGGAGTTCCCGCCACGGCAGGCGGGGGCTGCGCGGGAGTTGCGTTCCCCTGCCCCGGTTCATTTCTGGGGCGCGAAGATCCCACGATACTCGGAGGCCGCCACGCCAACGATGCGGCGGAACGACTGGCGGAAGTGGGCGGAGTGTGCGAAGCCGCTCTCGCGGGCGATCTCCTGGATGGCACGGTCCGTCTGCAGGAGCAGCTCACACGCGTGCCGTACCCGGAGCCTCGTGATGTAGGTCCGCATTCGCTCTCCGATGGTCCGGGCAAACAGGTGAGCGACGTACTTCTCGTTCTTGCCCACGGCCTTCGCCACCCGAACCAGCGAGAGATCGCTGTCTGCGTACTGCCGATGCAAGTAGTCCAGGATCCGGCTGATCAGCGAATCCAACTGGACCGCCTTGCCGTCGCCACGCGCGTCGGCCTCCCGTGTGCCGGCGGTCTCCACGACCGGCCGGAACGGCTGTCTGGTCTGGTGCAGCCGGTTCACGGAGGCCCTCAGGGCACGAATCTCCTCCTTCAGCAGATGCGCGTCGAGATCCTGGCATGGTCGGGTGATCATGGACTCCAGCAGTCGCGCGAGGAGACGAAACTGCCCCGCTGGGACTTCGGGACCGCAGACGCACTTCGCCAGGCCTACGACCTCGTCGCCGAGGGCGATGGGAACTCCCACGCAGCGAAGTCCAAGCGGACAAGTATGCACGCGGCTGTCGTGAAGTCTCCGCGCCGACAGGAGGTGCCTGCGCCACTCGGCGTCGCACGGGTTGCCGCGGGTCACGTCCCGCAGCCGCTCTGCGCACCGGGGATGCACCGGGGGGATGGCAGGCCGCGGGCCATTCCCTGCATGGGCGGGCAGGCGAGGGTGGTGGCAACCGGAAGTCCCGTGAGCCTCGAAAAATCGCGCGCGGCATCCCGAATCAGGTTGGGAAGCCTGGCCAGGGCGATCGCTCGCCTGTCGCAGAGGCGCCGCATGGGAGACCCTCCCTGCCCTCAGGATTCAAACAGGGCCCGGGGCGATTGACTTCGAACCACCCGCCCAGGTGACGGGCACTCCACAGCTCCACCACCCCCGACGAGGGCACGGCTTCCGGGAGCGGCCGCGTCGCTTCACTCTTTCAGGCGGACACCCTCTTCAGGCGGACACCCTCGCATTTGCTCCCGATGTGGTGAGAGTGAACGACGATGCTCGCGCCGCGCGCGTTGATGGCCACCGCGACATTCAGTCGGCCCGCCTCGATCGGCATTGCCATGCCGCGAATTGGAGCGCACCACCCTAGTCCGGGCTGCCGTCGCGGTTCCGGTCCTTGAACACGTGGATCGAATCCTTCAAGTTATCCGCGATCTCGGACTCGCTGTGGGGGTCTGCCGGATCGAGAAGACCGCCATGCTTGTCGTCGAACCACCCCCCCGCGCTCACCCGCAGGGTGACCGTGGCCACCGGGTCGGCCTCGCTCACAACAAGCTCCGGAGACAGGTCGATCTTCTGTTTCGCGTTGACACGCGAGCGGACAAGGACTTCTTCCATGGCGCCCTGACTGTACACCCTGCACGTCAGGATGATGCTGTACTTGTCGCCCTGCAGGAAGTCGTCGAACTGGGCCCGCTCCGCCGGGGGCAGGGCTGCCACCTCGCCGGATTCGATCTTGTGGACATCAAACTCCACCCGGCGATACGTCGCGAACGGCACGTCGATCGAGGAGATGTCCTGCACGTTTCCGGCCAGGTTCAGCTCCAGCACGAATGGCAACGTACGGAAGCTGGCACTGTCCGATTGGCCCTTGAACTTGATGTCGCGGAGCACGAATCTTGCCCGCGTGACCACGATCGAGTCGATCGCGGCCGCGTTCCTTCCGGCCTGCGGAGGAACCCGCCGCGAGGAGGCGATTGCCGCGGCAGAGTACTTGGACGCCATTGAAATCGTGCCCTGACTGTCTTTGTCGCAGCCCTCGAGGCACCCGATCAGCAGGAGCCCTGCTGTGGCAGTGGCAATGGTGTTTCCGGTGTGACGCATGTTCGCTCTCCTGTATCCGCGGCCGGATCTATTCCGATTCGGTCACGATTTCGCGGAGCTTCTCGCAGTTGAGGACATGGATTCTCCCCCGGGCCAGCTCCAGCACTCCCCTGGCCTCCAGGTCCTCCAGCAGCCGACTTACGCGCTCGCGCACCGTGCCGAGTTCCGATGCCAGGTCCTGGTGCGTGAGCATGAGCTCCCGGGTGGTCCGGGCCTCGCACTGCCTCAGAAGCGCGGCGGCAAGACGCTTGTCCAGGTGCTCGAAGGTCACCGCGGAGGCCAGGTCGATGAGTTCGGCGAGACGATTCGAGAAGGCGTCGAAGACATAGGCGCGGAACTCGGGCACCTCGCCGGTCAGTGACGTGAACAGCGGAACGGGCAGCAGGACTCCCTCGATGTCACGCTCCACCACTCCCCGGGCGGGGTAGTCCGAGCACGCCAGTACGCAACTCAGCGTGATGACGCAGATCTGCGTGGGGCTCACTCTGTACAGGGTGAGCTCCCTCCCTCGAGGGCCGGCCTTCGACACCCGGATCAGGCCGCGGTCGAGCAGCAGCATCCCCCCGCAATGACTCCCCTCGTCGAACAGCACCGTTCCGGCGACACGCCTGACCACGGCCGCGTTGCTGGTGATCTCCCCACGCACCAGACCGGAGGCGGCCTCCATCCTGGGCACCTGCCGGCAAAGGATGGAGAAGGCCGTGGAGTCGTCACTGCGCTGCATGGGGTCACTCCCTTCGGGAATCGATGGACCTGCCAGGGCGGGATCGGGCGCTCCGATTTCGCGGCCGCGCCGGCGGCCCGGACGCTATTTCTGAGTCACCACGAAGAAAACGCTGGATGCGTGACGTATGGCACTGAACCCGTCCTCATGGATTGCGATTATTGAACACGCATTCCTTGCCCGTGAATCGTACCCGAGTTTGTGAAAGTTGGTCAGTGCCTTTTGTCACACAACTGCGCCGACACGAGGCCACCCAAGGCTGCCGCACGGGCCGCAAGTCCGGAGGGAGAACGAATGGAGGGGATGTACCTGAAGCAGATGAGCCATCCGCGGCCTGGACGGCTGACCCGGGGCCTGCTGGCCGGCGGCGTTGGGCTTCTGGCGGTTGCCTCCGTGGCGTGGCCGCAGCCGTCCGGGGCGGCAGCCGCCCCGAACCCCGTCAAGGGCAAGGTCATATTCACGAAGACCTGCGTGGCGTGCCACGGGGAGAAGGCCCAGGGCAAGCGGGACTTGAATTCGCCGGCGCTCCACACGCAGGAGCCCTGGTATCTGGCCGCGCAGCTGCAGAAGTTCCGCAGCGGTCTTCGCGGGGTCGACCCCAAGGACGCCGGCGGGCTAGTGATGAGGCCGATGGCCCTGTCGTTGCCCGACGAGCAGGCGGTCCTGGATGTCGCCGCATACGTCTCGAGCATCGAGGGCCCTCCCGCGACACCCGAGGTGAAGGGGGATGCACAGGCGGGCGCAGCCACGTTCATCAAGGTGTGCGCGGCCTGCCATGGCGATGGAGCCAGGGGCAGGCCGGACCTCAAGACCCCCGCCCTGGTGGGGCAGAACGACTGGTACGTGGTGCTCCAGCTCCAGAAGTTCAAGCAGGGGCTGCGCGGCGCAGATCTCAAGGACGCCACGGGCGCCCAGATGCGGGCGATGGCCCTGACCCTGACCAGCGACGTGGCCATGAAGGACGTGGCCGCCTACATCGCAAGGCTCAAATAGCCACGGCCCGCAGTTGCGCAGGCCGGGGATCATGATGGACCCGTCAAGGCAGCCGCGGAACCGAGGGACGGCAAATGCATGAGGACGATGGCGCAGTTCGCACGACAGGCCTCCCCACTCCGGACTTTCGGATGGAGAGTCGCCGGTCTTGTGCCGACGCTCCTCCTGTTCCCGAGCCTGACGCACGCCCAGTGGCCGGCCGGCAGCGAGGTGGTGCAGACGGTCCACAATCTCTCGCGGACCGCACAGGTAAGCCCGATGAGCGGGTTCATCGCCAACTACGGCCAGGCCTGCGTGTACTGCCACGGCCCGCACGGCACGCAGGGAAATCGCCCGCTCTGGAATCGTCAGCTCCCCACGGGGCCCTACCGCATGTACGAGAGCAACACCCTGGACATGATCATCGACGCCCAGCCGACCTCCACGACCCGGCTGTGCCTTTCCTGCCACGACGGCACGGTGCCACTGGACCGCATCACCGACAAGCCTCGCGGGTACGAGACGGTGGGCGGCAACGGAGAGACGATAAAGCTCTGCGCCACCGACTGTCACAAGGGCGGAGACCCGAAGGGCGGCTTCAACTGGGAGCACGTCTGGTTCGAGCCCGATCTGCGCAAGCACCACCCGGTCTCCATCGCGTACGACCCCACCCGCGACCGGACTTTCACTCCCGTCTCGTTCGTGGAGGCGGCCGGGCTGCGTCTTGTGGACGGCAAGGTGGAGTGCATCACGTGCCACGAGCCTCACTCGCAGCAGTACCAGCCATTCCTGCGGCGAAGCAATGCCACCGGGAGCCTCTGCTCGGCATGCCACACGGGGGCAACCGGCCGCTCCACGGCCCATTTCTGGTAGGAGCGTGCGCATGAAGTCCGTCCGGCAATCCCCTCCCCTTCGCTGGGCGCTCGCCGCCACGGCCGCCGCCCTGCTCTTAGCGGGCGCGGCGGCCGCGCGGGATGCGGCGGTTCCGGGCGAACCGCCGATGTGGCCGCTTCCGCCCGAGCCCGCCAGGGTGCGGTACGTGTCGGAGTTCCGCAGCGCCCGCGACCTGGGCCGGTCGGGGTCGCTGCTGGGGAGGATCGCGCGCGGGCTCGTCGGTGCACGGGGCTCGGGCGAGCTGGGGCTGGCCCGGCCCGCGGACGTATACGCCCCGGACAGCACGCAGGTGTTCGTGACCGACGCATCTGGAAGCAAGCTCTTCCTGTTCGACTACAACGATCGTTCCGTGCGGGTCCTCGGCACGGAGGGAGACGGAGCTCTCTCCAAGCCCATGGGGCTGGGCGGCGACCGCTCCGAGGTGTACGTCACCGATCCACCCTCCCGGCGCGTGGTGGTCTTCGACCTGGACGGCCATTTCCTGCGGGCATTCGGGGGGCCGGGTGCGCTTCTCAACCCGGTGGACGTGGCGGTGGACCCCGCGAGCCACAGGGCCTGGGTCGTGGACAGCTACCTCCACCAGGTGGTGGTGTTCGATTCCGCGGGCGTGGTGCTCCGGCGCATCGGGAAGACCGTGGCGGAGGCCACTACCAAGGAGAGCGAGTGGCGCAGCCCGGTTACCGGGCACGAGACGGGCGGTTCGGAGCGGGGATCACACGACGTGGTGGAGAATCGCGGTGGGGGCAATGGGGAATTCCTGTATCCCTGCTCGATCGCGCGATCCCCCGAAGGCCATTTCCACGTGGTGGACGGCCTGAACGGCCGCGTTCAGTCCTTTGACCAGGAGGGGACCTTCCTCTCCACCTTCGGACGCCTGGGGGACACCCCCGGCTCTCTGCCGCGCCCCAAGGGCATCGCCTGCGACTCCGACAGCAACATCTACCTGGTGGACGCGGCGTTCAACAACTTACAGATCTTCAATGGCCGCGGGGAATTGCTGCTCGCGGTGGGGGGACTGGGGCAGGCGGCGGGCCGATTCTGGCTGCCGCTGGGCCTGCACATAGACAGCAACGACCGGATCTACGTGGCCGACCGCTACAACGGCCGCGTTCAGATCCTCCAATACCTGCGTCCACACTCCGCCCTGGGCGGGGATCCCGTGGTGATGCAGGCCGCCCCAAGGACCCCGGTGAAGGAGGAGAAACATGAGTAGGCATGGCGCAACAGTAGTCCTGGTGGCATCGCTCCTGGGCGTGTCGGCGGGCATGGCCTCGGCTCAGCCTGGCGCCTGGCCGAACGGCACGTCGGTCGTGGAGACGCTGCACAACCTGTCCTATTCGGCGTCCAGCAATCGGTACGGCGCGAACTCGGTCCGGGACTACGGGGAGGTCTGCGTCTACTGCCACACCCCGCACGGCGGGCAGACCAGCGCCCCCCTGTGGAACCGCAACTTCTCCGTTTCCACGTACCAGATGTATGACCAGAGTCACAGCACCACCATTGACATGACCGTGGATCCGCAGCCGACCGGCGTGTCCATGGCCTGTCTCTCGTGCCACGATGGAACCGTGGGCCTGGACGTGATCACCAATGTGCCGAACAGCTACTCCGGCTCCGCCGCGGTGGGCACCACCATGCCCGCCGGGATGTTCAACCTGGGCACGGACCTCAGGAACGACCACCCGGTGTCCGTTTCCTATGACAACACGCTGGACACCAAGTTCAAGAGCTCGACTTCGGTCACCGCGGCTGGGCTGCAGCTCTACTCCGGCAAGGTCCAGTGCGCGAGCTGCCACAACCCCCACACGGCAGCCAACCGTCCGTTCCTGAGGGTCTCGAACGGGGGGAGCAATCTTTGCCTGACCTGCCACATCAAGTAAGACCCCGCCTGGCCGCGATCGCGGCACTGGGTCTGCTGGCGTTCGGGTGCGGGGCGGCCAGGGTTATCCTCGACCTGCCCCCGCCCCCGGCCCGGCCACCGGCGGTCCCCACGGCCGCGCGCGCGCCCGTCCCGGGGACCGCCGTGGCGGCAATGGATTCCACCGACAGTCTCTCCGTCCGTCCCGCGCTGGAGCGCACACTCGACCCGGACTCCATACTCGCGCTCCTGCCGCGGGACGCCATCGGGCACGCGGACTGGGCCGAGGCCCTGCGGCGAGGTCTCTTCCATCCGCGCGCCGGCATCCACGGGCGGCGCTATTCGCCCGGAGAAGCCCCGCGGTTCGGATACGACTTCTTCTACCATGGGCCGGACACCAGCTTCGACGCCTGGTTTCCACATTCGGTGCACGCCGAGGTGATCGACTGCCGACAGTGCCATGGTCCCATCGTGCAGTATCGCGACCAGAAGATCTCCATGTCCGAGGTCCTCGACGGCGAGTACTGCGGGCGCTGCCACGGCAAGGTCGCCTTCCCCGTCATCACGGGCTGCAAGAGGTGCCACGTGCGCGGGCCATTCCCGGAGGCGGGAGGATCGGCCGAGCTCCTGGGTACCATCGTCCTGGCCCGGGCCCCGGGGGATTCCGGCATCTCGCGCGGGGTGGTCATGGACTCGCTGCCCCGGGCCCGGTTCCCCCACTGGGTCCACCGGATTCGCTATCAGTGCCGGACCTGCCACATGCAGCTGTTCGTACCGCGGGCGGGCGCGAACACCATCCGCATGGCAGATATCCAGGGCGGCCGCGCCTGCGGGGCGTGCCACGACGGCAACACCGCCTTCCGGGCAGGGTTCGGCAATTGCGAGCGCTGCCATGCGCCCTCCTAGCCGCGGCCGCGCGCTGCTCGTGGCATGTGCCATGGCAGCATGGGGAGCGCGAACCGGCCACGCCGGGCTCCTGGAGCAGGAGCGGGGCAGCGGCGAGGGCGGCTTCTCCTTCGAGGAGCGTGCCCGCGTCAGCGGCGGGTCGCGGACGGATCCAGACCGGAGACTTCGCTTCTGGGTCAAGATGCCGCTCCGCGGCCAGCTGGGGGGGGAGCGGAATCTGAACTACCGGGTAGTCCTACGGCCGTCGAGCGCCTACTCCCCGAAGCGGGAAGGCGACGACGCTGTGAGGCTTCGCCAGTTCGATTTCGACGCGGGATTCCGCCTGGTGGGCATCCCTTCGACGACGCTGTCGGGCTCGCTCGCCCGGGGCCGCTCCCGGGGCGAACGCGGCGGCGCGCCGCTGAGTGAAACCGACGTCAAGACCCGCTCCCTGGCGCTGGCATTCCGACTCCAGGCCCTCCCGCTCAGCGCGGAGCACACGCACCGCGACTCGCGCCTGGCCTGGAGTGTCTCGCCGTTCGCTCCCCTGCTGGAACAGGGCGAGCGCACCGGGACCTGGAGGCTGGAGGCCCAAAACAGCCGCACCACGCTGCGATACGAGCGCACCCGGCAGGACAATCGCGTCTCCGCCCGCGACTACGAAGCATGGAGCGCCGTGGCCGGCCACGCGCTGCGCTGGGGCAAGGGAAGCCGGCTGCAGTCCTCCTACCAGCGCAGCGAACGGGACGGCTCCTCCCGCTTCCTGCAATCCTCGTGGGAGGAGAGCCTGCACCTGCAGCACCTCCGTCCGCTCTCCACCGACTGGGCCTGGTCTCAACATACGGTGGCCTCCACCGGCTCGGAGTCCCGCAGCACGTTCCTCCGCGGATCGCTGGACCACCGGCCCAGGCAGTGGCTGGCATGGGGCATTGGCGCTTCGTCCAGTCTCACCCGGTCGCGCGACTTGGAGAGCAAGTCGCTGGCGCTGGCCCCGCGCCTCTCCCTGGACCACCTCGTGGGTCGGCGCCTCAGGGTGCATTGCTCCGCGGACGCCACCTTCGAGCGCAGGGAGGAACGGGGCACTGAGGGGCTCATGCTGGACCGCGCGGATGAGCGCCACATTGTGGGATCCTCCCGCTCGTTTCTGCTCGAGATGCCGCGCGTGGACACCGCCAGCGTCGAGATCCGCGTCCTCGATCCCCTCATCCTGCTGATACGCGGGGTGGACTACGTGCTCTACGCGGCCGGGGACCGAACCGAGGTGAACCTCACCCCCGCGGGCCGGGCCATGGCGGGGCAAACGCTTCAGGCGGACTACCGGTTCCGGACGGACGCGCGGCCTGAAACCCGCTCGGCGACTCTGCACTACCGGTTGGGGCTGGAGTACCGGTCCTTCTCGCTGCGCCACACCGGCTCCACGCGCGGAACCGACGAGGGCAGACTGGGACGTCCCGTGGGCGCTCCGGATGAGCAGAGCGCACTCACCGAGCTGGAAGGTCGCGGGAGGACGCCGCTCGGCGCCCTGACAGGGAGGGCGCGCCATGAGACCCGGCGGTCCGAACGGTTCTTCAACCGCACCCAGGAGGTGCACCTCGAGCTGTCCGGCACCACCCCCGGCGCCGTGGAGACGGCCCTGTCCGCCGAATGGAGCCGCCGCACCGGGTCGGGGGGGCGGCTGGTGGTGCTCTCCGCGACCGCTCGAACCGGCTGGGCCCCGATGCCCTGGGTGCGGCTGGGAGCCACGCTCCAGGGTTACTCCATTCGGCGTCCGGGGACACCCGACGAGCGCATAATGGACGCCGGACTCAGCGGGGACTTCCGCGTGGCGCAGCTCGAATCCTCGGTCCGCTACAGGGAGCAATGGTCGCGGCCGGACTCACGGGGTGGGGTCCGCGTGGTGTCCCTCCAGTTGCAGCGGAGGTTCTGACCGCCTCCTACGTTCCCCGATACACATCCGTGCTCAGGTACTTCAGCCCGGAATCCACCATCAGCGTGACCACCCTCGCACCCGGGCCCAACTGCTGCCCCACGCGGATCGCGGCGATGACATTCGCACCGGAGGACGTCCCCGCGAAGAGCGCCTCCTCGCGGGCGATGCGCCGGGTCATCTCCTTCGCGTCGTCGGTCCGCACGGCCAGGATGTCGTCCACCAGCGCCGGATCCCAGAGTGGAGGCGTGAACCCGATCCCGACTCCCTCGATCTTGTGGGGGCCCGGCTGGCCTCCAAGCAACACCGAGGACTCCGCGGGCTCCACGGCGACGATCCTGATGTCCGGCTTGTGCCGCTTCAGCACCGCCGCGACCCCGCGCAGGGAGGCAGCCGTGCCGACGCAATGAACGAAGGCGTCGATCTTCCCTTCTGCCTGGTTCCAGATCTCCTCGCCCAGCGGGTGATAGCCCGCGATGCTGTCCTGGTTGTTGAGCTGGTCGGTCCAATACGTATGCGGCTCCTGGCTCAACACACGGGCGGCTTCGATCATGTCCAGGATCAGCTTCCTGGTGGTGCGGCCTCCCTCGCTCGGTACCAGCGTCAACTCCGCACCCAGCGCGGCCATGTGGTCCAGCTTCTCGCGGCTGAACGCATCGGAAGTGACGATCCGGATCCGCAAGCCCCTGGCCGCGCAGACCAGGGCGAGGGAGGTCCCGGTGCTGCCACCGGTATACTCGAGCACGGTGTCGCCGGGGCGCAGCCTGCCATCCGCTTCCGCCCTCGAGATGACGGCCCGGGCCATCCGGTCCTTCATGCTCCCGGTGGGGTTCTCCCACTCGAGTTTGGCGAGGATCTCCGCGCACCCGGGCGGCACGACCTTGCGCAGCCGGACGATCGACGTGTCCCCGATGGCGTTGAGAATGTCCATCGTTCCAGCCCCCCGTGCCTCCGGCGCAGCCATCTCGGCCCTGTACTTCCTGGGAACTCCGCCCACTTCGCCGGTGACGCGGCCTCCTGCCCCAGCTTCATGGTTCCCACGCCTGGAGCGAGATTCGGAAACCCCACGTCGTACCAGTTCCCGGACGAGAACTGCGCCTTCGGCAGTCCGAGGCAATCTATCTCACAGGTACTTCGCTCTTTCAAACCGTTCCCGCTCCCGGTGGTGCCGATCCGCTGAAAGGCACTGCCCGCCCCCGGGATTGCCTCCCGGGAGCGGGCATGGGTGCGTCGGCACGCAGCCGGGCCTGGGCCCGGTGCGTCGGCGGGGGCTCTACTTATGCGCGTCGTGCTGGTGGAAGGAGCGGATCTCGTCGGCGGTGAACCGATGGAGCTTGGTGGCCTTCGCCTTCCCCCGCAGCGGCTCGGGGACGGCCTTGAGGGCCTCCTGCTCGCTGGACGCGGTCACGATGGTGTACCCGGTGTGGTCCCCGGCCTCGCAGCCGAAATCGAACCTCGCCAGCGCGGCCTTGCCGGCAGCCGAGAACTTGTCCAGGTCGGCGAGGCACTCTTCCGGGGTGTGCGTGGAGCTGATCAGGTAGCGCGTGGCCATGGCACCGCCCTTGGCCGTCGCGCCCCCGCTCAGGAGGCAGGCGCCGAGGACGACGGTGGCGAGGACCAGCAGGAGACTCGAGGCACGCTTCATGGGATCCCTCCGTGTGGGGCGGCCGGTGTTTCGCCGGGGGCGCCGGGGTCGAGTTCCGCGGCTCATGCCGGGGACCGATCCCACGCTCCGCAGGCGGGGTGAACGGGTCACGTATGAACCTGATCGGCGCGGATCAAGTGGACCGCGCACCCACATTTCGATGCTGGAAGCCTGCCCGAAGGAGCGCGGCATCTGCCGGGCAAGGCGCGTTGGAGAATGGCCTCTCATCAGGCAGGCTCACGGAAGCCGGACCATGCCCGCGGCCGCGGCTCGACCTTTCACGTTTCCTGCCGCGCGAGGAAGCAGCCCCAGCCTTAGAACAGGATCCCGATCGTCACGGGCACAAACCGCGTGGTTGCCGGGGATACCTCGCCGGAGGCTGTATGCACGGAGTGATAGCGGGCTTCGACGAACGCGCGGACCCGCATCACGTTCAGCGACACCCCCGCCCCCACGTGGATCCCTGGCCGCGTCTGGGAGGAGTTCCCGGCGGCGCCGCCGGGGGCGGTGACGTGGTAGATCCCCAACCCGCCCGTCAGATAGGGCGCGATCGGGCCCGGCATGAGGTTGCAGGTGGCGTGGACCGTGGCGGCAGCCACGTTGGTGGAGCCCTGCCCCGGCAGCCTCTCCCCGAAGTGATAGATCGCAAGGTCGGCACCGGCGCCGAGACTGGACAGCGGGGGCGTCACACGGGCGGTGGCCTCCAGGTGGAACCCGGTTGCGCGCGTGGACGCGAGCGTTCCGGAGGGGTTGTTGGGACCCGCCCCGACACCGAATTGCCCGATGCCCGACGCCTCCCCGGGAATGAGGTCGCACCCCAGGGCAACGGAGACCGCCGCGGCCAGGAGCAGGCCCCTCCCGATGTGGAAGCTGCGCGTGTTCTCAGTCCGCTGATGGCTCATCATGATATTCCTCCCGGAAGTAGGAGAGTCCTCGGCCGGACCGGCATCCGGGGCATCACGCCGGGCCCCCGGCTCGCCTCCCCGACGGCAGCAGGAGTGGAGATCTCGCGTGCGGGAGTGTGCCCGACGCCTGCTGCGCCAGGGCCGTGAGCCCCACCGCGAGGTAGTCCCGGGTCTCACGCGGCTGGAGGAAGTGGAGCCGGACATGTTCCCTGCCGGCCTCCCCCAACCGCCGCCGCAGGCCCGGCCGCTCCAGGAGCCGGAGCGCCTGGAAGGCCGCCCCCTCGATGGAATGCACCAGCAGCCCGGTGCGCTCGTGAATCACCTGCAGCGGAATCCCCCCGACGGCCGACACGACGGTGGCCCGGCGCTTCCAGAGCGCCTCGGATACCGTGAGCGCGAATCCCTCGCGCAGCGACTTCTGGAACACCACCGTGGATGCCCGCTGCAGCGCGTTGATTTCGACATTCGCGTCGTTGGGCAGCTCCAGCACACGAACATCGCCGACCTTGCCGGCTGCCGAACGTGTTTCCTCCAGAACCTCCACACCCTCGGGGTCGTCGTCGGCCGAGCCACCGGCAAGCACCAGGACGGCATCCCGTCGCCGCTTCACCCGCGCGAACGCGTGCACGACGCCGACCGGGTCCTTGAGCCGGTCGAAGCGCGACACCTGGGCCAGGATGGGCCGTTCCCCCTCGAGGCCGAGCGACCGGATCGCATTCTGCATCTCGCCGTCGGCCAGCTCGCGGTTCTTGTCCGCGAAGGGATCGATGGAGGGCGGCGCCAGGAACGAGGGGATGGGCAGCGGCCGCACGAATGCCGCGGCCGAGAAGATGGCGGCGGCGTGGAGGGCCACCCACGGCTCCAGGAACTCCCAGGTCTCCGGGTCCGGCGCGGAGAGGTCGATGTGGCAGCGCCAGATCCACGCCTGCCCCCCCCGGCGGCGGAGCGCCACCAGGCCCGCGGGCTGCGGATCGTGGATCATGATCACGTCGCCGTCGAGTCGAAGGCGCGCGGCCTCGATCTCCATGCGCGCACGGTAGGTCTCGCGCATCTCCGCGGTGAGCCCGGCGGGCCGCCCGTGAAGGCCGTTGTGGATGGCCTTCGTGACCCGGTAGAACCCGGCGTCGCCGCCCATCACCTCCCAGGCAGCATCGATGCCGAGTTCTCCCAGCAGCACCATCATGCCGCGCAGGATCTCAGCCACTCCTCCACCGGAGGCGGTGGAGTTCACCATCACCAGCCGGTGCCCTCGGAACTGCCGCGCCAGCGCTTCGAGGCGGTCCAGCTCCTGGGTTCCGAGCAGCGCCTGGTAGCGGTCCAGGGTGGGAGTGCCCGTCATGGGAGAAGCTCCCCGCCCCGCCCCCAGTCGCGCAGAAGTCGGCTTACCATCTCGCGCGCCTCCCCCGGGCGACGCGCCTCCGGGGTGTCCCCGCGCTCCGCGATGCGCAAACCGATCCCCGAGGACCGCCAGCTCCGCAGCACCCTGCTCCGCGCGGCTCTCAGCCCCGTGGCTGGCGATCGTTCCGGGGCCGCGGCCCGGGCCATCCGTACCGCGCCCATGCCCTCCAGCCAGTACAGCAAATCATCCGCGGAGCCGGAGTCCAGGAGCGGAACCTCCCTCAGGTGATACAGGAACTCCTCGGCTCCCAGCGCGGCGACGCACTCGACCGCCTCCGCGGGGTCCGCCGCGGTCATCCCGGATTCCAGGGCGAGGGTCTGCCAGCACTGGAGGCCCAGTCCTCGGCCCTCCGGGGCGGGCCGGGAGCCGCGTCCCGAGCGGCAGAGTTGCCCCAGGGCGCCCAGCAGCGTCGCCCGCAGACCCACCATGGTGGGCGCGCGAAAGAGCGCCGCGAAGGCGAGCCTTTCCGCGGCCTCGCGGTCCATCAGCACGTGCTCGCACCACGCGGTGAAGTGGTCCGGGGGGGCCTCGGACGCACCGGGATCGCGGAGCGGGGCCTCGTACACGTGGTAGAAGAGCGTCGCGTCGTCCGCGGATTCGACTTCCGCCAGCAACTCTTCGAGGCTGCGCGCCAGAGCGCCGGACGCCTGCACCAGGCGGATCGTACGCTTGAACCGAAACCCGCCCGGTTTCATCGGTCCTCCGTGCCGGTGCGCTCGCGGGGCATCGCGGGACCTTCCTCCCGCAGGCGCAGGAACTCGATGAGCACGTCCCGGGCCATGTCCCGGCAACCGAGGCCAAACGCAAGCGCCACGGCCAGGGCCGCCCCCGCCACCAGGATGAGCCCGGCGCCGACCACCAACTGCGCGGCCACTCCGAGCTGTTCCACCGCGAGCAGGAGCGCCACCGACAGCACCACCGCAAATGCCACCCTTCCAGCGAGCGCGGGACGGCGCCATCCGAATCCGCGGAGCGCGGAGCGGGTCATGGCGCCGGCCACCACGGCGGCGAACATGCCCACCAGGCTCACGAGCGCGGCCACCACGGCCCGCGGCAACAGGTCCGCCAGGCGCCCGCTGACCGCCGCGCGCGCATGGATGCCCACCAGGTCCAGGGCCACCAGCCAGGTCAGCGCGAGAACGCCCCAGAACGCCAGCCACGCGGCGGTCGCGGCGGCCTCCCCGTTGCCCACCATCGCGCGGCCCCGGAGCAACTGCCGGAGGGCGTGATTGAAGCGCAGGGCGCCCAGGCCCGTCTGGACCAGGACCGATACTCCATGCGCCACCAGCCATCCCGTGAGCAGGATGGCGAAAGCCAGCAGGACGTTCAGCGAACTGTCGCGCAATCCGGCAATCAGCCAGTCCATGCGCCCGCCCGCGCCGGCCGCGGCGGCAGCCGATCCCGCGGGGGCCGCAACGATCGCGAGGATACCCATGATCTACCTTCCTTCCTCGAACTGGGGGTCCAGCCGCAGGACGCAGTCCAGCAGGTCCTTCGCCCAGTCGTAGATGGTGTTGCGCAGGAGCCGTTCTCGCAGGGCGGCCATGCGACGCCGCGCCTCGGAAGTTGGCGTGGACAGCACCTCGTCCATCGCGTCTGCCACCGCCTCCGTGTCGTAGGGATTCACCAGTGCCGCGGTGCGGAATTCGCGCGCGGCCCCGGTGAACCGGCTGAGCACGAGGGCGCCCCCCAGGTCGGGCCGGGCCGCCACGTACTCCTTGGCCACCAGGTTCATTCCATCGTGCAGGGGCGTGACGGCGGCCACGTTGCCGAGGCGGTACAAGGCCACCACGTCAGCGAAGTCCAGGTCGTGCTTGATGAGGTGCAGGAAGGGGCGGCCCACGGACCCGAAGTCGCGGTTCAGACCCTGCGCCAGGGCCTCCACGCGGGCAGTCAGCTCCCGGTACTCGGGCAGCTCCACGCGGGTCGGCACGCCCACCTGCACGAACTGCAGCGACCCACGCCAGCGGGGATATTTCTCCAGCAGGCGCCGCAGGGCCTGGAACCGCTCCGGGATGCCCTTCGTGTAATCGAGCCGGTCCACCCCGAGCGCGACCGGCCCCGGTCCCAGGCCGAGCCGTTCGCGCCAGCGCGCCGTGGCGGCGCGGCAAGCGGCGCCCGAAGAATGCCGGGCGATCCCGTCCACGTCGGTGCCGATCGGGAAGGCCCGGATGCGCGTGGTGTGCCCGCGGCGGTCCACGGTCATCCGCGCGAAATCCACGCGCGCCTCCAGTTCGGAAGCCACGGTCTCCAGGAAGCTCATGCCATGCTCGCGCAGGTGGAACCCCAGAACGTCGTTGGCGAGCAGTCCGTCCAGCAAAGCCTCCTTCCAGGGCAGGACCCGGAAGACATCCGGCCCGGGCCATGGAATGTGCCAGAACAGGGCCACCCGCAGATCGGGGCGTTCCGCCTTGATGTACCCGGCGCACATCGCCAGGTGGTAGTCCTGGAGCAGCACCACGCCGGGGTCGCGCCCCACCTCCTCGAGCGCCGCGCGCGCGAATCGGCGGTTCACCTGCCGGTAGCTCTCCCAGTCCAGTTCATCCAGGCGGGGGCGGACGAAGACGAGGTGCGAGAGGGGCCAGAGTGCGCCGTTTGCGAACCCGGCGTAGTAACGGCGCACGTCGCCTTCGCTCAACCACTGCCTCGCGAGCGTGTAGGCCGGCCCGTCTTCAGGCACCGCGAGTCTCCCGCGCTTGTCGGAGTACTCCTCGTCGGCGTCCCCGGAGCCGTGGGCCACCCAGGTGCCTCCGGTGGCGCGCAGGACCGCATCCAGCGCGACCACGAGACCTCCGGGATTGCGGTTCATCCGCACTCCCCCGGGGCCCCGCCGGTGCGAGTAGGGCTCGCGATTGGAGACCACCACCAGCCGATTTCCGGACAGGGCGTCCCGCGCCCAGACGCGGAGCGACTCTGCATCCATAAGATCGCGGCTCGAATGCAGCAGCAGCTGTCGGTCCGCCGCCAGGCCCAGGGCATCGCTCAGCCGCGCACCCAGGCTGGTGCCGGATCGCTGCACTCCCTGTTCCATGGTTCAGTCCCCTTCCCGCGCGTGGGCCAGTCCGCGCCGCCCCGTGAATGCCGCGGAGCGGAGCTGACGCGCCACGCGCCACAGGAACTCCGCGAGGTCCCCGGGGGAAGGCACGCGGAATTCGGTTCCGGGCAGCGCGCGACGGCCCACGCTGATCGCAAGGCCGCCAGCTGCCCGCACCTGCTCGAACGCATCGATGTCGTTGGTGTCGTCGCCGGCGTACAGCGCGATGTCGGCCGGCGCATGGCGCCATTGCCGCAGGAGTTGGCGCAGGGCCCGGCCCTTCCCCGCCGCCGCGGGCATCCATTCGAAGCACCGCCGGCATCGGACCCAGCGGCCCGACTCGACACGTCCGGACCCGAGCGACGCCGACATCCGCACCAGGTCCCGCGCAAGGTCGTCGCGCTGCGCGATCGTCAGCCGGGACACGTGCACGCACAGCCCCGCGGGCTTGACCTCCATTCGTGCGGGAGGGTGCCGCAGGACCAGGTCCCGCACCGCCTCGACCAGGACGGGCTCGGGCGGCACGAATCCCGGGAGCGGAAGCGCCGCTCCCAGGTGGACTCGCTCGAGCCCGTTGCTCGCCACCAACTCCACCCCGTCCAGGTTGACGGCACGGGCGAGGTCCGCGGCGCCGCGGCTGCTCAGGATGCCAACATGCACGCCACGAGTATCGAGAAGGGTCTCCAAGGTCAGGCGGGCAAGACCGTCCAGCCGTGCCCCTCCCGGGTCCGGGGCGAAGGCCACCAGGGTCCCGTCGAAATCCAGGACGGCGCACAGCCGACCCCGGGCGCCCGTGCGCCGCACGATCCGCTCGAACGCGACCCGCATTCCGGCATCCGGGCTCATCGGGTTCTCCTCCCGCGGCCTGCGGGAGGGCGCGACAACGTCCTGGCCGGGGTGTCCGGGAATCGCGGGCCGAAGGGCCCCGGCCGTCGGTGGGTTCGGGTGGAAGCGAAACAGCCTCGCAGGATCCCTGCACGGCGCGCGTCTCACCCGGCTCCCGCCCTGGGGCCCCCGGCCGCGATGTCTCGGGCAGCTGCCGCGCTCTCCGGACCGGCCGCCGGGGATGGGGATCCCGCGGGTTCAGCCGGCACCAGGGCAGTTTGTAGAATCTCCCGCCTGCCCGGGCGGTTCATTCCATGCTCCCCACACGCACGAATGCATTCTCACTTGGTATCCCGTTGCGCGGGTTCACAGTCTGGCGCGCGGGACTGGGGAAGCGGCCTGGGCGTGCCGCCGTCTTCCCCGAGGAACCGCAATTGTCATGCCAGCGAAACTCCGAGGGACGGCCGCACATTCCTCATCGCGGTTCCGGCACCTGCCGGTTCCATGGATCCGGAAGCGCGCGCACCGCATCTCATCAGTGCACCTGTCGTCGCCGCGGCCATCCACGGCCCGTCGCGCCGACCGGTTGCCCACCAATCCTCGTGGGCGCCTTTCGCGCCGGCCGACCGCCGCAGGATTCGAGACGAACCGCGGACCCGCAGCCCCAGACTGGGAAGGAACGTAGCGCCATGGCCATCGCACTCACCGACACTGCCCTCGGAAGTCTCCGCGAGACGATGAGCGGAACGGTTATCTCACCCGCGGACAAGACTTACGACGAGGCGAGGAAGATCTGGAATGGCGACGTGGACCGGCGGCCGGCCGTGATCGCCCGTTGCGCCAGCGTGGAGGACGTGCGGGCCGCCCTGGCCTTCGGACGCTCCCGGGGGCTGCAGATCGCGGTCAAGGCCGGCGGGCACAGCCTGCCGGGCCACTCGCTCGCGGACGACGCCCTGCTCATTGACCTGCGCCCGATGAACAAGGTCTCGATCGACGCCACGGCGCGCCGCGCCACCGTCCAGGGTGGCGCGATCTGGTCCGAGGTGGATGTCCCGGCGCAGGAGCACGGGCTCGCAGTGACGGGCGGGCACGTGACCCACACCGGCGTCGCGGGACTGACACTCGGCGGCGGCATCGGCCACATCATGCGAAAGTTCGGCCTGGTCGTGGACAACCTGCTGTCGGCGCAGATCGTGACCGCCGACGGCCGCGTGCTGAAGGCGAGCGAGAAGGAGAACCCGGACCTCTTCTGGGCGATCCGGGGCGGCGGTGGGAATTTCGGCATCGTCACGGAGTTCGAGTTCCGGCTCGCGCCCCTGGGGCCCACCGTGCTCGGCGGCCTGGCTTTCTGGGCCCCGGAGAAGGGCCCGGAACTGATGCGACGCTACCGCGAGTTCTGCAAGACCGCTCCCGACGAGGTAACCACCCTGCTGGTTCACCTGTGCGCCCCGCCGTTCGACTTCGTCCCCAAGGACGTGCAGCACAAGCCCGGGTACGCGCTGGTCGTGGCCGGCACCGATGTGGCGGTGGCCGAGCGCGCCGTGAAGGAGATGCGGTCGTTCGCCCCCCCGCTCTTCGATGTCATCGGGCCGATGCCCTACCTCGCCCTGCAGGGGATGTTCGACCCGGCGCTGCCGCACGGCACGCAGACCTATCTCAAGGGCCACTACCTGCAGGAGATGAGCGACGACGCGATCCGGGTGATCCACGAGCGGGCGGCGAAGATGCCTGCCGGGCGATCCCAGGTGTTCATCGCGCAGATGGGCGGGGCCGTGGCCCGCGTGGCGGACGAGGCCACCTCGTTCGGCGGCCGTGACGCGGCGTTCCAGACGTTCGCGATCGGGATCTGGGAAGACCCCGCGGACCGGACTGCGACCGTGGACTGGGTGCGCGGCTACTGGGATGCGATGCAGCCATACGCACACGGTGCCTACGTCAATCTCTCCAGCGAGCAGGACCAGGCGTCGCTCCGCACCACCTACGGCGACGCGAAGTTCGCGAGGCTCCAGCGCATCAAAGCGAAGTACGATCCGGAAAACGTCTTCCGGCTGAACCAGAACATCGAACCGGCGAAACTCGGGTGACCGTGCGGATGCGGTCGTGACCGCGCCCAGGACTCCCACACATTTCCCGTAGGCGGAATTCCACCCGCAGGAGGCACCCATGGCACCCGCGAAGCGACACCTCCCCGAGGGCTACCACACGGTGACGCCCATCCTCACACTCGAAGACTGCGCGGCTGCGCTCGACTGGTACGGCAGGGCCCTCGGCGCGGAAGATGTCGCCAAGAGCCTGGGGCCCGACGGAAAGGTCATGCACGCGGAATTTCGAATCGGCGCTTCCAAGCTCATGGCGCACGACACCATGATGGGCGGCAGGGGCCCCAGGGGATTCGGCGGCTCTCCCATGGCGCTGTGGATCTACGTGGAGGATTGCGACGCTCTCTTCCAGCGCGCCGTCGCGGCGGGCGCGACCGTGGTCCGGCCCGTGGAGGACCAATTCTGGGGTGACCGCTGCGGAACGCTGAAGGACCCGCACGGGTACGCGTGGACCGTGGCGACGCACAAGGAGGACCTCAGCCGGGCCGAGATGGACGCACGGGCGGCCGAGTTCTTCAAGAACTTCGCCCCGGCCGGCAAGGGCGGCTCGTAGCGGGCCTCCAGGGGCGTGCGTGGAGCCACCTTCACTCACGCCCCTGGATCGCCTCACCGGAGCATCAGCATCTTCCTGTTGGACTCGAAGTCGCCGATCTTCAGGAGGTAGAAGTACACGCCCGAGGCCAATCGGGCGCCGTCGGAGTCCCGGCCGTCGAACGGCACCGCATACTCCCCCGCATCCTGCCTCGAATTTGCCGGATGGTCGGTGTGCTAGAACGCCAGCGACACCTGCGCGCCGAAGAGCTCGTCCACCTTGTCAGGATCGCCGTCCTCCCAGCCCCGGGCCACGTTCTTCTGGTAGACCAGCTTGGCCAGGGACCTGCGCGCGATGCGGCAGCCCAGCCCGTACTCCGCGCGGCGGCGGTTGTAGTCCCACGGGTAGGATTCACCGTTGGATTCCTGCAGGCGCGTGAAGTCCATGCGATCCCACCGGGCGGCCACGTAGAAGCCCAGCGGCAGCACGTACCTGCCCTCGAGGCTGTAGCCGCTCACACCCAGATCGCCCAGCGCGGGGGTCTGCCAGGTGGAGTGGAATGCCTCGCCGCGCATCTCGGCGTGCTGGATCTCGAATTCGGCGTCCGCCAGCACCAGCCGCTGATCATAGTCGGTTACCTTGCGGCCGGCCGGCAGGGCGGCCGCGACGGCATCCGAGAGATACGGCCCGCGCGAGCCCGAGAGACCCACGCGGACGCCCGCAACCGGCATGAGGCCCAGCCGGCCGAGAATCGTCTTTCCGCCGTTCTCGTCCGCGCCCGGGTTGGGGCGGCCCGGGGTGCCGTTCACCATTCCCAGGGTCAGCTCGAGAGGTCGCGCGCTGCCGGTGAGGAGCACGCCGAAGTCCCACCACGTATCGTACAGCACGGTCATTCCCGGGAGCGCGGCCGGCGCGCTCGAGCCGTAGCCGCCACTTCCCGGACCCGGATTGGCGTAGCTCACGCCATAGGGACCGCGCCCGGCCTGGTTCAGCAGGATGTCCGCATTCGCCGGAAGCTGGTCCCAGCGCAGGCTGGTGTGGTACTGGTGGAAGAGCGGCAGGCCCATGAGCGGATTGCGATTCGAATATGTCCGCGGCCCGAGGGCCCCTATCAGCCAGGGCACCTTCCCCGCCAGCAGGTGCACGTCGCGCTCGTCGCGGGGCGTCCACTTCATGTAGGCGCCCACCACCAGCGGACCGCGGTTCTCGTCGTATCGGAACTCGCTGTAGGCTTCGAGCCGCTCCGAAACGCGGCCGTCGGCGAACAGGGTCAGGCGGTAGGGATCGAACGGAGAGTCGTTCCGGTTCAGCACCAGCGCGTTGCCGCGGCTGGTCAGCGCGAGGTCCAGCAGCCCGCGCAGCTCGATGTCCGCGGCGCCCGCGCCGCGGGCGAAGGTGCACAGGGCCAATCCAGCCAGGCCCAGCGGGACCAGTGCGGCCAGGGCCAACGAGGGCAGCCGGAGGCACGTACCACGAGGGTGGTCGTTCACGCCGCATTCTCCTCTTCCATGAGTACCGCCGCCGGCAGGCGCACCGTGAACGTGCTGCCCTGCCCCGGCGCGCTCACCACTTCGATGCTGCCTCGGTGCGCCTCCACGATGCCGCGCGCGATCGTGAGCCCCAGTCCCATCCCCGCCGAACAGAACTCCAGGGTGTCCGAGGAGTGGTGCTGCAGCGAGTCCCGCAGCGACAGTGGCCGCTCGAACACTTCGCGCTGCTTCCCGGGTGCGATGCCGATGCCGGTGTCCCGGACCGCGATCCACACGCCGCTCCCGGCACATCCCGCTTCCACCTCCACCCTGCCCCCGTCCGGCGTGAACCGGATGCCGTTGCGCACCAGGTTGCCCACCGCCTGCACCAGGCGCGGCCCGTCCACGCGCAGGGGCGCTGGCGCGAGGACCGCCCGGAGACTGACCTCCACCTCCCGGCCCGGAGCCACCGCCCGCGAGGCGGCGATGGCCTCCCGCAGCAGCGCGCTCAGATCGTGCTCGCCCGGCTCCAGCACCAGTTCCTCGCGCTCGATCTGGGACATCCGGGTGGCGTCCTCGGCGATCCGGGTCAGCGCGGCGGTGCTCTTTCCGATCGCCCTCACGGCTTCCTGCTGCGGGTCCGACAGGGGACCCAGCACGCCCCCCGCCAGCAGTTCCTGGAAGCCCTGGATCACCGAGATGGGTGTGCGCAGCTCGTGCGACGCCACGCTCAGGAAGTCGGTCTTGATGCGCATCACCTCCTCCAGGCGCGCCACGTGCTCCTGCTGGTGTCGGCGCATGTCGAGGAAGCGGTCGGCCAGGTAACGGATCTCGTCGCGGGAACGCACGCGGATGGGGAACTCGTAGTTGCCGCGCTCCATCTCCATCGCGCCACGCACGATCTGCCCGATGGGCGTGAGGATGCCGCGAGAAAGCAGCAGGCTCGCGGCCAGCGCCGCCAGCACGGCGAAGAGCCCCAGCAGCTCCAGTTGCCCCTGGATCCGCCTCAGGAATGCCGTTTCGGCGTCCAGCGAGCGCTGCAGGGCGTAGTACTGGCCTCCGGAGGGCCCCGATCCCGGGATGGCCCGGGCCAGGGTGAGGTAGCGCTGCCCGTGCCCCTGGAGCGCGTACGGGCCGTCGGTGGCGCGCCTCGAGCCACGGGAGACGGCCGCCGCGCCGAGCGTGGTCCTGAGCGCCTCGCGATCCGCCGGCTCGCGCAGCGTGCTCCCGCTGACGATCCCGTTGAATACAAAGGTCACTTCGCTCCGGGTCAGCGTGCGCAGTTGCTCGGCCAGCGACTGGCCGATGCGCATGCCCACCACCAGCACGCCGGCCACGCGGCCGCTCACCAGGACTGGGGTGGCGGTGAGCTGGAACGGCGAGGCCCCGCGCAGCGCCACCCCCGAGGCAGGTGCGCCGGACAGCGCCGCACGCACCAGTGCCGCAGGCGCTCCCCCCTCGCGCGAGCCCAGCCCCTCGGAGGCCAGCGGCTGGCCCCGGTCGTCCAGCACGTCGAAGACATCCGTGCGGGTGACGGCGTTGAAGTCGCGGGCCACCCCGGCCACCGTGGCGTCGAACTCAGCGGTGCGCTCCTCCCGCGGCACGGTGAGCATCGCGAAGAACTTCGGGTCCCTTACGATCACCTGGCCGTCCACCGCCAGCTGCGTGGCGCGCGCGGCCAGCATCTGCTCGAAGACCGCCGCGGCGCGGGCCAGGTCCTCGTTGGTGTTGCGGCCCACCTGCCGGGACACGTTGCGGTTCACGATCCACAGGGGCGGGACCGTGAGCGCCAGGAGCGGCAGGACCGCGAAGGCGAGGATCTTCCACCGCAGCGAGAAACGCATGCTCAGTAGCCCAGGCTCACGGTCGCCTCACCGGTCTCGGTCACCACCACGTCGCAGCCCGTCTCGGGAAGGTCGGGGTGCCACACCTTCACGCGATAGCGGCCCGCCGGGACCCCGGCGATGGCGAAGGCGCCCGACGCGTCCGGCCGGGCGTAGCAGTGATGCGGCAGCACCAGGACGAACGCTTCCATGTCGGAGTGGATGTCGCAGTACACCTTGACCAGGCCTTCGCGCGAGAACGTCACCTGCCGGGAATGGCCGCGCGGGTACTTGCCCAGGTCGAACCGCCGGGTGGGCGAGACGCTGAAAACGTTGTGGAAGATGGGGTCCATGTTCGGGAAGTCCACTGCCCCGCCGCGCGCCACCACCACCACGCGCGGGACGAAGGCCTGGCTCTTCTGGCTCAACCGGGGCACCGGCGCCCCGGGCTCCGCGGCAGGGCCGGCGCCAGGGGGCAAGCCGTCGAGGTAGATGACCGCGTCGGCCAGCTGGCCGCGCGCCGGGGAGTGGCATCCGGGCATCGCCCTGGCGCTGCCGGGATACGGATTGAACGCGGCGGGCGCGGCCGCCTGCATTTGCTGCGGGATGCGCAGCACGCCGCGGACGGTGCCCGAGAGGGCCGGCGCCGGGAGGAATGCGATGGCCGCCACTGCCAGGATGGAAATGCGCATAAAGATGCGTGTTTCCCGTGCCCAGGGGGCTGGGCGGTAGGTGGATCCGGCGGCCTTCGAGGCAGGTTCGGCGAGGTTGGGGTGGTACTTAAGGCGTAGTTGGCGGTGGAAACGTGAGGCCAGGGCAGACCCGGCACGGCCCCCTCCCGGGGGAGTGCCCCCCCGGGAGGGATCCGATTGCCGGACTACTTCACGGCTTGCCAGTCGAAGTGCGGGTTTTCGATGAGCCCGAGCCGGTTGCCGAAGGGATCGCGGACCGCTGCGACCTTGATGCCCTCCCCAGCGCCTGGGTGTACCACTGCTTCGCGGCGTCCAGGTCGGGAGCCGGATAGATTACGGTACAATGTCCCGGCAGCATGGGGTCTCCTCAGGCGTCGAGCAGGCGCCTCTCCCCCGTGAGCGCCCGGATGCCGGTCACGTCCTGCACGGTCTCCAGGCAGCCCAGGTAGCGCCCCTCGGGGTTGCGCACCGGCCAGTAGCGGATGTGGACCATGCGCCCGTTCATCTCGATCCAGAACTCGGCCACCTGGCGGCTGCCGGCCTTGAAATCGGCGAGGATCTGGTTGACCACGTGCACGCTCTGCTGCGGGTGGCAGTTCTGGACCTGGGTCCCGATCACTCCGCGCGTGCGGCCGAAGATCTTCTCCCCGTGCTCGTGACTGAAGTAGCGCACGGTGTCGTCCTGGTCCACGAAGGAGAGTTCCACGGGCAGGGTGTTGAGGATCGCCGCGAGCACCGCCGGGTCGAGACCCACAGCGAGATCGTCCAGGTTCCCGGCGTCAATGATCTCCTGGGCCAGGCGATAATAGCGCTCGCGGGTCTGCGGGCCGAGACCGGTCTCCACGTCCTCGATCCCGGCCACCACGGCCGCGCCGTCGCGCTCCGACATGAGGCGCAGCGCCATGGGGTAGAGGATGTCGTTCTCCTTCCAGAAGTGGTCCTTGCACAGCGCGGCATACTCACGGAAGGCCTTGCCCAGTTCGACCGCCCGGCTGCCGTCGCCCGCGGCCACCGCGTCCGCCAGGGGGGCGAAGCGGGAGAGGATCTGCCGGCCGGTCTCGTGCTCCGCGAGCATGACCGCCAGGGGGCCGCCGTGGCGCGGCACTCCCAGCTCCTCGATGAGCGGGAAGAGGTGCCGTTCCTCCTTCATGTTGTGACAGCGGTCCACGTAGTCGCACACGTACTCACGCAGCTTCGCCACCATGACCGGCGACGGGCCGCCCGGGGATGCGAAGGCGCTCTCCATCGCGGCGAAGACTCTCTCGGTGATCTCGTGGTCCTGTTTCAGGAGCTCGCTCCAGCCCATGCCCATTCCGTCCTGCTCCTTCGCGTATCCATGGATGCGACACCACGCCCACGCGGGCGATGTGTCACAGCGGGTTCCTGCGGAACCGGTCCCGCAGGGGGATCCGCCCCCGGATTCGAGGGACGGTGCGCACAGCCTAGCACGCGAGAGGCCCCCGGGGCACGCTCCCGGGAGCCTCCGTGCGCCTCGAGCCTCGAGCTCCGGAAGAAGAAGCGGCGTGGAGACCACCGAGGTTGCGCCGGCCCACCCGTCACGCGCGGCGGATGAACGTCCCGTTCTTGAGCTCCTCGTAGGCCTGCTGCAACTCATCCTGGGTGTTCATGACGATGGGCCCGTACCAGGCCACAGGCTCCTCCAGCGGCCGGCCCGAGACCAGCAGGAACCGGACCCCCTCCTCCCCGGCCTGCACGGTAATTTCGTCGCCGCCACCGAAGAGCACCAGCGAGCGGTTGCCGGTCTCGGGGGAGGGCGCGAGAGCCCTCGGCGCCGATCCCGGCCCCGGCGGCTCGGTCATCACCGGCCGGGGCTCGGAGGCGTCGCGAAATGTGCCCGCGCCCGCGAACACGTACGCGAACGCATGGCGCGCGGATTCCACGGGCAGCGTCCTGCGGCGTCCGGGCGGCACGTACACGTCCAGGTAGCGCGGGTCGGCGGCCACGCCGTCCACCGGGCCGGTGCGCCCCCAGAAGCTGCCGCACACCACGCGCACGCGCGTGCCGTCATCCTCCAGGACCTCGGGGATGTCCTTCGCGGTGACGTCCTGGTAGCGCGGCGCCGTCATCTTCAGCGTGGACGGCAGGTTGGCCCACAACTGGAAGCCGTGCATGCGCCCCTCGGCGTCGCCGCGGGGCATCTCCTGGTGCAGGATGCCGCTGCCGGCAGTCATCCACTGCACGTCCCCCGCGCCCAGCACCCCCTGGTTGCCCAGGCTGTCGCCGTGATTCACCGTCCCGGCGAGCACGTAGGTGATGGTCTCGATGCCGCGGTGCGGGTGCCACGGGAAGCCGGCGATGTAGTCCTCGGGCCGGTCGCCCCGGAAGTCGTCGAACAGCAGGAATGGATCGAAGTCCCGGGTCTCGCCGAACCCGAAGGCCCGGCGCAGGCGCACTCCCGCGCCTTCCATGGTCGGCTTGGACTCGAGGATCCGCTGGATGGGTCGAAGCGACATCGCGCCTCCATTGTCAGAATGCCGCGGCCGGCCGTACCGACAAGGATGCAGCCCGCCGGGCGCCGGGTGCGCCCGGAGACGGAGATGGACGGGACCGGGCGCCCCTAGCCCGTCCAGCCGAGGTCCGGCCGGCGGGAATGCCATTCCGTGGCGCTCTCGTACGCGCAGGCCACTCGCAATGCCAGGTCCTCCCGGAAGGGTTTGGCGTAGATCATCAGCCCGATGGGCAGGCCGCCGGCGCCGAACCCGCACGGCAGCGACACCGCGCACAGGTTGAGGATGTTGCCGATGCCCACGTTCCGGTGCAACTTGAAGTGGAGCTTCACGTAGTCTTCGGGCGTGATCGAGGCCAGCGGCGGCGCCACCATCCCCACGGTCGGCACCAGCAGGGCGTCCACGTCGCGCAGCGTCGCCTGCACTTCGTCGCGCAGCTGATGGAAGCGGCGCAGCAGCAGGAAATAGTCCGTGGCGGCCAGCTTGCGCCCTGAAATCATGCGCGGGCCCACCACCGGGTCCAGCTCGTCGAAGTGGTTGTCCAGCAGGTCGCGGTTGACGACGCAGGCCTCCGCGTTGACCAGGTACGGGCGCTTGCGCTCGCTCCATGCGGCGGCCGCCTCGGGCACCTCCATGCTCTCCACGCGTGCGCCCAGGCCGCGGAACACCTCGCCGGCGGCGCGCACCGCCTGCTCCACTTCCGCGTCCACGTCGTCGAAGAAGAGCGTCTCGGCGAAGGCCAGGCGCAGGCCCTTCACGCCGTCCTTGAGGCCGCGCAGCGTGTCCACCGGCGGGATGCCAAGAGTCTCCTTGTCGCGTGGGTCCTCGCCCTGAAGCGACTGGAACACCGTGGCCGCGTCCTCGACGGTGCGGGTGAGCGGGCCCACGCTGTCCAGTGTCCAGCTGAGCGGGTGCACCCCCGAGCGGCTCACGCGACCCACGGTGGTCTTGAGGCCCACCGCGCCGCACAGGGCGGCGGGCACGCGGATGGAGCCGCCGGTGTCGGTGCCCAGCGCCAGCGGCACCATCCCGGATGCCACCGCCACTCCGCTCCCGCTCGAGGACCCGCCGGGGGCGTGGGGCTCGCGGTGCCACGGATTGTGCGGCGTACCGAAATCGTGGTTGATGCCGATCACGCCGAATGCCAGCTGGATGGTGTGGGTCTTGCCCAGCAGCACCATGCCCGCCGCCGAGAGCCGGCGCACCGCTTCGCTGTCCTCGCGCGCGATATTCCGCGAGAGCACGCGCGTTCCCGCGGTGGTGGCGGCCTCCTTCACGTCGAAGAGGTCCTTCACCGCGAATGGGATCCCGTGCAGCGGCCCCAGGTCGCGGCCGGAGCGAAGCGCGGCCTCCGCGGCGCGCGCCTCGGCCATGGCGCGGTCGCGCAGCAACACGATGAACGCGTGGAAGTGCGGATCCAGGGCGGCGGCGCGGTCCAGCAGCTGCTCGGTGAGCGCCACCGGGCCCACGGCGCCGGAGCGGATGCGGGCAGCGAGCGCGGTGATGGAATCGAAGGCCAGCGAGTCGCGATCCAGCGTGGTGTCGGGCATGGGGATCCTCATCTTCGTCGCGGTGGCGCCGCCCGCCGAATGGCCCGGCGGCGGCTCACCTCGCCGCGTCGAGCAGCGTCGCCTTGAGCGTGTTGTAGTTCGTGGTGTCGGAGAGGTCGTGCTCGGTCAGGTTATGCACCGAGAGACGCACATTGTCGGTCCCCAGGATCACGACGTCCCTGTAGGTCACGGCCCACCCGGCCCACACCGCCGCCTGCGCGGTGTCCTGCAGCCAGGGGAGCACTCGTCCCTCGCACATGGCCGCGTTGGCAGACTCGGCCCCCTCCGCATTCACGCCCAGGAGCCGTACCACCTTGGCGGGATGGGCCGCATTGATCTCCGCCTGCATCCGGTCCAGGAATCCAAACTGGATTCGGCAGTAGCCTCAGGTGGCGTGGCCGAAGTACCACGCCGAGACCTTGCCCAGGTACTGCCGCGGAGTGACCGCCTGGTTGTGCGTGGGCGAGGCGGGATTGACGTCGGTCAGCGAGAAACTGGGCACGGGGTCCGGCGAGGGGGCGGTCACGTCGTCACCGCAGCCGGCCGCGAACAGTGCCAGCGCCGCGAGCGCGGCCAGCACCGGGGTGATACGTCTGAATCGCATGAGCCGGAGTCTAGCATAGCTGCCGTGAACGCAGGAATGGCCCCTTCCGTGGGGCCTTCCGGGATGAGCCCATCCGCAACGGGGCCCGCAACGGGGCATTGCCGATCCCGGAATCCCGGGGTATCATGGGGCTTCCTTCGAGGCCGCGAAGCTCAGCTACCCTGTCTCCCAGGAGGCCCCCATGACACTTCGGTTCATCCGCATCGCCCCGATCGCGGCGACCGCGATCGCCCTGATCCTGATTTCGCTATCCTCCCCCGCGCACGCGTTCCTCGTGAGCCCCGGCTTCGAGCAGGGCCCGGACGTGGCCGAGGTCAGCTTCTCCGGAACGGACGCCGCCGGCCTCGGCTGGTTTGCGTCCAACACCGACGGGGAGCGCTTCAAGTCCACCGGTCCCAAGCCGGCTGCGGAAGGGCTGTTCTACGCGAGCCTGCTGCAGAACGCCGGCATGTACAACGGCGCCGCGCTGGGTATCGGCAACTTCGGGCTGTCCGGGTTCGATCGAATCTACTCCAGCTTCGCCGTAACCCCCGGCACCGCCTACGATGTGTCGTTCCTGCACGCCGGCGACGACCGGTTCGGCTATCTGGCCGGCACTTCCGTGGTCGAGGTGGTGGACGCGGATGCCAATTCCACGCTGGGCCAGTTCTTCTTCGCCACACCGGGGCTGTTCAACTGGCAGTCCGCGGGCTTCCAGTTCTCCTCCGGCGCGGCGACTTCCCACGTGGCCCTGGCCTTCACCGTGATGGGCGCCAACAACACCAGTGGTGTGTTCGACGCCATCACCGTGTCCCCCTCGGGCGTGGTCCCGGAGCCGCCGTCGCTGCTCCTGGTGGGCCTCGGCGCGCTGGGCCTGCTCGCGCTGCGTGCAAGGCCGGGTTCCCACTCGAACTAGGAACGCCACCAGGAAACCGGGGCATGGGGATCTGATACACTGTCCCCATGCCCCGTTCCATTTCCCCCTCCCGGGCCTCCCGCGCGCGTCCCGCGGCGGCACCCCGAATGCAGCCCGATCCGGCGTTCGGCACGGTCTTCACGGCGCTCTCCGTGCTGGCACTGTTCTACTACGTGGCCTTCATCTTCCGCACCACCTTCGTCATTGACGGCGTCCGGTACTTCTCGTTGTTCGACGACGCCATGATCTCCATGCGCTACGCCCGAAACCTCGCGCACGGCCACGGCCTCACGTTCAATCCCGGCGAGCCGCCCGTGGAGGGCTTCACCAATCCGCTTTGGGTGCTGGTGATGACGGGGGTGCACCTGCTGCCGGTAGCCGGGCGCCACGCGTCCGGAGTGATGCAGGCCCTGGGGGCGGCGCTGCTCCTCGTCCACCTGGACTTCGTCCGCCGCCTGGCCGCGCTGCTGCCCGGCGCGACGCGCGGCACGGTGTTCGCCGCGGTGGCGCTGACGGCGTTCCACTATCCGCTGGTGAACTGGACGCTCCAGGGAATGGAGGTGGGCCTGCTCGCGCTCATCGCCACCGCCTCGGGTTGGATGTTGCTGGCGGGCCGGCCCCCCTGGAGGGCTTACGTCCTGCTGGCCGCGGGAACGCTCGTGCGCCTCGACTTCGCGGTGGTGTTGCTGGCGTACTGCGCCGCCTCGGCCGCGGCGGACCCCGGGCGCCGCGGCACGCACCTGCGCTGGGGCCTGGCCGCGGCCCTGGTCGCGCTGGCCGCCCAGACCCTGGCGCGCCGACTCTACTTCGGCGAGTTCCTCCCGCTCACCTACCACCTGAAGCTGACCGGCTATCCGCTCGGGTTGCGTGTGGCCCGCGGGGCATGGGTGCTGCTCACGTTCCTGGCCCGCGCGTGGGGTGCGCCGGTGCTGCTGGCCGCGGCCGCGGTGAATGCCGCGCGGGGCGCATTTGGCCGCGTCGCGCCGCTGCTGGCGGTGTTCGCGGCGCAGTGCCTCTACTCCGTGTGGGTGGGCGGCGACGCGTGGGAGGAACAAGGCATCTGCAACCGCTACGTCACGGTGGCGATGCCGCTGCTGCTGGTCGTGGGCTCGTGGGGCGTGGCGCGTGCAGCGGGGGCGTGGCAGGCAGGGCGGGGCCCGTCGCGCGCCCGCGGGACGGGGCGGGCCGGGATGGGATGGATCGCCCCGGTGGCGCTCGCCGCCACCCTGGCGGCCCTCTCCCCGTGGCAGCGGCTGACGCTGCTGCTGCCACCGCCCTACGTGAAGGAGGATTCCATATTCGTGGCCAAGGCGCTGGCCGCGCGCGCGGTGACCCTGCCCGGCGCGAGCGTGGCCGCGGCCGGGATCGGCGCGACGGGTTACTACGCGGACCGGCGCGTGGTGGACCTGCTGGGCAAGTGCGACCCGTATGTGGCCCGGCTGCCCATGCACGTGGCCGCCTCCGGCAACCCCTTCACGCAGTTCTGGCCGGGGCACCTCAAGTGGGACTGCCGGCACTCGATCGGGGATCTCAAGCCGGACGTGGTGACGCAACTGTGGAACTTTCCGGAGGAGGCGCGCCCGTACCTGGAAGCCGACTATGTGCTGGCGCGGGTGGACTTCGCGGACACGTCGTGGGCCATGGCGCTGCGCGCCGGCTCGCCCCGGGTGCGGTGGGATGCCGTGACCGAGATCAAGCGCCCCCGGCCCGGACACGCTCCGAAATGGCGCCTGCTGGGATGGCGCCCGGCAGTCCGGGGCCCGGGCCCCCGGCGCTCCGCCTAGAAGAGGGTGTAGACGAAGGCGCTGATGGCCGACGACTGGCCGAAGATCACCAGCACACCCACGAGGAGGATGACGAAGACGAGCGGGGTCAGCCACCAGATCCGGCCGCGCCAGAAGAACGAAAGCAGGGCTCCCGCGATGCCCGTGCGGGCCACCAGCGTGCGGAAGAAGCGCCGGACCGGGTTCACAGGGACTCCTCTCAGCCTCATGGGGATACAAGTATCGTGCGAATGAGCATATACTCGGCCGGCGGAGATCGTCAAGCGACCGCAGCGAAGCCGGGCGCCCGCGGGCGCCGCGGGCGGGGTCGGTCGGTTCTGCAGTACCACGTGAATCCCGGAGGTCCCGCTCCCCTTGCGGATCGCCATCACCAACCCGTTCTTCTGGCCCCAGGTCCGCCGCGGGTCCGAGCGCTTCCTGGACGACCTTTCGCGGTACCTGGCCGCCCGGGGCCACGAGGTCACGGTGCTCGCCACCGACGGCGGGGGCCCGCGCCCCGACCCCGGCGCTCCCGCGAGGCACCTGCTGTACCCTGAGCGGAGGCCGCCGGCCTGGCTCGGCCGGAGATTCACGTCCGCCCATGTGTATGCGTTCCAGTGCCGGCGGGACCTGGCCCGCGGCGACTTCGACGCGGTGCACTGCCTGTCCCACTTCGATGCCTTCGCCGCGGCCACCGCCGGGCGGACCGGCGCTCCGTTCCTGTATCACTCCATGGGAATTCCGCTGGGCAGGTACTTCCGGACCTCCCCGCTCGACCTGGTCATGATGCGCACCGCCCTCGCCCGGGCCCGCACGGTGGGCGTGCTCAGCCACTTCGCCGCGGACAACCTGCGCCGCGACTTCGGGGTGGAGGGCAGGCTCCTGCCCACCCCGGTGGACCTGGACCGCTTCCGCCTCCGGGCCGACATCCCCCGGGACCCCGCCACGCTGCTCATGGTCGGGGCGCTCGATGAGGCACGCAAGGGGGCCGGGCTCATGCTGCGGGCGTTCGCGGAAGTGAAGCGGAGCGTGCCGGAAGCACGGTTGCGCCTCTCGGGCGCGATCCGCCCCTCGGGCGCCGCCGCCCTGGCGGCACTCCTGCCCCCCTCGATCGCGGCCGACGTGGAGTTCCTGGGGATGGGGTCCCCGGAGGACCTGCCGCGGCTGTACGCGGAGGCGACGGTCATGGTGCTGCCGTCGGTGTGGGAGGCGCTCGGCCTGGTGTTGCTGGAATCGCTGGCGTGCGGAACGCCCGTCGTGGGCGCCAACCACGCCGGGATCCCGGACGTGATCGCCAGCCCGGAGGTGGGAGTGCTCTTCGAGCCGGGAGCGACCCGGCCGGCCGCCACCAACGTGGAAGGCCTCGCGCGCGCCTGTGTCGAGGCGCTGGAACTGGCACGGCGCCCCGGGACGGCCGGCGCCTGCCGGGCGCAGGCGGAGCAGTTCGGCTGGCCGCGACTCGGGCCGCGCTTCGAGGCAGTCTACGCCGGAATGGCCGGCCGATGATCCCGCGGCCCGGGGAGTGGACGGAACCGCCGTTCGTGACCGTCGTGGTGCCGACCCACAACCGGCGCGAGCTGCTGGAGCGGCTGCTGGACTCGCTCGCCGCGCAGGCCTACCCCTCCGACCGGTTCGAGGTGCTGGTGATGGACAACGCCAGCTCCGACGGAACCGCGGCGATGGTGGAGTCCCGGGTCCCCGGGGCGGTCCATGCCCTGAGACTGGTGCCGCAGAACAACCGCGGCCCCGCGCTCTCCCGTCACAACGGCCTCCGGATGGCCCGCGGCGAGATCGTCGCCTTCACCGACAGCGACTGCACCGTGACGCCGGATTGGATCGGTGCGGGCGTGGCCGCGTTCGCGCCCGGAGTGGGACTGGTCCAGGGCCGCACCCTTCCCAACCCGGCGCAGCCGCGCCACCTCTTCGAGCGGACCATCGAGGTGACCCGGCTCGGTCCCGTGTACGAGACCTGCAACATCTTCTACCGGACCGCCGATGCGCTCGAAGCCGGAGGATTCTCGGGTTCCTACGACTACTTCGGGGAGGACACCTACCTGGCCTGGAGGGTGCTGCGCATGGGCCGGCAGGCGGTGTTCTCGCCGGAGGCCCTCGTGCACCACGAGGTATTCCGCGCCTCGCTGCGACAGTGGCTCACGGAACCCCGGTTCGCGGCAGCCTGGCCGCACATGGTGAAGACGATCCCGGAATTGCGCGCCCACCTGTACCACCGGTACTTCCTGCTCCGGGTGACCGCGATGTTCGACCTGGCGCTGGTCGGCGTGGCGCTGGCGGCGCTGGCGCACCCGGTGTTCGCGGCGCTCATCCTGCCCTATGCCATCACCCGGTACGTCGAGTGCGGCCGGCACCGGAGCCCCTGGCTCAGGCTCGCGCGCATCCTCGTGGGGCTGCCGCGCGCGCTGGTGCTCTTCACGGTGCTGCTGTACGGCTCGGCGAGGCACCGGAGCCTGGTACTGTAGCGGGCGCACCGACGCCGGTCTCGAGGTACTGTCGCAGAAGATCCGACTGGACCGAGGCCCACAGCCGGTTTCCGGCGGGGTTGAAGTGCATGTCGCCGGGAATGTAGCAGGCCGAAGCGCCTGCGGAACCGAATCGCCCGCGCATCCCGGCGTAGGAATCCAGGTACGGGACCCCTTCCGCTTCGCACACCCTGCGGACCTCCTCGAACGGCCGGAGCGAGTACACCCCCGTGAAATGTCCCAGGTGCGGAACCGCGGTCACCACGACCCGCACGTGAGCCGCGCGCGCCGCGCGCAGGGTGGCCGCGAGCGTGGACATGGATTGTCCGACCAGTGCGCGGGTCTCGTCGGACCACTCGGGCCCGCACCAGTCGAAGAGGCGGGGAAGCCCGGCGTTGCGGCCGATCCGTGCCGGGGCGCCCACGCGCCAGTTCAGCGTGCCCTGGTAGCGCGCGGTGCGGTTCATGATGATGTCCACGAACCGCGAATAGGTCCTCACCCGGATCATGAAGGCCTCGAGGCGGCCGGGCTCGCGCAGCCCGTCCGGGCTGCGGACGTAGCGCCCCTTCAGCGGGCTGCCTGCCGGACAGGCGAGCGGCGCCCCCGCCGAATCGAAGACCGCGGTCTGGCGGTACAGGAAGTCATCGAACACGTCGGTCATGTCCACGTTCAGCACGATCAGGTCCGGCGAGTAGGACAGCAGGGTTCGCGTGACCAGGATGTGATAGAGGATCGGCGAATAGCTGGGTGTGCCGGTGTTCACCAGCTCGAGGCGCCATCCCCGGCGCGCCAGCGGCTCCCTCAGGGCGGCCCCCACCCGCGCGGGCATGGATTGTTCCGCCGGGCCGTAGCCCTGCACGAAGGAGTCCCCCACGTAGAAGATCCGGAACGTCTCCGGTGGCTTCCGGCGCACCACGTCCGCGGGGTGGATCCACGACTGCCGGTTCGCCTTGAGCCGGTAGAGGGGGATCCCGGAGGCGGCCCACTCCGCGTGCTCCACCGTGGCGAGGGGCCGCAGCACGTGGTTGAGAACCGGGTGGGAGACGAACTCCGAGGGCCGCGCGGGACGCAGGATGCGGCAGGCGGCCTCCACCAGCAGCAGGGACAACAGCGCCTGCAGGCCGACGAGGAGAACGCGGGCGAAGGCGCCGCGGCGCGATCGGATTCTCATGGGCTGCCTCCCGTCCATGAAGCACTGCCATCGGGTGCGCCGCACGATCCTGGGTGTGCTATCATGCTCCGATTCCACTCAGGAGGTGAGCATTGGCCATATGGGGTTTCCGCCTGGGGCCGCTCCAGGTTTCGGTTGGAATGAAGAGCGCCTGGTTGGACAAGGTCCGGAATCGCGACAACAGCAGCGAGCCGGCCAGCCCCGTGGAGGCCTCCCCGCGTGCGCGGGAGGACCATGCCCCACTCCCCCGTCCCCTCACCCGCGCGGCCATCCTCGATCGGATTCGCGGGATCGAGTGGTACCACACGGTGGACCTGGGGCAGGGAGTGGTCACCCCCGGCTTCTACGACCATGCCCCCCACCTGGACCGCTACGGGCTCCCCGCGCGGCTGGACGGGAAGCGCGTCCTGGATGTCGCCACCTTCGACGGCTACTGGGCGTTCGAGTTCGAGCGCCGCGGGGCCCGGGAGGTCGTGGGGCTGGACATCCCCAGCTGGCGGCACCTGGACCTGGCCCCCTCGGTGCGGGCCCGCATGGCCCCGGAACTGCTGGATGAGCCCACCGGCGCCGGCTTCCTGGCAGCCCGGGAGATCCTGGGCTCCCAGGTCCGCCGCGAGATCCTCAACGTCTACGATCTGTCCCCCGAACGACTGGGCAAGTTCGACCTGGTGTTCTGCGGGGACCTGCTGCTTCACATCCAGAACCCGGTCCGCGCGCTCCAGAACATCTGCAGCGTGACCTCGGGCTCCGCCTACATCGTTGACTGCTACCGCCCGGAGCTGCCCGACGACGTGATCGAATACCGCGGAGCCCGGCGCGAGAATGTCTGGTGGCACTTCAGCTACGGGGCGCTCCGGCGCATGGTGACCGAGGCCGGCTTCCGCTCGGTTGAAGTCGTCAGCCGGTTCGAGGTTCCGCCGCGCTCCGGCGGCCGCGGGCCGAAGCGGGCCGTGTTCCGGGCGCTCCCCTAGCCCCGCCCCGAACTCCGGGCCCGGCTAGAACCGGGTCAGGGTGCCCGCCCGCTTGGCGTATCCCACCGCCAGGCCGAACGAGCCGAGCCCCGCGGCGAGGAACACCACCGCGAAGCCGATGAGGGTCCACGCGACCCCCGCGAGCTGGCCCAGGTTGTACCCCTGGAGCAGCGCATGGCGCATCCCGTCGAGCGCGTGCGTGAGCGGGATCAGCGCGGCCACGTGCTGCAGCCACACCGGCAGCACCGAGCTCGGGAAGACCACGCCGCTCAGCAGCAGCACGATCAGCGCCCCCACGGTGATGATCGGCTCCACCTGCTGCACCACCATGACCACGCTGGCCCACAGGATGCCCAGCCCGGCGAAACACAGCACCGTGAGCACGAACAGCACCAGCGCGGAGAGCAGGTTGGCGTGCGCCAGGTCCACGCGGTAGAGCAGCATTCCGAGGCTCAGGTACATCACGAAGCGGAATGCGCTGAGGAAATAGGGCCACAGCGACGACATGAGCAGGATCACCGGCAGGGGGACCGGGGACATCAGCGTGGCCTCGAGCGAGCCGGTGAGCTGGCCCTCGCGGATCTGCTTCGAGAACGCCGTGAGGCTCACCCCGACGCAGTCCGTGAGCGCGATCCCGACCAGGAAGAAGGCCAGGAAGCTGCCGCCGTACTTCTCGAGCGCCGGGATGCTCTGGGGCCCCACCGTCCGCCCGATGTAGTAGAACAGGCACAGCAGCACCAGGTTGCCCGCCAGCTGGGCGGCGAACGTGGCGCGGTAGCTGAGCGCCATGATGGCGTCGCGCTTGAAGAACGCCCAGGCGAGCCTCACGCCGCCCCCCGGCTTCCTGCCGCCGCGGTCGGATCCGCGGCCTGCCCCAGGACCAGCGAGCAGAACACGTCGTCGAAGGGCACCTGCTCGGCATCCACACCGATGATGAGCCCCCCCGACTTCAGGATCCTGTCCAGCACCGCGGACAGTGCCCCGCCCCCCTTCACGGTCCGCACGCGGATCACCGCGACATCCGCGTCGGAGGACACCAGCCCCACCTCCTGCAGCCCGACGCCGGGATCGGCCGCGAGCCCGGCCAGCCCCGGCAGTCCGCGCACCGTGATCCGGTGCACCTGGAAGTCGCCCCGCTGCCACCGCTCCCGGATCTCCGCGATGGTCCCCATGGCGATGAGCGAGCCGCGGTTGATGATCAACACCCGGTCACACAGTTCCTCGGCCTCGGAGAGCTGGTTGGTGGCGATGAGGTGCGTCTGGGACGGGTCCTTCGCGCGGTGGGCCACGATCCAGGAGCGGATGTTGCGCGCGCTGAGCGGGTCCAGGCTGCGGGTCGGCTCGTCGTACAGCACCAGCCGGGGGTCGCCCAGCAATCCCCGCGCGATCGCCAGCTTCTGCTTCATCCCGGAGGAGTAGCTGTGATAGGGCCGGGACGCCGCCTGGGTCAGCCCCAGCGCCTCCAGGAGCTCGTCGGCGCGGGGCCGCCACTGCCTGGGCCTCAAGCCGTGCAGCGTGGCGAAGAACGAGAGATTCTGCAGCCCGGTGAGCCGCCAGTAGAAGGTCCGCTCGTCACAGGTGACCAGGCCCATGGTCCTGCGGGCCTGCGTCGCCTGACGGCGGACGTCGAAGCCGTGCACCAGCACGCGCCCCGAATCCGCGTACAGCAGGGTGGACACGATCTTGAGCAGCGTCGTCTTGCCGGCCCCGTTGGGCCCCAGCAGGCCGATCGTCTCGCCCTTGCGCACCCGGAAGGACACCCCGCGCAGCGCCTGGGTGGCCTGCGGTCCCCCGGCCGGCCGCCACGGCAACCTCGCCGGGGAATACAGTTTGCCGACATCCTCGACGGAGAGTGCCGGATCGCCCTCCATGGCGGCAGCGCCGCGGTCATGCGGCGGTCGTTGCTCGGATATCACGCTTGGCTCCACGATTCCGCGGCGGCTGGGAGGATAGGGATGTGCGGGCCTGCGGAAGCGTACCATCGCCGGAGCGAGGGCGGCAAGCTCGAACACCGCGGGAGTGCCCGGCGCCTACGCCAGGTTGTGGAACACCTTCTGTACGTCCTCGTCCTGCTCCATCTTGTCAATGAGCTGCAGGACATCCGTGGCCTTGTCCTCGGCCAGCTCCACCGGGTTGAGCGGGATGTACTCCGACTCCGACGACAGCGGCGTGATCTTGCGGTCTTCGAGCGCCTTCTGAAGGTGCCCGAATTCGGAGAACGCGCAGCGGATCACCAGCTGCGGCTCGCCCTTCTCCCCGGTGCTCTCCCCGATCTCCTCCAGCCCGAAGTCGATCAACTCCAGCTCCAGCGACTCGGCGTCCAGCCCCGCGGGGTTCAGGCGAAACACGCCCATGCGCTTGAAGTTGAAGCTGACGCTGCCCGTGGAGCCCAGGTTGCCCTCGTACTTGTGCAGGATCGAGCGGACATTGCCCACGGTGCGCGTCGGGTTGTCCGTGGCGGTCTCCACCAGCACCGCGATGCCGTGCGGTGCGTAACCCTCGTACAGCACCTCGTGGTAGTCCGCCGAAGTCTGCCCCGAGGCCTTCTTGATCGCGGACTCGATCTTGTCCTTGGGCATGTTGATCGCGCGGGCGTTCTGGATCACCCGGCGGAGCGAGGGGTTGTTGTCCGGGTTCGGCCCGCTCGCCTTCACGGCGATGGTGATTTCCTTCCCGATCCGGGCGAAGGCCTTGGACATCTTGTCCCAGCGGGCGAACATCGTCGCTTTGCGGGTTTCAAAAATGCGTCCCATGCTCGAGTCCTGTCGAAGAAGTGATGCCGGGTGGCGGCCCGCCCCGCGGACCGGGCGCGGCCGGTCGCCCGGCGGCCGCCCGGGGCGCGGAATGCGAATCAAAGGCGTTCGACGCAGGATGATAGGCCACGGAAACGCCTTCGGCAAGCCGCCTGCGCTGGCCTCCGTCCGCCTGCGCCCACGGCCGCCCGCCTCCGCCCGCCGGCCCCCGGGCGCGAACCACTCTTGGGATTGACGCCCGGCGCCCCGGCGGTCAGAGTGCGCCGGAGACCCATCCATTCGAGGGAGGGAGACGATGTCCGTCCGAATGCTGCTGCCATGGGTGCTGCTGGCCGCCGCGGTCACCGGCGCGCCGACCGCCGCCGGCCCGGCCCCCGCCGTGGAGCCCGACCGGGACCCCGCCGAAGTCCGCAAGGTGATCGCCGCGCAGGCGGACGCCTGGAACCGCGGGGACCTCGAAGGCTACATGCGCGGCTACTGGGAGTCCGACTCGCTCACCTTCTACGGCGGCGGCGACGTGACCCGCGGCTGGAAGCCCACGCTGGAACGCTACCGGAAGCGCTGCCAGGGCGAGGGCCGCGAGATGGGCCGGCTCACCCTGGACCTGGCGGACGTGTCGATCGTGGCACCCGGCCAGGCGGTGGTGCGCGGCGCCTGGGCCCTGGTGCGCGCCGCGGACCGCCCGCACGGGCTTTTCACGCTCTGGCTGCGCCACTTCGGCCGGGACGGCTGGCGCGTGGTGCACGACCACAGCAGCTCGGCGTCGTGATGGAGCGCGCATACCGGCTGCTGGCGCTGCTCCCGGGGCTCGCGATCCTGGTGGGGGTGCCCCTCGCCAACCGCGTCCGGCCCTACGTCCTGGGACTCCCCTTCCTGCTCTTCTGGATCGTGTGCTGCGTGCTGCTCACCTCGGCGGTGATGACGCTGGTGTGGTACCTGGACCGCGCGGCGGATGCTGCGAAGGGCCCGGGGCGGGCAGGCGGCGGGCCGGGTGGCCGCGGGGAGGCCCCGTGAGCCCGGCCCTGCTCATCCTGGTGCTGTTCCTGGCGCTCTCCTTCGCGCTCGGCGTGGCCGCGCGCCGCGGGCGAACCATGAGCCTGGAGCAGTGGACCGTGGGCGGCCGGGGCTTCGGGGCCGTGTTCGTGTTCCTGCTCATGGCGGGCGAGATCTACACCACCTTCACCTTCCTCGGTGGCAGCGGCTGGGCGTACGGGCGCGGCGCGCCCGCCTTCTACATCCTGTGCTACGGCGTGATCGCCTACTCGCTCTCCTACTTCCTGCTGCCGGTGGTGTGGCGCTACGCCACCGCCCACCGCCTGCACTCCCAGGCGGACTTCTTCGTGCGCAAGTACGACAGCCCGGCCCTGGGGGTGGTGGTGTCGCTGGTGAGCGTCACCGCCATCGTGCCCTACCTGGTGCTGCAGCTGAAAGGCCTGGGGATCATCGTCTCGGAGACGTCCGGCGGGAGCATCCCGCCGCACCCGGCGGTGTGGCTCAGCACCGCGGCGCTGGTGGCCTACGTGATCGTCTCGGGAGTGCACGGCTCGGCTTGGACTGCTGTGGTGAAGGACGTCATGATCCTCGCGGTGGCGGTGGGGCTGGGCATCTACCTTCCGCTGCACTACTACGGCGGGTACCAGCCCATGTTCGAGGCCATCGAGCGGGCCCGGCCGGCGTTCCTCACGCTGTCCGCGGAGACCCGGAGCGTGCCGTGGTTCCTCTCCACGGTGATGCTCTCGGCCCTGGGGTTCTACATGTGGCCGCATGCCTTCGCATCCAGCTACACCGCCAAGTCGGAGGACGTGTTTCGCAAGAACGCCGCGCTGATGCCGATCTACCAGCTGGTGCTGCTGTTCGTGTTCTTCACCGGGTTCGCGGCGATCCTCCAGGTGCCCGGGCTCGCGGGCCCGGATGCGGACCTGTCGCTGCTGCGGCTTTCGCAGAAGAGCTTTTCGCCCGCGCTGCTGGGTCTCATCGGCGCCGCGGGCCTGCTCACGGCGCTGGTGCCGGGATCCATGCTGCTGCTGACCGCCGCCACCATCCTGGCCAAGAACGTGTACCGCGTGTTCGTCCCGTCGGCGGACGAGCGCACCGTGGGGATTCTCGCGCGCTCGCTGGTGCCGGTCATCGCCCTGGTGTCGGTGCTCTTCGCGCTGCACGGAGGCACCACGCTGGTGCCGCTGCTGCTGATGGGCTACAACTTCGTCGCGCAGCTCTTTCCCGCGATGATGCTCAGCCTGCCGCGGCGGCCGTGGGCCAGCCGCGCGGGCGCGCTCGCCGGCATCCTCGCAGGGGTGGCCACGGTGGCGTGGCTGTCGACGCCGGGAACCACGCTGGCCAGGGTCCTCCCGGGATGGCCCCCGGAAATCACCGACCTCAACGTGGGCTTCGTGGCCATGGCGGTGAACGCGGTGGTGGTGCTTGCGGTGAGCGCGGTCACCCCCGGCCCGCGGCCGGACGCGGGGGCGACCGCGCCGCAGATCACTCGAGGATCGTGAAGATCTCCCGGCGGCCCGACTCCACGAGTGGCGTGAACTTCGCGTACCACTGCTTCCACTCGGCGTTGCCCGTGACTTCCTGAAGGTGCTTCTCGAACGCCGCGAAATTGGCGTGCGAAGTCTCGAGCACGAAGGTGTAGAACGGACCGGTGAAGTCCGTCATGGTGCGGGTGGCGCCGGATCCGACCTTGCTCATGATCGGCTTCACCTGCTCCCAAGCCTCCCGCGCCTCGCGGGCCTTGCCGAACTTCAGTTGAAACACGCTTCGCACCAGGATCATGATTGAAGCCTCCTCCGGGTTCGCGACCTGATGCGGCCGTCCTGATAGTGCACCGGCCTCCTCGCGGGAAGCAAGCGCCACGTGGGACGGCGGCGGCTGGATCGCGTCCCGCGTCGAAACCCGGTTCCTCATCGGCCGGGCTGCGTGTAGTGTCCGCGCCATGATTCCCACCGACTCCCCGCGCGGGGACGCCCGCGGCCGCCTCGGCATCCTCGCGCTCCTGGCCGTGGCCGAGCTCCTGGGCATGTCGCCATGGTTCGCGGGCAACGCCCTCGGGCCCCAGCTCCGCGCCCACTGGGATCTCTCCGCGGGCCAGCTCGGATGGCTCACCGCGGTCGTCCAGCTCGGATTCGTCGCCGGAACCGCGGCCGCCGCGCTGCTGAACCTCGCCGACATCTGGCCCTCACGCGCTTTCTTCGCCGGCGCAGCGCTGCTGGCGGCGGCGTCCAACCTGGCCTTGCTGGGCGCGGGCGACTATCCCGTGGCCCTGGCCACTCGCTTCCTGACCGGCGCCTTCCTGGCGGGCGTGTACCCGCCGGCGATGAAGATGACCGCCACGTGGTTCCGCTCCTCGCGCGGGCTGGCCATCGGCATCGTGGTGGGCGCGCTGACCACGGGCAAGGCCCTGCCCTACCTCGCGCACGCGGCCGGGGGCGCCAGCCTGGAGGGGGTGGTTTTCGCCACGTCGGGCGCCTGCCTGGTGGCCGCCCTCCTGGTGAGCCTGTTCTACCGGGACGGGCCGTACCCGTTCGAGCGCCGCGCGTTCGACTGGCGCCTCGCGGCGGTGGTGGCCCGTCACCGGGAGACGCGGCTGGCCATCGGCGGCTACCTGGGACACATGTGGGAGCTGTACGCGATGTGGACGTGGGTGCCGGCGTTCCTGGCCGCGAGCATCGCCGCGCATCCCGGCCCGCGTCCGGGCTGGGCGCCGGACGTCGCCGCATTCACCACGCTCGCGGCGGGGGGGATCGGCTGCCTGTGGGGAGGCTGGGCCTCGCGCCGGCTGGGCTACGCCCGCGTGGTCACCGTGGCGATGGCGACCAGCGGGGCGTGCTCACTCCTCGTGGGCCTGCTGTACGGCACGCACCTGTGGCTGCTGCTGCCCGTTCTGTGGGTGTGGGGGTTCTTCGTGGTCGCCGATTCCGCCCAGTTCAGCGCGATGGTGACCGACGCCGCGCCCTCCCACGCCGTGGGCACCGCGCTCACCCTGCAGACGTCCCTGGGCTTCCTGCTCACGATGGGCAGCATCCAGCTGATCCCGCTGCTGGCGGGCTCAGCCGGCTGGCGATGGGCCTTCGTGGCGCTCGCGATCGGGCCGGCGCTGGGGATCATGGCGATCGCGCGGCTCGGGCCCGGCCGGGCGGGGGTGAGGGGCGCGACCCGATAGCGGACTGACCCCGCCTTGCGGCGGACGACGGGCTTCGTCACTGACCTCCCAGCGGATCCTGGATGGGATGGACGCACCAAGCGGGACTGCGCCTCCGCCGGGGTCACCGCCCGCCGCTGTTTCCGCCGGCGTCGTTCACGGGACCCGGTTTCGACATCTCCCGGGTCAGGTGGAGCGCCTGCGCGAAGTCCACCACCGGGACCTGCGTCTGCCTCTGGATATTGTCGCCCACGAGCACCAGGTCCGCGTCACTCCGCAGCTCCAGGCCATCGAGGGGATCGAATCCCCAGCGCCCCTCGAACGCGAGCCGGGGAGCGTTCCACGTGAGCATGGTCGGGTTCTCCACGTAGTAGTCCGGGCGCTCGCCGTGCAGCAACTGGTACCCGCGCAGGCGCAGGTACAGGTCGGTCTGCCAGAGGACAATCGCGCGCGGGAACGGAATGGACAGCCACGCGACTCGAATCCTCTCTTCGACGAACTCCAGCCGGCGCGAGCGATCCACAGCGGTCTTCAGCCAGGGCCCGGCGGGAAGCGCGATCGCGAGCAGCGCCACGGCAGCGGGGACGAACGCCAGGTTCGCACGCTCCGAGAGCCATGCCACCACCGGCGCCAGTCCGAGCAGCGCGACCAGCAGCAATGGCAGGAAGTACGTCACGGGATCGGCGACGCCGTAATTCCACACGAACAGGCCCTGCAGCAGCACCGCCCCGAGCAGCGCCAGCAGGACCGACCGTACGGCTTCGCGGGCCATGCCGGAAGCCACGAGCGTGATGGGCAGCCCGGCGATCAACAGCGGGTACACGCTGGACGCCAGCAGGGCCTTCTGTTCGGGAGGGGGCGCGAAGTGGCCCACGAATACCCCGTAGGGCCCGCCCCGCACGTGCCGCCACGCACTCGCGAGCGAGGGCTCGAGCAGCGGCCACTGGAAGGCTGATGGGTGGTAGGCCCGATACAGAAGGAAGGCGTAGCTCGCGATCGGCAGGGCGGCACCCGCGAGCGCGGCAGGGAGCATCCAGGGGCGCCAGCCTCCCGCGCGTGACACCTCCCAGCCCAGGACCAGGGAAAGCGGCAGAATGAACAGCACCGCCGTCACGTGGTGGGCCATCCCGAGACCGCACACGGCACCCCATGCGAACGCGGCGCCCGCTCCCGACGATCCCTCTTTCGCGTGGGCGCGGATGCGGCCGGCCAGCACGAGGCACAGCAGCGCCGCCGCCGCGACCCAAGCCAGGTGCCAGCTGGTCACCTCGGCCAGCGTGGATTCGGCCAGCCACACCGGGTGGATCGCAAATAGTCCGGCCGGAACCAGGGCCGCCGCGAAGCGCGCGCCCCGGCCCGAAGGCGATTCCCCGGGAATCAGGCGCACGGCGAGCGCATGGAGGAGGCCGATGGCGACCCCCCCGCCCACCGCGCTCCACAGGTTGGCAGCATGCCACCAACCCAGCCCGAAGCGGTGTGCCAGCGAGCAGAACGCGCCTCCCAGCATCGTGTAGAGAGGATAGCCCGTCGGGTGGGGCACACCAAACAGGGCGAGAGTCACCGTGAGCTCGTTCCCGTCACCCTCCCCGGCGACGCGCGGCGCCAGGATCGCGTACAGCGCCGCCGCAGCGAGCCCCACGGCGACGGACGCGGGCGCTCGGAGCCGGCCGGAGCGGGCGCTATCCCGCATCGTGCCCATCCTCGCGGACGGCCCCGCGGTTCAATCCGCCTCCCCTGCGGAGGAGCCCGCGACCGACGGCAGGCCGCTCCCTGCCGCGACCCTGGCCGTGGCCGCAGGCGCCGGCCGCCACCTCCACCGGAACTTCCTCGCGAACCCGTCCAGGTAGGTGTAGACCACCGGCGTGATGTAGAGCGTGATGATCTGCGAGAACGCCAGCCCCCCCACCACCGCGAGACCCAGCGGCCGGCGCGACTCCGCGCCCGCGCCCAGGCCGAGTGCGATGGGCAGCGTGCCCATGAGCGCGGCCATGGTGGTCATCATGATGGGACGAAAACGGATGATGCACGCCTCCACGATGGCGTCGCGGGGCGACTTGCCCTCGGTCCGCTCGGCGTCCAGCGCGAAGTCGATCATCATGATGGCGTTCTTCTTCACCAGCCCGATCAGCATGATCACCCCCACGAACGCGTACACGCTGAGCTCGGTGCGGAACACCAGCAGCGTGAGCAGGGCCCCGAACCCGGCGAACGGCAGTCCGGAGAGGATCGTCAGGGGGTGGATGAAGCTCTCGTAGAGCATCCCCAGCACCAGGTAGATCACCAGCACGGCCAGCAGCAGCAGCCACAGGAGACCGCGCTGGCTGTCCTTGAACACCTGCGCCGTGCCGAAGAAGTTGGTGTTGATGTTGGAGGGAAGCGTCTCCCGTGCGGTCCGCTGCACCGCCTCGACCGCCGCGCCCAGCGCCACGCCCGGGCGCAGGTTGAAGGAGATGGTCACCGACGGAATCTGCCCCGAGTGGTTGACCGTCAGCGGGCCCATGCCGGTGCTGAACGCCGCCACGGAACCCAGGGGCACCAGGGTGCCGTTCCGGGCCCCGACATACAACCGGCTCAGCGCCGACGGGTCGCGCTGGAACTCGGGCATCAACTCCATGATCACCCAGTACTGATCGTCCGGCGTGAAGATGGTGGAAACCTGGCGCGACCCGTAGGCGTTGTACAGCGCCTCTTCGATCTGCTGCGCGCTGACCCCCAGGGCGGACGCGCGGTCGCGGTCAATGCTCACGTTCACCTGCGGGTTCTTGATCTGCAGGTCGCTGGTGACGTCCTGCAGCTGCGGGGCTTCCTTCAGCTTCTCGAGCAGACTCGCGGATGCCGGGTACAGCGATGCGATGTCGGTGGCCTGCAGCGTGAACTGGTACTGGCTCTTGGAGGTCCGCCCCCCCACGCTGATGCTGGGCGGGTTCTGGATGTACACGCGCATGCCCGGAACACCCGAGAGCTTCGCCCCCAGCGAGCGAGCCACCTCGTCGGCGCTCATCTTCCGCTGCTCCCGCGGCTTGAGCCGGATGGTGAGCCGGCCCAGGTTTCCCGTGGCGCTGGGACCACCCGCCCCCACCGAGGACATGAAGTCCTGCACGTTGGGGTCCTTCGCCACGATCCCCGCCACCACCTGCTGGTGGCGCACCATGGCCTCGAACGAAGTTCCCTCCACGGCCTCGGTGGTCCCGTTGAGGATCGAGTTGTCCTCACTGGGGATGAACCCCTTGGGCACGACCTGGAACAGCACCACCGTGGCCACCAGGATGCCCAGCGAGAACAGCATCGCGGCGCGGCGGTGGTCCATGACCCAGGCCAGGGTGCGCTGGTAGAAGCGCAGCGAGGCGTTGAAGGCGTTCTCGGCGACGGCGTAGGCGTGGCCGTGGCGCCGGGTGTGCTCCGCCTTGAGGAAGCGGCTGCACAGCATGGGCGTGAGTGTGAGCGAAACGAACCCCGAGACCAGGATGGCCGCGCTGATGGTGACCGCGAACTCGTGGAAGAGCCGCCCCAGCAGGCCACCCATCAGCAGCACGGGGATGAATACCGCGGTGAGCGAGAGGGTCATGGACAGGATGGTGAAGCCGATCTCGCGCGAGCCCTCCAGCGCCGCCTGCAGCGCCGGCTTGCCCATTTCCATGTGCCGGTGGATGTTCTCCAGCATCACGATGGCGTCGTCCACGACGAATCCCACCGAGAGGGTGAGTGCCATGAGCGACAGGTTGTCGATGCTGTAGCCGAGCTGCTTCATCACCAGGAACGTGCCCACCAGCGAGAGCGGCAGCGCCAGGCTGGGGATCACCGTGGCCGGGATGTTCCTCAGGAAGAGGAAGATCACCAGCACCACCAGGCACAGCGTCAGCAGCAAGGTGAACTTCACGTCATTGACCGATTTCAGAATCGAGAGGGACCGGTCGTACAGGGGGCGGATGTCCACCGAGGCCGGCAGCTGCGGCCCCAGGCGCACCAGCAGGGCCTTGACCGCCTGCGTCACCTCCACAGTGTTGGTGCCGGGCTGGCGCTGCACCGCGAGCACGATGGAGCGCTGCCCGCGACACCAGCTGGCCACGCGGTTGTTCTGGACGTCGTCGATCACCCGGCCCAGCTCCCGCAGCCGCACCGGGGCCCCCTCGCGGTAGGTCACGATCATGTTCCCGAACTCGCGGGCGTTGGTAAGCTGGCCGTTGGCCTGCACCGTCGCGGCCAGGTTCGGGCCCCACAGGATTCCAGTGGGCATGTTCACGTTGGCGTTCGACACCGCCGCGGACACTTCGTCGATCCCGATGCCGCGCGCGGCGAGCGCGCCGGGGTCCAGCTGAATGCGCACCGCGTACTTCTGACCGCCGTACACCGCCACCTGCGCAACGCCGTTGACCATCGAGATCCGCTGCGCCAGGAAATTCTCCGCGTACTGGTTCAGCGTGGACAGCGGCAGCGTCTTCGAGGTCATGGCCAGGAACAGCACCGGGGAGTCGGCGGGGTTCTGCTTGCTGTAGGAGGGCGGGATGATGCCGGTGGGGAGGCTTCGCAGCGTCTGCGCGATGGCGGCCTGCACATCCTGCGCCGCGGCGTCAATGTCCCGGCTCAGCGTGAACTGCAGCGTGATGCTGGTGGTGCCCTGGCCGCTGCTGGAGGTCATGACGTCCAGCCCGGCGATGGTGGAGAACTGCTTCTCCAGCGGCGTGGCCACCGCGGACGCCATGGTCTCCGGGCTGGCGCCGGGCAGGCTCGCGCGCACCGAGATGATGGGATAGTCCACGTTCGGAAGGTCGCTCACCGGGAGCAGCCGGTAGCCCACGATGCCGAAGATGAGGATGCCCAGCATGATCAGCGTGGTCATGACCGGGCGGCGGATGAACAGCTCCGAGAGGTTCATCTTCCCGCCTCGAGCCCCAGCTTCTTCCCGTCGCGCACCATCACCCGGGAACCCTGGGACAGGCGCAGCTGCCCGTCGGTGACCACCAACTCGCCCGGCTGCAGCCCCCGCGCGACCACCGCCAGGTTCCGCACCGTGCGGGCCACCGTGACCGGCCGGATCGCCACCGTGGTGTCGGGCCGCAGCACGTACACGAACGCGCCCGAGGGCAGCGTGGTGACGGCGTGCTGGGGCACCACCACGGCGCCCTTCTCCACGTACACCACCAGCCGGAGGTCCACGAACTGCCCGGGGATCAGCCCGTCGTCGAGGTTCTCGAACTCGCCCTTCATCAACAGCGTGCCGGTGGCCGGGTCCACGGCGTTGTCGCGGAACACCAGGCGCCCCGCCTGCAGCAGCGAGTCGGAGTCGCCGGGATGCACCTCCACCCTCATGGGGGCGGTGTGCCGCGCCAGGATTGCCGCCAGGCCGCGCTCGGGAATGGTGAAGCGGACCAGGACCGGTCGCACCTGGTTGAGCGAGACCAGCGGCGCGGCCGTGTCGTTGGCCTTCACCAGGTCGCCCACGTGAACGCGCAGGTTCCCGGTGCGCCCCGCGAACGGCGCGCGGATGGTCGCGTATTCCAGGTTCAGGGCCGCGCTGGTCACCGCGGCGGAATCGGCGCGCACGGTGGCGCGCAGCGCCTCCGCGGCGGCGGACTTCTGTTCGGCTTCCTCGGAGGAGACGTAGTTCTCCGCCACCAGCCTGCGCGAGCGCTCCGCCTGCAGCCGGGCGCTCTCATACTGCGCCACGTCGCGCGCCAGCGCGCCGCGGGCCTGGGCCAGCGCCGCCTGGTAGGGCCGCGGGTCGATCTGCACCAGGACCTGCCCGGCACGCACCTCGTCGCCCTCGCGGAACGCGATGCGCTGCACCACGCCACCCACCTGGGCGCACACCTCGGTGGTCTGGCGGGCCTCGACGGTGCCGTTGGTGACGATCTCGAAGGGCACGTCCCGGGATTCGGCCCGGGTCACGGTGACCGGAACGCGCTGCGAGCGTGGCGGCTGCTTCTTCGCACAGCCCGCCGCGCCCGCCGCAGCCAGCAACGCCAGCGCGGCAAACCAGGCGCAGGCGCGGACCCCACGCTCCAGGTGCGGCATCATCATCCTCCCCTCGTCACGGTAGCCATCCACGGCGAAGCCCGGGCCGCCCCCATGCCGGCACGGCAACGCCCGGGATGGTACTGGCTTATTGGACGCCCGGAAGCCCCATTGCGTTCCCGGGGGAACGCGCAACCCCGGGCCCGGGGCGCGGGGGCGGCCGACAGTACGGCACACCGCCCGGAACCGGCCCGGGACTCCGGGCCGCGTCATTGTAGCCACACATCGAGATTCCCGCAGCATCGGCCCCCGGGGCGGGCCGCACGGGGCCCAGCCCCGCCGTTCCCGGCCGCACCCTGGCGCGCCGGGAGAGGATGATCTCAGGATGCCCCCGCCCGCGGCCGATAAGTGAAGCACCCTCATCCTTTATCATGGAGGAACTCACGATGGCCGCAGAACCCGTGCCCTCGAGCTCGGAGACCGAATTCGCGCCGGCCGAGCGCGAGGATCGCCTCACCGTGGAGTCCCAGGCGCGGGACATCGTCAGCGATGCGTCCTTCACGGCGATGTTGGAGGCCATGCCCACGCCGGCCGTGGTCCTCAATCCGCGTCGCCAGATCGTCGCCGCGAACCGGAAGTTCCTGGAAATGCTGGGAGCGGGCGCGGTGGCCCAAGTCCTCTCCAGGCGCCCCGGCGAGGCCGTGGGCTGCATGCACGCATTCGAGACTCCCGGGGGCTGCGGCACCTCGCGCTCCTGCTCGGTGTGCGGGGCGGTGCGCTCGATCCTCGATTGTTTCGAATGCCGCGGGAGCGTGACGCAGGAATGCCGGATCCGCAGCCGCGAGGCGGAGGGCGCCGGTGCCTTCGACTTCCGCGTCCAGTGCACCTTCATGCAGGTGAACGGCCAGGACTACGCCGTTCTCGCCGTCGCGGACATCAGCGCGGAGAAGCGCCGGCAGGTGCTGGAACGAACCTTCTTCCACGACGTGCTCAATGAATGCGGCGGCGTGCACGGCATCGCACAACTGCTGATCGCGGAGGGCATCGACCCCCAGGCCGAGCGCGAGTTCAAGCACAGTCTCCTGCGCATCTCCACGGCCCTCGGCGACGACATCCGCGCCCACCGCCAGATGCTGGACGCCGAACGCGGCGAACTGGTAGTCACGCCCGAGGACATACGGCCGCAGGACCTCCTGGAGGACGTGGCGTCGGGCTACCGCGGCCACGCCGTGGCCCGGGATCGCAGCATCGTGGTCGAACCCTGCAAGGCGCAGTCCGTGCGCACCGACCGCGCCCTGCTGCGGCGCATCCTGGGGAACCTGGTGAAGAACGCCCTCGAAGCGGTGGAGCCGGGTGAGACCGTCACCGTCTCTGCCGAGGAGGGGAACGACGAGGTGATGTTCTGGGTGAAGAACCCGGGGGTGATGCCGGAGGAGGTTCAGCTCCAGGTGTTCCAGCGATCGTTCAGCACCAAGGGCGGCGAAGGCCGCGGGATCGGCACCTACGGCGTGAAGCTCTTCGGGGAGCGCTACCTGGGCGGGCGCGTGGAGTTCGTCAGCTGCGAGGGGATCGGGACCATCTTCACCTGTTCCCTGCCCAGGGAAGGGCCCGCGCGCTAGGCCCCGACCCGGGGACTCCGCCGTTCGAGCAGCAGCACGTCCCGCCACACGCCGCGCAACCGGCCCAGCCGCACCCGGCGGCCCACCTCGCGGAACCCGCAGGCGCCGAGGAGCGCCAGGCTGCCGGCGTTCTCCGGGAATACGCCCGCCTGCAGGGTCCAGATGCCGGCAGACTCCGAGGCCTCGATCAGCGCCGCAGTGAGCGCACGGCCCACACCGCGCCCGCGGTGTGCGGCGGCCACGTACACGCTGCCCTCGGCCACGCCCGCGTACGCGCAGCGGTCCGAGACGCGCGAGAGCGCCGCCCACCCCAGCACCCGCCCGTCCTCCTCCGCCACCAGCCTCGCCGCTTCGAGGTGCGACCGGTCCCACACCTCCCACGAGGGTGCCCCGGTCTCGAAAGTGGCGTTGCCGGTGGCGATGCCGTCCTCGTAGATCGCGCGCACCTCGTCCCAGTGCTCCCGGGCCAGCGGGTGAATCCGCATCAGCGCTCCTTCCACGCCGCGAGCAGCCCGCGTTCGCGCTCGCGCGCCAGGCCCGCCTTGCGCTCGGAGTCCGCCGGCATGGCCAGGTCCCAGGACAGGGTGTCGCGGGCTGTCTCCACCACCGGCCGAAACGTGAGCCCCGCGGCCCGGGCGCGCGCGCAGTCCACGGACATGAAGCCAGCCAGCGAGGGGTCCGCCCCGGTCCACAGGGGCAGCTCGATCCATGCGCCCACGCCGGAATTCGACAGAAACTCGTCACTTACCCAGGTGAAGGCCGGTTCCGAGGCGGCCGCGGCGCGGCACGCATCCAGGAGCGCCCCGAAGGACAGCGGCGTTGCGGGCCCGGTGGCGTTGAACACGCCCGTCTGCCCGTCCTCCAGCAGCCGCACGATCCACTCTGCCAGGTCTCGCGCGTCGATGAACTGCACCGGGCGCGCCGCCTCCCCGGGAGCCAGCACCTCGCCGCCGTCGGCCACGCGCCGCACCCAGTAGGTGAACCGATTGCTGTAGTCGTGCGGACCGACGATCAGGCCGGGGCGGATGTTCAGCGTCCGGCCCGGGAGCGCCGCCTCGGCCGCCTCCTCGCACAGGGCCTTCAGTCCGCCGTAGAGCTCGCCCAGGGCCGCCGCGCGCACCGGGCCCGCGGCGCGGATCTCCCTGGCGCGCGCCAGCTGATCCGCCGTGAGCCGGGTCACCGGGGCGGACTCATCCAGCCCGGGTTTCGAGAAGTCCCCGTACACCGAAACGCTGGAGATGAAGCAATAGCGGTCCGCCGCGCCGGCCAGCAGCCCCGCGGAGGCCTCCACCATGTCCGGGAAGTAGGCGCTGGTATCCACGACGGCGTCCCAGCGACGGCCCCGGAACGCGGCCCCGAGCTCCCCGGGGCCCGCGTCGCGGTCACCCGTCAGGCGCTCGACCCCGGGAAACAGGTCCGGACCGTGCTGGCCCCGATGAAACAGCGTGACCTGGTGGCCGCGCGCGAGGGCCGCGTCCACCACGTGACGCCCGAGGAAGATGGTCCCGCCAAGGATAAGTAGTTTCACGACATTCCCCTGGGTTCGAGAGTGCATGTCCGGCGCGAAGGAACGCCGCGGCCCGCGTCGGCCGCCGGCCCCGTGGACCCGGGCCTGGCCCGTCCCGGGCGCTGCCGTGTCGGATGTCGGCCGGCCCGGTCGGTGCCGGCACCTGGCTTCGACCCGAAGATGCAAGAAAGAACCGCGCTTGAACAGCGAATCCTCCCGCCCGAACGGTGTCTCCCACCTCGCGAGGCAGGACCCCCATCCCGCCGGAGGCCGGCTCCCCAGACGGCCCACGCTCCGCCGAACCCGTCGCCATGGCCGCGCGACGGGGACGGCCGCACTCTCCTCACGGGATCCTCAATCCCGGCACCTGGAGGCGGAACATGACAGGACGTTGGACCATTGCCGCCGCGATGATGTTCGCGGCGGCCACGCAGCCGCCGCCCCCGGCACACGCCACACCCCCGGTCACCGACGCGCGGGCGGGAATCGCTCTCGCCAGCGCCACGCTGGGCGACTACATCCTGCTCGGGTGGAACGACCTCGGGATGCACTGCATGAACCAGTACCACGCCAACTTCTCGGTGCTCCCGCCGTACAACAACCAGTACGCGCAGGTGATCCGGCGGGGCAGCTCCGGGGTGAAGCCGCAGGTGGTCAATTCGGGCATCCAGGTGACCTACTCCATCCCAGGCAACACCACCTCGGTGGGCAAGACTGATTTCTGGACCTATGCTCCGGCACTCTTCGGCGTGACGCTGCCCCCGGACGTGGGGCTGACCGGCAAGGGGCTCACCGGCACGCTGGACCCGGCAGGAAACTACTTCCACGCCGAAGGCATCCCGATCACCCCCTTTCCCGACGCCACGCCCACCGTGGAGAACGCCTACCAGAAGGCGCTGCTGATCGCCCACGACGCGACCAGCGGGGCGGAGCTGGCGCGCAGCACGCCGACCATTCCGGTTTCCGTGGAGCTCTCGTGCATCGGCTCGGGCTGCCACTCCAGCGAGAGCCAGATCCTGCAGGGACACCCCCGCGAGGCCGGATTCGACCCCACCCAGCGGCCCATCCTGTGCGCGAAGTGCCACGCCTCGCCGGCGCTGGGCACCGCCGGGATCCCCGAGGCGAAGTACTTCTCCTTCCGGATACACGATCAGCACAAGTTCATCGACGAGACGATTCCGGGTATGGACGGCTGCTACAAGTGCCACCCCGGGAAGTCCGTGAAGTGCCTGCGCGGGGTGATGGCGGACAAGCACAACATGGTGTGCCAGGACTGTCACGGAAACATGGCGAACGTGTCGAATACCATCGAGCAGGGACGGATCCCGTGGGTCAACGAACCGGCGTGCCGCACCTGTCACACCAGCCGGTACGGCGAGCCGGCGGGCCAGTTGTATCGCAAGAGCGCGGGGCACGGGGGCGTGATGTGCGAGGCCTGCCACGGCAGCACCCACGGCGAGTATCCCAGCCGCCGCCCGGAGGACAACGCCTCGATGATCGCGCTGCAGGGGCACGCCGGGATTCTCTCGGACTGCACCGTGTGCCACGGCGTGACGCCCACCGGTCCCGGCCCCCACGGGACCACGGTCACCGCGGTGGCCGACGAGCTGCTCGGTGGCGCCCGGCGGCTCTCCATCTCCCCCAATCCGTCGCGCGGTGCCTGCTTCGTGAGGATCCCGGCGAAGGACGCCGGGACGGGCAGGCTGCTGGTGTTCGACGTGCAGGGCCGCACCGTGCGGCTGCTGGAGACCGCCCGTGACGGGGCCTCCATGACCGCCGCGTGGGACGGCCGGGACGCCTTCGGACGCAGAGTGAAACCCGGCGCCTACTTCATACGCTGGCAGCAGGGCTCGCAGAGCGCCGCGGGACGGGTCATGATCGTGAACTGAGCCTTCGGAGCGGGGTGCCCCATCCAACGAACCGCGCCGCCCCTCGCAGGGCGGCGCGGTCTTCGTTTGCGCGACAGGGCTTGCGGACAGGGCTATGCTGGCGGTTCCACGATCCGGCCCACGAAGAGCAGGCTGCCGGTCACGTTGTCGCGGATCAGGAACACGAACGGGTGATCCACGTAGAAGTTGTCCACCGGTAGGCTGGTGACCCCGATGGAGATCCCGGTGGCCGCAGCGGCCTCGGTGCCCTCCTCGTTCACGTTCACGAACGCCTTGTGCACCGCCGCGGCGATGAAGAGGTCCCGAGCGCCGTCCATGCCCGAGAAATCGGCCTGGAAGGCCTGGAACGCGGACGGCATGCCCATTGCGGCGAGCGTCTCGACCAGGGAGAACGATGACTCCACGGTGAACCTCGGCAGGCGCACCGGAAGCTTGCGGTCCGACAGGGTGGCCAGCCAGGTATCGAGATCGTCCGCGATCAGCCGCGACTCCAGCTCCGCCAGCCCGAAGACGGAATCCGGCAGCAGGATCACCATCGAGAGATCGAGGCCCTTGTACGGCAGCTCCAGCAGGCGCACGCCGGGCCCGTGGCCGGTGCGACAGGCCAGCTCCCCGCGCATCGTCGGCACCATGCGGTCCACCCCGGGAGCCACGTGGAATGGACCCGAGGCGGTGAGGTTCGGGTCGAACTTCGTCTGCCACTGGCCCTTGAAGTAGATGGCGCTGGTGAGCACCAGCCGGGTGTCCGAGGTGACGGCGGACCGCGGCATCAGCTCGGGGATCTTGCCGCGGGTCTTCTCCCCCACCCAGGTGTTGATGGTGTCGCGCGCCTCCGAGGGGTGCGCGTGGAAATCGAGCGTCTGCAGCTCCGCCCGGTAGTGAATGCCCGTGATGTCCAGGAACGGCGCCAGGAACGGGAACCCGCGCTGGCCCCACAGCCGGTTGGCGAGGCTCAGCTCGTAGCCGCCCAGCGCGGCCCCACGGTCCAGGCTCGACAGCACGGCGCCGAAGGCGGCGTGGATGCTGTCCTGCGCCAGCGGGAAGTGGAACACGCTCGCCATCTCCGCGCGGGTGTCCCCCGCCGCCCCGGCATAGGTCATGGCGAAGGCGGTGGAGATGTTCTGCGGCGAGCAGAAGAGGTTGCCCGGCTGTGCCGCCAGCCGGCGGTACAGCTCCAGGGCGAAGCGGTTGTTGGCGGGCACGATCTGGTCCACGACCGGCTTCAGGCTGGCGTCGAGCTTGCGGACGTCGAGCGGGTTCACCAGGGCGTCCTTCCCGCAGGCGGAGGCGGCGGCAAGGCACAGGCAGCCCAGGAAGACGAGGCGTTTGGCGGATTTCATGACTTGGCCCTCCCGGAGAGGAGGATAGCAGGAATCAGAGGTAGAAGGTGAGGGCGAGGGTGACAAGAGTGCCGGCGGAGAAGCGGTGGCGGAGGACATCCCAGGTGCTGGTCGTGGTGGGCCGGCCATAGGGCGTGTTGACGGCCTCCCGCCAATCGTGGATTCGCGTCCAGGTAGCGTGTGCATCTACTGTCGCGCCGAGGCTGGCCCTGCGCACCGGGAAGACCTCCGCCCCGATCCCAGCGCGCAGGCCAAGGCTCAGGGTGCGGTATCCCTGCCGCACTCTGTCCCGGGAGGCGACGCTGTCGGGGCCGATCCGCGTATCACGCGCCTGGTCTTCGGCGGAATAGCCCAGGACGGGACCCGCCCCGAAATGCAGCACGGAGCGTCCCCGGGGGCGGGCGAAGCGGACGTATCTCAGGCTCAGGCTCCACGAGGCGGGATCGAATGTGTTGTCCCGGCCGCGAACGATGGGATTCCAGTACTGGATCCCGGAGCTGTCCGCATACTCCTCCTTGTTGTGCGCGCTCTTGAATGCGACGCCCACCTGCAGGGCGGCCGCCGCGGAGATCCGGCGCTGGATCACCAGGCCGAACTCGCGGGGCACGGGATAGACGTAGCCATCGGTGCTGCGGAGGCTCAGAGCCCAAGCACGGGCGACCGGCGCAATAGAGTCCGCGACCAGCGACGCACCCGCCGCCGCGGCCCGGTCCGCGCGGATCTGGCCCAATGCGCATGCCACCGCCAGCGCGGCCCAGAAGCAGTGGAGAAGCCGGCGTAATCGGACCGGGAGCGGCTCGCGTGGCATGGCTGGGCTAGAAGTACAGCGAGAGCGCCAGGCCAACGGACTTCATTCCCAGGTCCCAGACGCGGGATGTTTGCGTGTCATGCTGCAGGGAGGCATCGCCGTACTGCGATCCCTGGGCCCGCTGCTGGTCACGTGCAGACGGCCGGTACTGGATGGTGAGGTCGTACTGGGCCACGAGGCTCACGCCCCGGGCCACGAACCACTCCATGCCCACGTTTCCCGTCACGCCCACGGAGACCCCGTGACGCGCGTCAATTTGGCCGGACTCCACGGTGCTCCCCTGGCTCGTGTGGGAATTTGCCGATACGTCGCGGTCACTCCAGATCGAGACGAACGGTCCGATCCCGAAGAAGGGCGAGGGATTCCTGCGCGCCCGGGGATAGCAGAGGTACTGGAACGCCACGCCCACCGAAGAGCTCCGCATATCGTAGGCGTACGACGAGGAGCCCGAACGGGTCGTGTCCGAGTACGCCTCCGAGTTCGTGTCGTCGATGCGCTGCGAGGAGTGCGTGATGTCCAGGCCGAAGCGCAGCGCGGACCGCGGGGACCAATGCCGCTTGAACGACAACCCGGTGCCGGTGAAGTCCCCGAGGATGGAGTACCCCCGGCCCTGGAACTGCAGCGCCCACGCCCCCGGCCGCAGTTCCCGCGCCGCCAGCGAAGTGTCGGGACTGTCTTCGGCCCACGCACCCGGCGCGCAGGTGAATATCGCAACCGCCACGGCTGCCGCCGTGAGTATCAGCCCCGTGCGTCGGTCCATCTCCCTGCTCCTCCCCATCGAAGCCGGGCGGAACCGCCGCCCGCGGCCAAGTTGCGGGGAGTATAGCAGAGAGGTCCGCGCCTGGCTGGCACGGACCCCAAGGAACCACCGGGAGCTTGTGACCCGCGGACCTACGCCGCCCGGGCCCGCCCGCTGGATCGTCCCGCCCGCGGCGACACCCGGAGCCGCTCGAGGCGGTTGCGCCGCCGGTAGGCGTCGTTGCAGAAGAAGCACACCAGCGCCAGCGCGGCGAGCCCGGCCACGCCCACGCGCGGCCACGCCGCGAGCAGGATCCCGGTCACGACCACCTCCACGCCGTGCACCAGGGCTTCGTAGAGGAACCCGAAGTTCTCGCGCCAGGCGCGCCAGGGACTCACCCCCTCCGCGAGCGAGATGATCGCGACCACGCCCGCGCGGTTCACGCTCCAGTACGCCAGCGCCGCGCAGGCCAGGCCCAGGGCGGCGGTCATGACGCCGGCGTGCGGCACCGCGGCGACGCCCGCGGCCCATGCCCACCCGGCGGCCCGCAGCGTGATCGCGAGCAGCGCCGCGTTGTACAGCGCCTTGACCGCCGGCTTGCGCTGCATCGCCAGGTCGGCCAGCAGCGCCACGCACACCGCGGGTGCCACCGCCTGGCCCGCCGGGAGCAACGCCACCGCCGCCAGGTGCGGCATCATCGCGGTGCTGATGGTGCCCCGGCGCCCGTAGGTGGGAAGCCAGAACACCTCCCCCATCGCGAACGCCACCACCCACACCGCCAGCACCGCGGGCGCCGCCACCGACGGGGAGGCCACCGCGAGGGCACCGGCCCCCAGGGCGACCACCCACAGTGCGAGGGCGCCGCGCGGCAGTCGCAGGAGGTTCATCCCACCCACTCCGCGCCTACCAGCCTGCCCGGTAGGCGGAGAAGTGCTGCAGGTCGGCGCCCACGGTGAACTTCACCTTGTCGATCTTGCTGCCCACCTTGACCCACTTGGAGGACGGATCATCCCAGTAGATGGACACGCCGTCGATGTTCAACGGGGTCACGTTGGTGTTCACGAGGCCCATCGTCAGCGTGACCGGCTTGCTGAACCCGTTGAGGTTCGAAGGACTGATGCTGAGGTCACAGCCCACGAAGATCGGGTTGGGGATGACGATGGTCACAAACCCGTTGCCGGCCACCGCGCCCGGCGGGAAGGACACCGTGTACCGGTCGAAGGTGTAGGTGCCGCCCTTCGAGCCGTCCAGGGCGAAGGTCCGGGAGTACTGCCGGCCGGCGTGGCCAAGAGCGCCGCCGCTCGAGCCGGGGGAGGGGTTGATCCACATCAGGCCGCCGGGACCGAGCTGCTCGGAGGGGTCTGGAACGTTCGCGAGCCGCTGCACCGGATCCCCCTGGCACCCGGCCAGGACCACTCCCGAGAGCATCAGCAGCGCTGCCAGCCTTCGCAGAGGATGAGGGTTCGAGACTGATTCCATGGCGACCTCCGTGGATTCGACATCAAGTCCCGGCGCGGCCGGGCGGCTTCCATTGCTTGGGTTCCCTCCATTGCAGGGAGCGTGCCGCGCAGTGCCATCCGCCATATCGCATTACGCGAAGCAGGGCGGCGCAGGAAGCGATGCGGCGGTGGAGGCATGGGAGGACCCGTTGCGGAGTGCAACCGGCAGGCTGCGAATCGCGACTCCGGGCGTCCGGGCCCGGCCGGCGGCATCCCGGAACTGGGCGAAATTTCACCCATGCCGGGGACTATTCCCCGCCGTCGCCGCGCCGCTCCATTGCGTCCCCGGGGTCGGGCATGGTAGGGATTCGGAATCGTTGCCTCGCCCGGCTGCCCGTGCACACCGCAGCCAATTCCAATTCGGTGCTTCACCCGAACATCCACGGAGTCTTCGCATGAGCCGACGACGGCATGCCCGCAAGGCCCAGGCTTCCATCGTGCCTCTCGTGTCGCGTTCGGCGGCGTGGCCCTTCGCGGCCGCGGCCATCGGCGCCATGTGCTGGGCCACCTGGGCCGCCGCGCGCAAGGCGTGGGTGTGCGACGACGCGTTCATTTCCTTCCGCTATGCGGAGAACCTGGTGCACGGGCTGGGGCTGGTGTACAACGCCGGCGAGCGCGTGGAGGGCTACAGCAACTTCCTGTGGACGATGTGGGTGGCGGCAGGGCTCCGGCTGGGCGCCGACCCCGAGGCGTGGGCGATCTCGTGGGGTGTGGCCTGCTTTGCGGGGAGCATCGCGCTGCTGGCCTGGAACGCCTGGCGGTTGCGCCGCGAGGCTCCGGGCGCCGCCCCGTGGCTGCCGGTGGCGGCGATCCTGTTCGCGGTCCATCCGGACGCGCAGGTGTTCGGCACCAGCGGGCTGGAGACACCCCTCTACACGCTGCTCGCGGTCCTGGGCTACCTGCTGCTGGCGAAGCGCGACGGCGGCCCGCGGCTCGCGGCGGGCGCCGGAGCGGTGCTGGCCCTGGCCTCCATGACGCGCCCCGACGGGCCCCTGCTGGCCGCGCTGGCGGGCGCGTGGGTGCTGGCCGCGGGCCGCCCCCGCCTGCGCTGCGCGCTGGCTTTCAGCGGAGCGTTCCTGGCGCTGTGGGCGCCATTCACCGCGTGGCGCGTGGGCTACTACGGCGACTTCTTCCCCAACCCCTACTACGCCAAGTCCGCCTCGCTGGGCTGGATGTCCCAGGGCTGGATCTACGTGCGCCTGTACTTCGTGAAGTACTGGGCGGTGGCGGTCGGCGCCGCGCTCGCCGGCGTGGCATGGGCCGTCTCCCGCGCCCGCGGCGAGGACCCCGAGGACTCCGGGCGGGCGGGCTGGGGGCCGCGCGCCGCGCTGGCGGCGCTCTTTGCGCTGGGCTACACCGCGTACGTGATGCGCGTGGGCGGGGACTTCATGTTCGCGCGCCTGCTGATCCCGGCCACACCATTCTACCTGGTGATGGCGGAGCTGGGCGTGGCGCGACTGGCGCCGCGTTTCGCGCCCGCGCAGGCGCTCCTGGTCGCCGCGGCCGCGGCAGCCGTCGCCCTCACGCCGTACCCGTTCGCGGGCACCGGCTGGATCAGCGGAATCGTCCACGAGTGGGCCTTCTACTCGCCGGAGAATACCGCGACCACGAAGGCGCACGGGCTCACGCTGCGCCGCTACTTCGAGGGGCTGCCGGTGCGCGTGGCGTTCCTGGGCTCGGAGGCGCGGCTGGTGTATTACGCGCGACCCGCGGTGGCCATCGAGAGCCAGACCGGCCTGACCGACCGCACCATCGCGCGCCTGCCGCTGCGCGCGCGCGGCCGGATCGGGCACGAGAAGACGGCGCCGCTCGACTACCTGATCGAGCAGCGCCGCTGCCAGTTCGTGTTCCACCCGCAGGCGGCCCGCGAGCTGAAGCTGGACGAGGCCCTGCCCACGCTCGACATCCTGTTCGACGACGTGCGCGGACGCGTCCTCAGGTGGGACCCGCCGCTTATGGAACAGCTTCGCCGCCGCGGCGCGCGCTTCGACGATTTCCCGGTGCTCCTGGACGGGTTCCTCAAGCAGCTCCCGGCCGTCCGCGACGCCGACGTGGAGATGCTCTACCCCGGCCTGAAGCGCATCTACTTCGGGCATGTGCGCGACCCGCGCCGCGAGCAGCCGTTCCTTGACCGGCTGGCGAAGATCGCGACCGCGCGCGCTACGGCCCGGCCTGGGACAGCTCCCGCGCCGCCGAGTCGATGAGCGCCGCCTCGGCCTTCAGCACCCCCGCCAGCCGCACGATCTCGGTGCGCGCCTCGTCCCATCGCTTCAACTCGATGGCCTCCCGCACCCCCGGAAACGTCTTCGCGCCATAGCCGGTGTACTGCCCCGGCGCGTACACCATGTGCCGGTACCATGGGCGCCCCGGCAGCCCTTCCGGGAGCGTCAGCCGGCGCTCGGTCTCCATGAGCGCCTGGTTGACCGTGGCCAGGCTCACCCGCGCCAGCGCCTCGCCTCCGCGGACCGCCGCGCGGACTCGCGCGCTGTCGTAGCGCGTCGCGCACGCGGCGATCGAATCCACCGCCGACCGGAGCGGCTGGAAGTCCAGCTCGGGCGGCACTTCCATCGGCACCGGCGCGGGCAGCGGTACCTTCGGGTCCGCCACGGCGGCAAAGTAGCCTTCCCCGAGCCGCTGGTTGTGCTCCACCGCATCCTCCCGGGCCTTCTTCAGCAGCTTCTCCACCTCGTCCTCGAAGCGGCGCGTCGCGGCGGCCAGCGGAGTGAAGCCCAGGGGCAGCAGCTCGGCCCCGGCGAAGCGCATCACCGCGCTGCCCGCGGTCTGCGCCAGCGCGCGGCCGTAGCGGAAATCGCCGTCGGCGAACCGGGTGTACCATGAGAAGTCGTCGTAGATGGAGTGGTACACGCCGCCGCGGTCCTCGCCCCCGAAGCCCATGTTGAGGCTCGCCACGCCCAGGTGGTCCAGGAAGGCGGTGTAGTCCGAGCCCGAGCCCAGCGGCCCCAGGCGCCACGCGCGGGCGGCGCGAAGTTCCTTGCGCTCGTCGGCGCCCGCCACGGTCCCGATCTCGCGCAGCCACCGGCGCTCCCATGTCGAGAGCCGGGTCTCCGGGTCGGGCACGTCGCGGGCCACCTCGTTCACGAACGCCTCCAGCGGCTGCGAGCCGTCCACGTCCAGGAAGCCCCGGCCGTTGCTGTCGGAGTTGATGTAGAGCACGGCGTGCCGGCGCAGCTCGTCGGCGTGGGCCTCGGCCCACTCCGTGGAGCCCATCAACCCGGGCTCCTCGCCGTCCCACGCGCACAGGAAGATGGTACGCCGCGGCTTCCATCCCGCGCGCAGCAGCTGACCGAACGCACGGCCCTCCTCCAGCACCGCCGCCACCCCCGAGACCGGGTCCTGGGTGCCATTCACCCAGGCGTCGTGATGGTTGCCGCGGATCACCCATTCGTCGTCCGCGGCGGCGCCGGGGATGCGCGCCACCACGTCGTGGATGGGCTTGAGGTCCCAATTCGAGCTCACCTTCAGGCGCACCTTCGCGGGGCCGGGGCCCAGGCGGTAGGTGATGGGCAGCGCGCCGCGCCAGGCGTCCGGCGCCACCGGACCGGCCAGCGCGGCCAGCAGGGGCTGGGCGTCGCCGTAGGAGATCGGGAGCACCGGCACGCGAGTGATGGACTTCGCGTCCGCCAGCGCCAGTCGCTTCGCTCCGAAGGCGGCCGCGTAGCCGGGGGTGAGAGGGTCACCGGGGTAGGTGGACTGGTCTATCGCGCTGCCACGCTGCACGCCGTCCGCGGGGCGGAACGGGCCCGCAGGATACGTTTCACCCTGGTAGTAGCCGTCGTCGCGCGGGTCCGAGTAGATGATGCAGCCCACGGCACCGTGCTCGGCCGCCACCCGGGGCTTCACCCCCCGGAAGCAGGCCCCGTAACGCGCGATCACGATGCATCCCTTCACATCCACGCCCAGGCGCTCCAGTTGCTCGTAATCGGAGGGGATGCCGTAGTTGACGTACACCAGCGGCGCGGTGACGTCGCCGTCGCAGGAAAAGGCGTTGTAGGTGGGCAGTTGCTCGTCCTGCTGCGCCGAGCTGGGATCCCCCGGCACCGCCGGCTCCCGCAGCCGGCAGGTGAACGCGGACGGCTCCAGCAGTTCCAGGCTGCGATCGCGGGGCGTGGGGAAGAGCACGTAGAACGTCTCGATCTGCGCCTCGAGCCCCCACGCGCGCAACCGGTCACGCATCCACTCGGCATTGCGCTTGCCGGCCTCCGAGCCCACCGGATGCGGGCGGGCGGAGAGCGCCCGGACATGCTCGCGCACGCTGTCGGCGCTGGGGATGGCGCGGAAGCGCTCCTCCCAGGCGCGCTCGGCGCGCGAGGCCGCGGCGGAGTAGCCGGCCAGGGGCGGCGGTCCCCCGGAGGGCGCCTCCTCGCCGGCCGCGGGGTTCGCCGCCATCCACAGGGAGCACAGCACGGAGGAGAACAGGGCGCCGGGCCGCATCGGGGTCCCTCCAGGGTTCGTGGGCCAGGGACGCGCCTTGCGGCGCGCGGGATTGGATGGCGGCAACCGTGAGGCAATGGGGCGCAGCGCGTCAAGCGGCCGGCGCGGCGCCCGCGGCACGGCATCGCGTCGAACCGGTCGGCGGCACGGCGCTCTGGCGCGACGCGCGCCTGCTCGGTTAGTCTCTCCGGCATGTCCGGAACCACCGCTTCCCCCACCCGCGTGCCGGTCCCCCGCCCCCGCGCCGCGCTGGCGCTGGCCCTGTGCAGCGGCCTGGCGCTGTACGCCCCCAACCTGCGCCTGCAGCTGCTGGCCGACGACTATGCGTTTATCTCGGGGGCTCACTTCACCCCCTTCCTGCGCTGGCTGGGCGAAACCGGCGGTGTGTCGTACTACCGGCCTTTCGCCCGGCAGGCCTACATGGGGTTGATGAGCGCCTTGTTCGGCACCAGCCCCCTGCCCTACCACGCGGTCAGCCTGGGGCTGCTGCTGGTGAGTGCGTGGCTGCTCGCACGCATCGCCGCGCGGCTGGCCTCGCCCGGCGCGGGGGTGGTGGCCGCGGTGGTGTTCCTGGCGCAGCACGGCGGCAGCGTGCTCACCGGCTGGGCCTCCTGCGCGCAGGATCTGTTCGCGCTGACCTTCGTGGCGGCGGCGGTGGAGCTGCACCTGTCCGGCCGCCGCGCGGGCGCGGTGCTCGCCACCGCGCTGGCGCTGCTGAGCAAGGAGACCGCCGCGGCCGGCCCGCTGGTGGTGCTGCTGGCCTCCCGATCCCTGCCCGGCCGAAGCTGGAGCGCCGCCGCGCGCGGGGCGCTGCCCCACCTGGCGGTGTTGGCGGCCTGGGCCGTGGCGTACGCGCTGTGGTTCCGGCACTTCCCCGGCGCCCCCCCGGTGGGTGTGCTGGACGTGCGCGCCGACGGCGCGTCCGCGCTCTCCGGGTTGGCCCTGAGCCTGCTGGCCCTGGTCAATCTCGACGCCGGCCTGGCCGTGCCCGCTACCGCGGCCGACCTCGTGCGCGGCGTGCTGGGCCTGGCACTGGGTTGCGGGGCCATCGCGCTGGCGGTGTTCCCCGCGACTCGTGGCGCGCGGGACGGGGCCGCGGCTCCCCCGTCCGCGCAGGCGCAGGGGGGCAGGGCCAGGAAGGGCCGTGAACCCCGCCGCGCGCCCGCCGCCCGGAGCGGCGCGCGGCTGCCCGCGCTGGCGCTGCTGGGCGCGGGCTGGCTGGTGCTGGGCCTGCTGCCGCTGCTCCTGGTGGGGCATCGCTGGAGCGCCTACCTGGCGGTGATGGCCGGGGCCGGCCTGGCCCTGCTCGCCGGCGCATTCCTGGGGAACATGCGTTGGCCCGCGCTGGCCGCGGGCGGTCTGCTGCTGCTCGCGGGGCCCGCCGCGGACGGGGTGCGCGCGGGGGCGTTCGACAGCGGCGGCGACTCGGTGTGGACGCTGGCGCGCCTGCGCCGCCTGGGTGGGTTCGTGGACGGGCTGCAGCGCACGCTGCGTGGCCGCTATCCGACCCTGAAGCCGGGCACGCAGGTGCTGCTCTCGAGGGTGCCCAACATGAGCCTCGTGGCGTTGCACGGCTCCGACGCGCTCCGCGCCTGGTACGCCGACTCGAGCCTGGCCATGGGCGTAATCGACGAGCGCGCCATGACACGCCTGGACGTGGAGCGGGTGGTGCTGGACTGCGATCCCACCGTGGAGCCCAACCGCTGGTCGTTCGAGAGCCCCGGGTTCGTGGACCTCCGCGTGCGCATCCAGCGGGCGCTGAATGCCCAGGACATGGGCGCGGTCGCGCCGCTCATCGAGCGGGTGCGCCGCGAGCCCGAGTGGCACGCGCTGAGCCCCGACTGGCGCGCCGGGGCGTTGCTCACGCTGGGGCAGGTGTACCAGAAGCTGGGCCGCCACGGAGAGGCGGAGCAGGTGTTCCGGGAGTCGGTGGCGGACGACTCCACGCTGGGCGAGTCCCACTTCGGCCTGGGCACCACCCTGGTCATGCGCCGCGCCTTCCTGGAGGCGGAGCCGCACCTGGAATCGGCCGCGCGGCGCATGCCCTGGGCGGCGGTGGTGCAGTTCAGCTGCGGGGCGGTGATGGTGCAGAACGGGCACGACCCGGTGGCGGCTGCGCGCTACCTGGAGCGGAGCATCGAGTTGGGGATCGATGAGCCCAGCCGGACCATCGCGCGGAGCATGCTGGCGCGCCTCGCTGCCCGCCCGGGCGGGCGCTGAGGGCATCGCGTCCGGGGGATCGGCGCGTCCGGGCGGCGGGCAGACGCTTGCGCTCTGCAGCAACGACCCGGGGCCCACTGCCTGGCCCCGGGTCGCCTGGTACTGCTCGGCGCCCTCCCGGGCGCCTGATCCCTGCTGACTGAACTGCCCTACTTCGCCGGCTTGGTGAACAGCGTGTCGGACAGCGCCGGGTTCGCCTGCGCGGCGGTTACGGTGGACGACATGAAGTCCTTGCCATCCATCAGCGCCTTCTCCGCGTGGGGGAACTTCACGGGTCCGACGGCCTTCCAGTCGGTGTAGATCTCGGTGTGCCGGGCGGGGCCACCCTGGCCCTTGCCCATGTACTCCATGCCTGCCAGCGAACCGTCGGGCCCGAAGTACAGCAGCCAGTCCTTGACCAGCTCGCTCTTCGCCAGCGCCACGTCGCAGCTCTTCCCGCCGAGGTCCTTCTTTTCGGCGAGCGCCTGCAGCTGCACCTGCTCGGAGTGACCGAACAGCCGGAAGAGGGAGCGCTCGTACTCGTTCTTGAGATCCTCGATGGCGCCGGGCTGGTCCTGCAGGCCGCCGGGCGTCCTCGCCCAGCCGCCCTTCGCCGACACGCCCGAGGTCATCTCGCCCCTGGGGGTCTTCATCGCCTGGCGGTAGCGGTCCGGCAGCGCCCAGGAGCTGTGCGCGCCCAGCTGGATGGACTGGCCCTGCATGCTGAGCGTCAGGTTCTGCTCGACGGTCCAGGTCTTGATTCCCGCCCACGCGGCGGAGCCCCCGGCCAGGTCGGCGGCCTTCTTGAGCCACGCCGCGCCCCTGGTCGCGTCCTCCGCCGAGCCCGCGCCCACCTTGAGCTTCGAGGCCGGCGGCGGAATCGAGATGTCCACGCGCTCCACCGGCTGGCCCAGCGAGGTCAGCGGCCGGTCGAACTCCTTCTCGCGGCCGACGATGATGGTGACCAGGTTGTCCGGGTGGATGTGGCGCTTGGCGGCCTCGAACATGGTCGCCGGCGTGACGCCCTGCAGCCCCTTCTGGTAGGTGGTGAGGAAGTCCTTGGGGTATCCCACCAGCTCGTAGAATGCCGAGCGGAACATCACCGCCGAAGGCTCGGCGAAGTTGAACACGAAGGAGTTCAGCTGCGACTCCCGCGCGATCTTCACCTCGTCGTCGGTGAACGGCTCGCGCACCGCCTTCTCCAGCTCGGTGCGCATGAGGTCCGCGGACACCATGATGGAGTCGTTGCGCGTGAGCGTGTAGGCCATGAACACGCCGGGACGGGCGTAGCCGCTGCCCGCGCCGGCGCCCGCGGCGTAGGCCAGCCCGCGCTGGGTGCGAATCACGTTGAGCAGCCGGGACTGGAAACCCCCGCCCAGCGCGTTCTCCAGCACGTCCATGTCCGAATAGTCCGGCGCGTCCAGGATCCTGAATCCCAGGTGGGCCATGATAATGCCCGACTGGGTGACGTCGTCCTTGGGCGCGAACACCACGCGCTTCGGCCCCAGCACCGGCATGGCAGGCATGGCCGGCGGGGTGAGCCCGCTCTTCTTCCACGCGCCGAACTTCCCATTCAGGATCTTCTTCATGTCGGCGGAGCGGAAGTCGCCGTACACCGCGAGGATCATCCGCTCCGGCGCGAAGCACAGCTGCTGGAACTTCACGCAGTCGTCGCGGGTGATGGCATCCACCGTGGCGTACTCCGGCTGTTGCGCGTACGGGCTCTCCTTGCCGAAGATCGCCTGCTGCGCGGTCCGGGTGAGCACGCTGAGCATCTCGTCGTTGCGCGACGCGATGCCCCGGCGCACGGCCACCCGCTGCAACTCGATCTTGTCCTCGGGGAACGCCGGGGCCTGGAGGATCTCCGCCGCCAGGCCGAACACCTCGGCGGTGTTCTCGGTGAGGCAGCGCCAGCTGGCCGAGGCGTTGTCGGCCCCGACGCCCGCGCCGATGGACGCGCCCAGGGCGCCCAGGCGGTCGTCCAGCCAGTCGCCGGAGTGCGTGGTGCTGCCGCCGCGGCGCATCACCGCGGGCACCACGCTGGCCAGCCCGGCCTTCTCGGCCGGGGACCACGCGGAACTGGACTTGAAGTACGCGGTGGCGGTCACCCGCGGCAGGTCGTGGTTCTCCTGCAGGTAGACCACGATGCCGTTGGGCATCACGTAGCGTTCGGGCTGGAACGTCTGGATCGGGTTCAGCGGCGGGATCGCCAGCGTGCGGGGATCCCCCGCACCGGCCGCGGTCCCGACCGCGAGCGCCGCGGCCGCCACCACGGTGGCCAGCGCCGGCGCGATTCTACGGAAGCTCGTCGTCATCACTTCTGCCCCCCGCCCGAGGCCGTCTCGGTTTTCGCGTTCACGATCAGTCCCACGGTGCGGTTGCTCTTGACCATGGTGCGCTTCATGGCGTCGGTGAGGTCCTGGACCGTCAGCCCCTGAACCCGCTCGGCCTGGCGGAAGAACTCGCGCCAGTCGCCGAACAGCGTCTGGGCCTGGGCCAGCTCCGAGGCCAGGTCCTCGCGGGACTCCGCCGAGCCCACCATCTGGGCCCGCGTGCGGACCTTGTAGCCGTCCAGCTCCTCCTGGGTGAAGGGCTTGCTGGTCATGACTTCGTCGATGACGTCGTAGACGGCCTTCTCCACCGCCAGCGGGTCCTGCCCCGCGGCGGGCACCACCAGGATGCCGAACAGGCTGGGATACTTGTTGCCCGGGAAGCCCGGAAACGCCTGCGCCTGCACCGCGATCTTCTTCTCCTTGACCAGCACCTTGTTCAGGCGCGAGTAGCTGCCACCGCCCAGCAGGCTGCCCAGGGCCTCGTACGCCGTGAAGGAGGGGTCGGTGACCGCGGGGATGTGCCAGCCGATCACCACGATGGGCTGCGCGGGGTCCTCCAGGATCACGCGCCGCTCGGCCGACTGCGGCGGCTCCTGGGTGTCCGGTCCCGGGGGCACCGGCGCGTCGGAAAGCACCGAGTAGTTCTGCTGCGCGTACTTCTGCACGTCCTCGAACTTCACGTCGCCCACGATGGCGCAGGCCATGTTCTTCGCCACGTAGTACTTCTTGTAGAAGTCCGCGCCCTGCGCGGCGCTGAAGGTCTTGAGGTCCGAGGGGTGGCCGATCCCGCCGAAGCCGTACGGGTGCGCCACGAACGCCGCGTGGATGAACTCGTCGATCAGACGGCCGATGGGCGAGGACTCGGTGCGCATGCGCCGCTCCTCGTAGACCACGTCGCGCTCCTTGTAGAACTCGCGGAACGTGGGGTTGGCCATCCGGTCCCCCTCCAGCATCGCCCACAGCTCGAGGCGGTTGGAGGGCAGGCTGTAGTGATAGGCGGTGACATCGTCGGCGGTGTAGGCGTTCATGCCCTGCACGCCGTTGCGCTCCAGGATCTTGGAGAACTCGTTGGACACCACGTACTTGAAGGAGGCCTCCTGCGCGTCCTTGAAGGCCGCCTGGGCCGCCGCCATCCGGGTGCTGTCCGCGCGATAGCCCTTGCGTCGCTCGGCCAGCACGCCCTGCCAGGCGCTCTCGACCGCATCCATGAGCGGCTTCTCCTTCGAGTAGTCGGAGGTGCCGACCGTGGGGGTGCCCTTGAATGCCATGTGCTCCATCATGTGCGCCAGGCCGGTGGTGCCGGTGTTCTCGTTGGCCGAGCCGGCGTTCACCATGGTCACGAAGCTGAAGATAGGCGCGTCGTGGCGCTCCAGGACGATCATCTTGAAGCCGTTGGCCAGGGTGAATTCCTTCACCTGCTTCTCGATCGCCTCGAGACCCGTGCGGACCGGGGCGGGGGCGCCGGGACGGGCCGGCGCGGGCTTGGCCGCCGCGCGGGCGGCCGGGGCGAGCGCCAGCAGCCCCGCCACCAGCCCCCACACCGCGATGCCGCGCAATCCGGGCCATTGGACCCTGTTGGGCATGTCTCCTCCGTGAAAAGGTTCGGTACATCGTCTTCGAGGAAGGGCGGCCGGAGTATGGCACGGGCCCCGGCCCGGCGGCAAACCGGCCTCCCGGCCGGAGCCCGTAGACACCCGGGCCCGATCCGCTAGACTCGCGCCGTGCCGCCACTTGCCCGGCCCCCCGGATCCAGGAAGGAGAGCTGAATGCAACGTTCCCTGTCCGCACTTGGGCTGGCGCTCGTGCTCGCGCTGGCCACCGCGAGCGCTTCCGCCTCCATGGGCTTCGCCGCCCGACCGTCCGGCGCCCCCGCACCCCGCGCCGAGAAACGCCCCGTCACCGATGTCTTCCACGGCGCGGGCGTCACCGAGGACTACCGCTGGCTGGAGGACATCGCCAGCCCGGAGGTCAGGACCTGGAGCGACGGCCAGAACCGCCACGCCCGCTCGGTGCTGGACCGGCTGCCCTCCGTGCGCGCCATCCGCAAGCGGATCACGGAACTCGACCGGGCCTCCTCACCCGACCACTACGAGCTGAGCCAGCGGGGCGGGCGGCTGTTCGCCATCAAGTCGGAGCCTCCGCTGCAGCAGCCCTTCCTGGTCACGCTGGGCTCGGTGGATGACGCCCGTTCCACGCGCACGGTGGTGGACCCCAACCTGCTCGACCCGAAGGGCGGAACTTCCATCGACTGGTACGTGCCTTCGCGCGACGGCCGGCTGGTGGCCGTGTCCCTGTCCGAGGGCGGCAGCGAGAGCGGCACCGTGCATCTCTACGACGTGGAGTCCGGCAAGGCCCTGGAGGATGTGATCCCGCGGGTGAACGGCGGCACCGCCGGCGGCAGCCTGGCCTGGAACGAGGACGCCACGGGTTTCTGGTACACGCGCTACCCGAAGGAGGGCGAGCGCCCGAAGGAGGACCTGGACTTCTACCAGCAGGTCTACTTCCACAAGCTCGGCACCCGCGAGGGCGGCGACACCTACAGCATCGGACACGACTTCCCGCGGATCGCCGAGGTGGCGCTGCAGTCCTCCGACGACGGGCGGTTCGTGCTGGCCAGCGTGGAGAACGGCGACGGCGGCGACTACGCCCACTACCTGCTCGGGCCCGACGGGACGTGGAAGCAGATCGTGAAGTACGGCGAGAAGGTCCCCGTGGTGAAGTTCGGGGGCGACGGGAACCTGTACCTGCTCTCCCGCGAAGGGGCGCCCCGCGGCCGCCTGCTGCGCCTGGCGCCGGGCGCGGGCACCCTGGCCGACGCGGAACCGGTGGTGGCCGAAGGCGAGGCCGCGATCACCGAGTTCGAGGCCACCGCGACCCGCATCCACGTGGTCGGCATCCTGGGCGGGCCGTCGCGGCTGGACGTGCACGGGCTGGACGGCGCACGGCTCGGGAGCGTGCCGATCCTGCCGGTCTCCGCCGTGGATGGGCTCACCCGTCTCTCCGGGGACGAAATCCTGTTCCGCAACGAGTCGTACCTCGATCCCCCCGCGTGGTACCGGCTCTCCCCCGCCGCCACGACCCCGGTCAAGACCGCGCTGTTCCGCACCTCCCCCGCGAACTTCCGGGACTGCGAGGTGGTGCGCGAATACGCCGTGTCCAGGGATGGCACGCGGGTGCCCATGAGCATCCTGCTCCGCAAGGGCGCGAAGCGCGACGGCCGCAACCCCGCGCTGCTCTACGGCTATGGCGGCTACGGCATCAACATGACCCCGCACTTCAGCACCATGGTGCGCGCGTGGGTGGAACAGGGCGGCGTGTACGCGGTGGCCAACATCCGCGGCGGCTCCGAGTTCGGGGAGGACTGGCACACCGCCGGCAACCTGGTGCAGAAGCAGCACGTGTTCGACGACTTCGCCGCCTGCGCGAAGCGCCTCGCCGAGGCGAAGTACACCCATCCCCGGAGACTGGCGCTGGAGGGCGGCAGCAACGGCGGTCTGCTGATGGGCGCGGTGCTCACGCAGCACCCGGAGCTGATGAAGGCGGTGGTGTCGCACGTGGGGATCTACGACATGCTGCGCGTGGAGCTCTCCCCCAACGGGGCATTCAACGTGACCGAGTTCGGCACCGTGAAAGACCCGGAGCAGTTCAGGGCGCTCCACGCCTACTCGCCCTATCACCACGTCCGGGATGGCGCGAGCTACCCCGCGACCTTGTTCCTGACCGGCGAGAACGACCCCCGGGTGGACCCGGCCCACTCGCGCAAGATGACCGCGCGACTGCAGGCGGCCTCCCCGGGGACCACCGTGCTGCTGCGCACCAGCGCCAACTCGGGGCACGGCATCGGCAGCTCCCGCAGCGAGCGCGTGGAGCAGGAGGTGGACGTGTACGCGTTCCTGTTCAAGGAACTGGGTGTGAAGTACCGCCCGGTGGCGGAGAAGAAGCTGCAGCGAGAGCTGCCGACGCGCTAGCGGCGCGCCGGCCGCAACCGCGCTTGCATCGCCGCCCCGGCGGCGCGATGATAAAGACATACTCCGGATGCCAGTTCGGGCCGCGGCCACCCCGCCGCGACCGCCGACCGAGCGCGATGTCCCGCCCCGCGGGATGCCGAAATCGCACCGGGCGGGCCCGGGAGAACTCCTCCCCGGCCCCCGGAGCGGAACGCAGGAGGTCGCCATGCCCGCCACCCGCCTCCGTGCCTACCTGGACGAGAACCGCGTCCGCTACGTCAGCGTGTCCCACTCACAGGCGTTTACGGCCCAGGAGATCGCCGCCTCCGCGCACGTGCCCGGCAAGGTAATGGCCAAGACCGTCATGGTGAAGCTCGACGGCCGCATGGCCATGGCGGTGCTTCCGGCCAACCACAAGGTGGACCTCGACGTGCTGCGCCGCAGCTCCCGGTCCCACCGGGTGGAACTGGCCAGCGAGGCCGACTTCAAGATCCTCTTTTCCGACTGCGAACCCGGGGCCATGCCTCCGTTCGGCAACCTCTACGGGCTCCCGGTCTACGTGGAGGAGAGCCTCGCGGAGAACCGCGACATCGTGTTCAACGCGGGATCACACACCGAGGTGATCCAGCTGGCGTACAGCGATTTTGCCCGGCTGGTCCGCCCGGAGGTGATGCCGTCGCTGCAGCACGCGTAAGTCCTGAATCCGCAAGGGCCCGGGCGGGTTTCCCCGGCCGCCCGGGCTCCGGCTTGGGGACCAGGAACCCGGTCAGCTTTACGATTCTGCTTGACTCGCCTTTGTCGGTAGACTAAAGTATACGTTCAAGAACATATGGGGCCCCGGGGCTGGCCGCCTCCCGGCAGGGCCCGCAGAACCCACACAACGCTTGAGAGATATCGGAGAAAGGCGGCCCCCCATGCGTAAACCACTTCTCCCCATGCTTGCCCTGCTGCTGGCCCTCGCCGTGGCCTCCGGTCCCGCAGACGCGGTGACCATCATCAACGGCACGTTCACCGACCCGTCCGGGCTGGTCTACGGGAAGTACTTGCAGGGCTCGGAAGACGGCGGGACTTCCTACGATCCCACCACCTACAACTACACGCTGACCGGCAGCTTCGGCGGCTACGGCGACGCCCGGGACTGGAACTGGATCCACGATTCCGGTGGCTCCGTGGCGAACGTGCTGACCGGCCTGTGGTTCGACCTGCAGGGCCAGGCCAACAAGCTGGTGGTGTTCCCGATCATCGACCATGGCCCGGTGGGCCCGGAGTCGTTCGAGTACGACGTGTACCTCTCGAACGACCTGCTCTCCTGGACCGAGGCGAAGCTGGACGTGCTCTACGATGAGGGCTGGTCGGGCAACCCCAACATCGCCGACGGCTGGACCACCGTGTGGACCGCCCAGTCGGGCCAGACCTTCCGCTATGCCTCGGTGGCCTGGGGCAACCCCGGCAACCCCAACCCGGACTACTACTACGCCGACGGGGATGCGGAGATTGACGCCGTGGCCGGCCTGACCGAGGCCGGCGGCGCGGTGCCCGAGCCCGGCACGATGCTGCTGCTGGCCCTGGGCCTGGTTCCGCTGGCGGCGAAGCTGCGCAAGGACCGCTAGGCGATTCCGGAGCGACATGCGCGTGCCCCCAGGGGCCCCGCCGGAAACGGCGGGGCCCTTCGCGTGCCCCGGCGCACCATCCGTCCCTCTCCCGCACCTCCCCTCGAAATCCACGCGATTCCAATTGACCCTGCCCTCTCTCAGGACTAGCCTCTCTGGAACCCCATTTCGGATGCGAGGGCCAATTCGCGGACCGGCATGCCGGCGGCGGTTCACTGGACGGCCCTCACGGTGGAAACCCCCCTTCGACCCCGGAGGCACCGATGCACCGCAGCCAACTCCGCTCCCGCCCCATTCTTCTCGCCGCCCTTTGCCTGCTGACGCTGGCCGCGCTCCTGAGCTGGGGATGTTCGACCCGGCCGGGCGCGGGGCTCACCGCTCCCGATGCGCCGCAGCCGCTGCCGCGCACCGGCCTCTCGGTGCAGAATCCCGCGCACGTGGCCATGGTGATGCAGCTGCAGGACGAGAACACCGAGCAACTGATGAGCATCCCGGGCGTGGTGGGCACCGGCACCGGGGCGAGCTGGAACGGCGCGCCGGCGATCGTGGTGTACACCAGCAAGGCCATCGTGGGCGGCGTTCCGACCAGCATCAAGGGCGTCCCGGTGGACCTCCGGTACGTGGGTGACGTGCGCGCCTACGAGGACGACGACGCCGTGGTCTCCAAGGGCGGCGGCGTGGCCCCGTACGTGGGCGGCGGGGGCACCGTGGCGGCCGCCGCGGCGACGCTGCAGATGGGCACTTCGACCGGCAACGACAAGGAGTGCGCCTCCGGGACCCTGGGCTGCGTGGTGCTCAAGGGCGGGGTGAAGTACTTCCTGTCCAACAACCACGTGTTCGCGCGCCAGAACGCCGCCGCCAAGGGCGAACGCATTGACGCGCCGGGCCGCTACGACGCCAGGCCGCAGTGCGCCCAGACGCCGCAGATCGCCACGCTGACCGACTTCCAGGCGATCAGCTTCTCGTCCAACAACACCATCGACGCGGCCATCGCCCAGCCCATCTCGGGCCTGGCGTACACCTGCGCCGAGGCCGGCGGCTACACGCCATCATCCACGGTGGTCGCACCCAGCGTGGGGCTGGCGGTCAAGAAGACCGGCCGCACCAGCGGGCTAACCACCGGCAGCATTCAGGCGATCAATGTGACCATCCGCGTGGGCTACACGGGCGGCACGGCCACGTTCGTCGGGCAGATCCAGACCCCGGGCAAGTTCATCCGTTCCGGCGACTCCGGCTCCCTGATGGTGACCCAGAGCGGGAACAACCCGGTGGGGCTGTGCTTCGCCGGCAGCTCGCAGGCGTCGTTCTCCAACGTGATCAGCAACGTGCTGTCGCGCTTCAGCGCGACGGTCTGCAACCAGTAGCGGAAGCGGGGGCCGGCGCGCCGCGCCGGCCCCGCGCACCGCAAGAGAACGGAGCGCAAGCATGGAGACGAGGGAGGCCTCCCGCCGGCGGCCTCCCTCGTTTGTTGTCGCCGCACCACGCCGCGGTTTCGCCCCCGCCGCACCCGGCGCGACGAGGCCCCCGCTGCCCCTGCGGGCGCTGGCCACGATCGCGCTGGCCCTCGCCCTGTCGGCAGCCGGATGCGGCGGCCGATCAGCCACGCCGAAAGGAGGCACCTTGCGAGTGCCGGATCGTCCCATTGAGAAGGTGCTGGAGGACCACACCCCGGAACTCATGGCGATCCCGGGCGTGGAGGGCACGGGCCAGGGTGAGAGCGGCGGCCGGGCCGTAATCGTGGTCTACGTGTCGCGCCGCACCCCGGAGCTGGAGAGGGTGCCGGACTCGATCGAGGGCTTCGCCGTGGACGTCCGGGTGATCGGGGATGTCCGACCGCTGGGCAGGTAGACTTCCGCGGGTGCGCCCCCGGTAGCGGGTCCCCATCTCTCCACCGCGCCCGGCGGATTCCCTCCCGATGGCACCGCCATGGGGCGATTCAGCGCATCCAGGAAGTTCTCCCACCGGAAGCCCTCCCACGCCGCCTGCTTGGCGCGCCCCGCGAGCGCCAGGAATTCCCCCGGGTGCGCCAGGATCCTCAGCGCGGCCCGGGCCATCGCGTCGCTGGAATCCGCCACGGTCACCCGTGCGCCCAGGGTGGGCCCAAGGCCCGCCGCCCCGTTCGTGGTAGTGACCACCGGCAGCCCCGCGGCGGCCGCCTCGAGGATCTTGTTCTGCATCCCGCTAGAGAACGTGAGCGGCACCACCATCGCGGCGGCCCGGACATACTCCTGCTGGAGGTCCTCGACCCGACCGGCCACCTCGACCCCCGGGATGAATGCCAGGGCCTTCACCGCCGGCGCCGGGGACGCCCCGACGATCCGCACCCGGGCACGCGGCGCCTCCCGCCGCACCCGGGGCAGGATCTCCCGACACAGCCTCTGGACGGCCGCGATGTTGTGGCGCACGTCCAGGCGCCCCACGAACAGCAGCGTCCGGCCATCCGGCTGCCATCCCAGCCGCGGATCCAGCCCGACATTGATGCCCTGCCGGACCACCCGCACCTTGTGTCGCAGGGGGGTGGGGAATTCCGCCGCGTCCACGTCGGAGATCAGCCACACCTCGTCCGCCCATTCCGCCCCGAGCGCTTCCGCGCGCGCCAGCCTCTTCGCCTCCTCGGCGGCCAGCCAGCGCACCGGACCGCGACTGCACTCGGCCATCCGGCGCATGGCCATGGACAGGCAGTCCACGGCCAGCAGGATCCGCCTCCGGGCGCGCACCAGACGGGCGGCGGGCAGCATGCGGACCGCGTGCGCGATCACGCAATCGAAGGGGCCGCGCGCGTCCAGGTCCTGCGCCGCCGCCTCGAAGGCCCGGCTTCGGAAGTAGGCGAGCTGAAACGAATCCCGCCCGGGGAGGGCCAGGACCATCTGGACCGTGGACCGCTCCCGGGCGAGCCGCACCGTCCGCATATCAACCCCGAGGTCACGCATGTACCGCTCGGAGGCGGGAGCCGGAGCGTGCTGACACTGCGCGAGCACATGGAAACGGTGCTTCGGGGAGGCGACCTTCAGCAGCCCCAGGGCGGTGATGCGGTCGCCGCGATCGGGGGGATGGGGGTAGCGAAATGTCAGGAGGGCGATCTTCACAGGGTGCCGTCCTTGCCGGATCGAACGTGCACGGGATGACCGAACTGGCCGCGCTTCACGGCGCCGGCGGCGGCGGGCGCGCATTGCAGGCAAGGGAGGGTCGGCCGAAACTGCGCTGGCATCGGCATCCTATCCCATCACCATGCCCCGTCGCAAGCCGCACCGGGATGCCGTCGGGTCAGGACGCCTCCCCCTGCCACTCGATTCGACTCCGCCCCTCGGGCCCGTCCACCGGGAGCAGCAGCCCCCACAGGAACGCCAGCGGTGGTCCCGCGAAGACCAGGTTGAGCGTGAAATTGGAAGTGCACACGACGGCCATGAGCAGCGTGTTGGCAAGCACCGCCGTGCCCACGGCGCGCCGCTCCCACGTCGGCGCGGCAAGTCCCTCGCGCCAACCGGCCCGGCCGAAGGCCCAGAACAGGAGGAGCAGCGCGATGAGCCCGGCCAGCCCATACTTGAACCACTCGAACAGGTACATCTGGTGTATGTACGGCGCTTCGTTGCGGAACCCGACAAACGGGTCCTTCACCGAGAGCGTGGCCCCCGCCCCATGACCGATCAGGGGGTGCTGCGAAATCTGTTCGATCGCGACGCCCCATTCGGCCAGGCGGACGATGTTGGACATGGTGGCGGTACCTGCTTCGGTGGTGAAGCTGGATCCAAAGCGGGAACCCACCGAAGCCGCCAGGTCCCCTCCCGCGAGCTGCTGGGCCGCCAGGAATGACCCCGCCGCGAGCAGTCCCAGGGCCAGCCCCACCCCGGCCGCCCTGAGGGCGGCCCGCCCCCGGTCGCGGCTGCCGGCCACGATCACCACGAGCACCGTGAGGAGACCGGCCAGGAAACCCAGCCAGTATCCCCGGGTGAACGAAAGCAACTGGTGCAGCAGCAGCACCGGGATCAGCAGCAGGGCGGCCCAGCGTACCCCCCGGTGGGGCGCGTGGGCCGCGACCGAGACCAGGAGCAGGGCTCCCATCGCCGGCAGGGGCCCGAACCAGGCATCCCCGATCCGACGCCTGTAGCGGACGAAGGCCACCAGGCCGTACGCGGCGCTGACGTAGGAGAGGAATGTGAAGGCTCCCAGGAACGCGAGGAACGCGCGCCGACGCGCACGCCACAAGGGCGCCAGCAGCGCCGTCAGGATGCCGAAGGAGCCCGACATGTCGATCCCCAGGTACTTGAGCGAGTTCTCGCGGACCACTCCCAGCGCCGCGCCGTAGAGCGCCACCAGGATCCATCCGGCGAGCACCATCGTGAGCGGATTGCGGGAGAGGCTCCACCCGCGGAGGGCGTACTCGCGGAGCCCCAGGGCGCCCGCGAGTACGCCGAAGAAGGTCACGATGGACAGCTCGCGCGTGAGCTGACCGCCGCCGTAGACCGTGAACACGCCGGCACCGAGGGCCATGACGAACGGCCAGCGAAGGTCCGGCCCCATCCGCCACAGCACCGCCGCCGCCAGGGCGACCAGGACTGCGGGCAGCCACCCGAACCGCGCGCCCACTGCGAGCAGCGCGGCCTCGGCCAGTCCCAGCCCCGCCAGGGTCCGCCAGGGTGTCGCGGCGCGCGCCGCTGCGGCCTTCGCCGCACCTCCTGCCGCACCTGCGGCGGCCGCGGCCCAGCCCGCGCCCGCGATGAGTGCGACGAGCAGCGCACCAGCGACGAAGTGGCGGGCGCGGGGCCACGACGGACGGCGTGGCGGTGCCGGCGCATCGAGGGCCACGAGCGCGGGGAGATCCCTGGCTTCCTCGAGCCGGGCGCCCTCGTATTGGGCGGCCAGGAAGGCGAATGCCCGCTCCCCCGCGACGAGATCGCGCATGGCACGGGCGGCTTCGGTCGCCTGCGGGGGCAGCCGGTCCAGAACGCGCTCCAGCGCCGCCAGGCGACCCGCGAGATCGCGCACCTCCCGGCTGCTGTCCGCGGCGTAGCCCCGGACCCATCGGAGCCGGGCTCGCAGGGCCACCTGCTCCGCCGCCAGCGCACCGGCACCCCCGCCCCCCGCCGCGCCCCGCAGGTCCGAGGCCGCCGCGTGGTGGGTCTGCAGGTAGTCGGCCAGCCCGCTCCCGATGCTGTCCAGCCGGGCCCGGGTTTCCCCGAGCCGGCGCCCCAGGGCCATCCGGGCCTGGCGTGCGCGGGACGCGCGCAGGCCCCGCAGCAGCCCGTCGAGCTCGACTACGTAGGCATCCGCCAGGGCCGCCGCGTCCCGGGCGCTGGGCGCGACCACTTCGATCTCGAGGAGATTGCGTGGCGTCACCTTGAAGACGCTCTTCTTCCGCAGCCGCTCCAGCGCGTCCAGCGAGTCACGCACGCCGTAGACCCGGCGCGGGTCGCATCGCCGGGCCACCGCGGCCCGGAGTCGCTCACTCTCGAGCGCCGGCAGGAGCATCTCGGTCGGGGAAACAGGCGCCGGAAGCTGCACTCCGGGAAGATCCAGGCCCCGCACCAGGCCGGAAGCGCTCAGGCCGGTCTGTTCTTCCCTGGGCGGCAGGATCGAGGCGCGGGCGGTGTACCGCTTCGGCAGAAGATACGCGAGCGCCAGACCCGTGGCGGCACACAGCACGCAGTTCACGACCAGGACCCGCCAGTGGGTCCGCAACGGGCGGAGCCCATCGGCCCGGGTCCCGCTCACGGCCGCCCTCGGCTGTCATCCGGTTGCGGCCGGGGCCGGCCCGGGGGCGCGCCGCCCCTCCGCGGCAGGGCCTGCCACAGCACGCCGGCGAGACGCGCGCCGAATTCTTCCATGTTGTACCGGGTTTCGCACAGCCACCGGCCGCGCGAACCCATGCGCCGGGCCTCCCCGGGGTCGTCCAACAGGCGGCGAATCGCGTGCCGCCAGCCGGTCACGTCTCCCGGCCCGACCCACAGGCCGACCCCCTCGCTCTCGATGTCGAGCGGCATCAGCTCGGTGCGGGTGACGAGGACCGGGCGGCCCATCGCCATGGCCTCCAGGAGGCTCGTCCCTCCCGTCTGCCCTCTTGGATGCCGCATCGCGAGGAGCGGAACGGCCACGACGTGGGCCCGCTGGTAGGCCGCGATGAGCTCCGGGTAAGTGAGTGCGAATTCATCTCCCGGCCCCGCGATCACCCGCACGTTGGAGGGCAACGAGCCGCGGGGTGGGGCGTGTCTCCCGGACGTCACCAGGGTGAGCTCGCAGGCGATCCCGTCCACGGCGCGGACGAGGGTCTCGTGGTCGCGGGCCGTTTTGCCGGCGCTGAGGATTCGCAGCGGGCCCGACGGAGGCTCCGAGAGGAACTCGCGCCGATAGAAGTCCAAGTCCACTCCCCAGGGGATCATGTGGAGCCGCTCCCGCGGAAACCCGATCACCTCGCGCATGTGGTGTTCGACGGCGGGGCCCAGGCAGATCAGTTGGTCGTGCCCCCTCGAGTAAGGAGCGCGGGCGACCCAGCGCTCCAATCCCGGGCGAAAGGGCGCGTGGACCGTCGCCACGAGCGGACGGCGGAGGAGCCCCGCGGACCGGAGCATCGCCAGCCCCAGGGTGTCGCCCTGGCAGGCCGAGTAGACCAGGTCGCATCCGCTGAACAGGGCACGGTACTGCTGGTCCAGGTCCCCGAGCCGCAACCACCTGCCCAGGGACGCCAGCCACGTGTGCACGCGATAGGGAGCGATCCGGACCTCGATGCCGTGCCGGCCCAGGTGGGTCGTGCCGAAGAGGTGGTTCCCCGGGTACTTCCCCGCCTCCCACAACCTCCATGCCTCGTCCATGGGGTAGTTGTTGAGATAGAGGATCTTCATGAGCGCGGGATCCCGGGGTTACGCCCGGCTCGCGGGTCGCGACACGCCGGGAGAGAGCAGCGCGGCCGCCTGCGCGTGGACCCGCCGCCACGCCTCCCGCCAGGTGATGCGCCCCAGGAGAGCGTTGACGGCGGCGATGACCGCCGCCCACGGCAGCGACAGACCCAGGAGCAACCGGAATACCCCCGCGGCTGCGCGTCCGTGGTGCTTCAGGAAGTACCGGTGGCGGCTGCGGTGCACCATCGCCTGGTGATGAACGGGCAGGAGCGCCGTGCTCGCCCCTCCCAGGTGAGTCAGCGTCCAGCCGGGCAGCGAGGCCAGCCGGTACCCGGCGCGGCGGAATCTCACGCACCAGTCCACTTCCTCGCTGAAGAGCCAGAACCCCTCGTCCATCCCCCCCACCGCGCGGCACGCATCCCGCCGCACCAGCAGGGCCGCCCCCGCCAGCACCCGGGCCTCGAGCGCCCCATCCACGTGCGCCAGCGGGGGGGCCTCGCGGGCATCTCGGGCAAGGTAGGTGCGGAACGCCCAGGGAATCGTAGGCTCGTGGAGGCGTGAAGCCTGGGGCCGGCCGTCCGCCCCCAGGAGCCGGGGGCCCAACATGCCGAACTCGGTGTGGCGGCGCAGCCATTCCAGTCCCGCGCGGAGACCGGAGGAGTCCACGCGGGTGTCCGGGTTCAGCACCAGCACGAATGGCTGGCTCAGGAGGCGAAGGCCGGCGTTGACCCCGGCCGCGTAGCCGAGATTGTCATCCATGCGCAGGCGGGTGGTTTCCGGCCAGAGAGCGGCGGCCACTTCCAGCGTGTCGTCCGGCGAAGCGCTGTCCACCACCACCACCGCTCCAGGCGCCGCGACGCTTCGCAGGCCCGCGAAGCAGCCATCGAGGTGGCGCCCGGAGCGGTAGGTCACCACGATGACCCCCAGGTCCGGGTCGACCTGCGCCGGGATCATCCGCTCCGCGAAACGGCGTCCATGGCGCGCCCTCCGCGGCTCCCGGGCGCCCCCACGGCCACCCAGCTCACACCCGAGAGGAGGCCCACCGCGAGGGATGCCGCCGCGAACAACTTCTTCTTCGGCCACGAGGGCTTGCGCGGCGGCCGGGCCGCGTCGAGCACTTCCAGCGCCACGACGTCGCGGGCCTCCTCGATGCGTGCGTCCTCGTACTGGGCGCTCAGGAACGCGTAGGCCCCCTCCAGCCCCTTGAGCTCGCGCAGCAGGCGCGCGATGCCCATGCCCACCGGTGGGAGGCGGTCCAGTTCCTTGTCCAGCGCCCCGAGACGCGCCTCGAGGAGACTGACTTCCTGGCTGTTGCCGGCGGAGTAGCTCTTCGCCAGCTCCAGCTGGAACTGGATGTTGAGGCGCTCCGCGAAGAGGCGGGCCCCGCTCTCCGAACCGGGGTTCATGCCGGAACCCAGCGCGGCGGCATGGTGCAGGCGTTCATATTCGGAGAATTCGTGCTGCAGGCTGTCCAGGTCCGCCCGGACATCGGCCATGCGACGTTCGATGAACACGCGGGTCCGATGCCCCTTGGTCATGCGCTGGGTCCTCACGAAGCGATCCAGCTCCTCCGTGAAGGTGTTGGCCAGCCTGGCAGCATCGTCGGCCTGCGGGGCCTCCACCCGGATCTCGATCACCCCGAGCGGGGTGACTTTGAACTTCGACTTCCGGCGCAGCTTCTCGCGGGCATCGAGCGTGTCCCGCACGGAGTAGACGCGACACAGGTCCACCCGCCCACCGACCCGCCGCCGCATCCAGTCGCTCTCCAGCACCGACAACATGAGGTCCGAGGCCGACACCGCCTGGGCCACCCGCACGCCAGGGACGGAAATCCCCCGCAGGAGGCTGGTCAGACTGAGGCCGGTCTGATCCTCGGTCGGCGGCAGCAGGGTCGTGATCGCGATGTACCTGGCGGGCAGGACGAACGCCAGCAGGATGCCCAGCGCGGTGGAGACCGCGCAGCACCACGCCAGGATCCGCCAGTGCGGCCGGAATGGGCGGAACAGGTCACCCCAGGTCGAATCAGACATCTTCGCCACCCGCTATTTCTTGACTATGAAGTAGAACGTCGCGACCTGCAGTGCGACCGAGAGGGTTTCCTTGAACAGGGACCACGCCGGCGTGCCCGGCTGCTTCTCCGGGACCCACACGAAGTCCCCCGGCGCCAGGTTGCCCGCCGCCGATTGCGGCATGGAGAGGCCGTCCCCCGCCCGAATCACCCGGACTCCGTCCTTCTGGGCCCGGGAGCCGAATCCGCCGGCCAAGTTGATGTAGTCCCCGGGCGCGAGACCCGGATGGAATCCGACCAGCCCCGGGCGGGCCACTTCCCCGCCGACCCGGACGGTCCGTCCCCGCGGGAGCACGGTCAGCCGATCGCCGCTTCGCAGGAGGATGTCCTCCTGGGAACCCGGCGCGAGCGGACGCGAGAGATCCACCTGGAATAGACGACTGTGTCCCTCGGTGCGCATCTTCAGGTCGAAGTACTCGGTCTCGGTCATCTCCGCCCGCGTGAGCCGCCGGAGCCGCTCGAGATCCGGATCGCCGAACAGGGCCGCGTCCGCGTCGCGCGTCAGGACCACGTTGCGGAGCGACGCTTCCGGAGTGAATCCACCCACCCAGGACACCGCGTCGGAGAGCCGATCGTGCCCCTCCCGGATGGGGTACTCCCCGGGCAGCGTCACTTCCCCCTCCACCGTGACCAGGTCCAGCGGGCGCCAGTGCGTCCGGCGGCGGATGAAGACCCGGTCGTCGGGGCGCATCGGCGAGGCCATTGCGGCCGCGACGGGCAGCCATGTGGAGTCGGCGGCATCCCCTTCGTGGAAGCCCAGGACGAGGACCGAGTCCTCCCTTGCCCCGTCCGAAAGCCCGCCCGCGAGTCGCACCAGGGTGGCCAGGCTGTCCCCCGGGGCGCTCTCCACGTAGCCCGGGCGCTCGATCGCCCCGGCCAGGTAGACCTGTCCGCGGAGACGCGGGATGACGATGCGGTCGCCGTCCTGGAGCCAGGGGTTGTGCGCATTGTCCCCGAGAACCAGGAACCGCTGCATGTCCACGCGATCCGTGGCGCCGGAGGACCGGCGCAGCTCGATGTTCCGGATGGAGGCGGTCTTGGTCAGCCCGCCGCGCTCCTGCAGCGCCTCCACGGCGCGATTCGTGGCGGTGGCGGCGACGGTCCCGGGATTGGTGGTCTCCCCCACCACGAAGACCTTGAAGACCCGCGGGCGGAGGAGGCGCAACTCGAGCTCCGCCCGGGGCACGAAGCGCCGGAGGTCGGACAGGACCCTGCTGCGCACATCGGCGAGGCGCTGCCCGGCGACACCGCGGCGCCCCAGATCCGGCACGTACAGGGATCCTTCGGCGTCCACCACGAGAGTCTGCTGCGTGCCGGCGGGCGAGCCCTTCTCCAGGCTGAACACGTCCCCCGGCCCCACGACGTATTCCCTCGGATCAATGGCCCCGGAGAGCAGGCCGGCGGTGCCCGGAAGGTTGGCCGTGAGAACCGAGTCGGCGGACCGGGAGCGAAGGCCTGGGTCGGCGGAATCCAAGCCACCCAGGCGGCCCAGGATGACCGGCGCGGCGGGACAGGCGGCGGCAGACGCCAGGGAGAACGCCACGCACGCGGCAACGTACTCTCGGCGGCGGAGGCGGATGGACAGGATCAACAGAGGTTTCTCCCGGAGAAGAGGCGGATCCTCTGCCGATTCCACGGACCCACGCCGGCGGCGCGGATTCGCGGCGGCGGGCCCAGGACCCAGAGCGCCACTGCCCGACTGTGGGTGTTCTCGCGGACTGTCCTGCTCGACCCCGGGAGTCTACGTACTGCTTCCAAGGAGTGTCAACGCGCATGTCCCCCTGCCTCCCCTCCGGGCATGCCCGCCGCGGTCCCCGCCGCGCTGCGGCGACGGACGGCGGACGCGTGCCGCGCGCGGACCGGGCCGCGCGGACCGTCGCGCGGCCCGTCGCCTTGACGCGCCCGGCCGCGGGTACGTAGCATTCACCCACTCAACTCGATTCCGCAGGCCCGGTGACGCGCGGAGGATCCTCATTGACCCGGCAGCCCGCACTCGTGCTCCTGCCCCAACCTGCTTGGCCGCTGGACGACGGCGGCCGCGTCGGGCTCTGGCAGATCACTTGGTCCATGGCCCGGTTCTACGACACGACGATCCTCATGATGCTGCCCCCGGGCCGCGAGGCCGGTCCGACGCCCCCGGAACTGCTCGCGCTGGGCGCCCGGGTGGTGGCCGTGCCCCATGTGCCGCCGCGGGGCATCCTCGCGGTGTGGAAGGGCCTCGCGGGTCCGTGGCCGTACACGCTCGCGCGGTACCGGAGCGCGGCCTTCTCCGCCGCGGTGGCCCGCGCCGTCGCGGAGGTCCGGCCCAGGGTCGCCATGGTGAATCACCTGCACCTGGCGACCTACGCGGACAATCTCGGCACCACTCCCTTCGTGCTGCGACAGCACAACGTGGAGAGCGTGTGGCTGGAGCGCTACTCCGGGACACTGCGCGGACCGGCGCGCTGGTATGCCCGCGGCCAGGCCGCGCGCATGCGGACCGCCGAGGCGCGGCTGTGCGAGCGTGCCGACCTCGTGCTGGCGATCCACCCGGAGGAGGCCGCGGCGATCCGTGCCCTCGCTCCCCGCGCGCGGGTCGAGATCGTTCCCGTAGGCGTGGACTTTGCCCGCTTCCAGGACCCCAGGCCCGGCCTGCCGCCGGTGGTGCTCCTGACCGGTTCCTTTCGATGGCCCCCGAATGCGGAAGGCGCCCGACGGTTCCTGCTCCAAGGGTGGCCGCGGGTGCTGGACCGGGTGCCCGATGCCCGGCTGCGCCTGGTGGGCAAGGGCCTGGAGGGCACCCTGGTCGCCCAGGCACGCCGCTCGGGCGCCGAGCCCGTGGGCTACGTGGACGACATCGCGCCGGAATTCGCGGCCGCCACCGCGGTGGTCGTGCCTCTCTGGACCGGCGCCGGGATGCGGGTGAAGATCGTGGAAGCCATGGCCGCCCGGGTGCCGGTGGTGGCCACGCCCGTTGCTGCGGAAGGGCTGGGAATCGAGCGCGGAGTGCACTTCGAGTGTGCCGACGATGCCGAGGAACTGGGCTGCCGGGTTGCGGACCTGCTCTGCGACCCGGAACGGGCCCGCGCCCTGGCGGGAGCTGCGCACGCGTACGGGGTGGGGCGGTACTCGCTCGAGCGGGTGGCCGGGCTCACGGCCCAGCTCTGCGAATCCGTGGTGGGGGCACGGCGGGGCCCGGGCGGGGAGGAAACGGGAGACTGACCCTACGGGCGCTCCGATCTCCGTGGTGCGGTGCACCGTCGCGCCAGTTCGCGCACCACGGCCAGGTCGGCGGGCTCGAAGTGCCGGATGGCAGCCAGCACCGGCAGGCACACGGCGACGGGCGCGACCACCAGGATCAGGCCCACGCCCAGGGACGTCCAGCGCCCGGTAATTGCCGGCTCGGGCAGCCCCCGCTGGACAGCCCACAGCCCCGCCGCCGCGATCGCGCTCACAACCACCGGCCGGGCCAGGGGGCGCACCACGCAATCCCACGACGACCAGCCGCAGCGGCGATGGAACAGCGGCACAAAGGCCCCCACCCACACCAGCATGGAAACGAGGATCGCCGCCAGCGCGCCGGACAGGCCCCATCGCGGCACCCAGACCAGGGCGAGCGCCACGTGCACCGCGAGCGCCCCGGACATGCACGCGAACGTGAGCTGCGGACGTCCTTCTCCCTGCAGGATGGCGGTTCCGGTCCCGGTGAGCGCATTGAGGGCCCAGGCCAGCGACAGTAGTTGCAGCGTGGGAACGGCGCCGCCGGGGACCTGGTCCAGCCAGCCGCGCATCAGCCAGCCTCCGCCGAACCACGTGCCGGCCAGGAGCGGCAGCGCCAGCGCCGCGACCCAGCGCACCCCCCGCACGTGGAGATCCCTCAGCCGCACCCTGTCGCCCCGCGCGGCGAAGTCAGCTGCCGCAGGCGCCACGGCGCCGAACGCGAGGATCGGCAGGGCGAACAATCCGCCCGCGACACGGAAGCCCAGTTCGTAAGCCCCGACCACGGGCAGCCCGGCCCAGCGCGTCAGGAAGAACTTGTCCAGTTGCAGCTGCAATACGGTGGCCACGCCGGCGAGCTGGATCCACATGCCCAGTCCGAGCAACCGGCGCACGGCCCCGGGATCCCAGCCGAATCCCTGCACGCGAAGACCCGGGGTGCCGCGGTACAGGAAAATGGCGGTGCCCAGCCCGGCCAGCGCGGCCACGCCCGCCTGGACCGCCAGGAGCCCGGACAAGCCGGCTCCCTGGCGCAGCGCCAGCCAGATCCCGAGCCCGCCCGGCACCAGGGCCGCCAGCGAGATCGCGTTCACGGTGACCTGTCGCTGAAGTCCGTTCATGACTCCGGCGACGAGAGAGCCGAAACCGACCACCACGGCGGTCACCGCGCCGAGGGCTAGCGCGGTGCGAGCCTCCGGGATGGTCACGGGCACCCGCAGCGCGAGCAGGATGGGATCCGCGAGCAGCGAGGCGGCCGCCAGGAACACGGCGGACAGTCCGAGGTAGATCGAGTTGGAACTGGAGATGTACCGACCCAGGTCGGACGTCGAGCCGCGCGCCGAGGAGTCCGCCGAAAACCGGCTCAGGGCGGTGCCCACGCCCAGGTCCATGATCACCATGTAGGTGGTCAACACGAACAACAGCGACCACAACCCGAATCGCTCGGGTCCCAGCCGGTGCAGGATGTAGGGGGTGGCCAGCACCCAGAAAGCCATGGATCCAACGCGGCCGGCCATGCTGGCCAGGGAGTTGGAAGCCACCCGGGCGCCGTGTCCCCCGGACGCGCCACTGCCGGGACCGGCGGGGGTCCCGGCAGCCGGATCGGCTGAATTCGGCATCGAACCGGACAATAGCGATGGGAGACCAGCAGGGCAAGCACCCGGGTCCCGCCGCACGGGGCCCGCCCGCGCCCGTAGCCTTCCTGCGTTGCGCCCTACTCCCGCACCGTCGCCCGCACCGACTCCACCGTCACCGTGGGCGCGCCGTCTCCCGACACCAGCCAGCGCAGCTTGAGCACGCCGTTGCCGGCGATGCCCGGCACCACCAGCCGCTCGGGATGTTCCTTCTGCTCCGCCAGGTTGCCCAGGTACTCGTTGTCCACCGCGAAACCGGCGAGCACCTTCCCGCCCGGCACGGTGAGGGTGAACGCGTCCGGGGGCGTGATGCGATTCACCCGGTCCTGCGCGGTGTGCGTGGCCATGGGACGCTCGTTCACCACCCGCACGTCCACCTGCCGCACGCCTCCCGGGAGGGCGGTCACCCGCAGGCTGTCCACGTGCACCAGTGGCAGGGTCCAGGCGTGGAAGAGGGTGAAGGCCATGTTGCGGTGGCACTCCTCCTCCAGCAGGAACGTGGGTGGCATGCGCGTCCACATCTTCTTGAGACCGCCGATCTCCACGTCCCCGAACTGCGGGTGGCGGTACGCCCGCCACGGCACCACGCCCTCGCCGAACAGCAGCAGCCGGTCGAACCGGTACAGGTCGGGTTGCGCGCCGAAGAATCCGCCGCCGGCGTCCTTGCGAAACAGGTTCCACGCGGTCCACAGCTCGTTGCTGAAGCACAGCACGCCGCGGGCGCCGTAGAACCAGTCCAGCTCCCCGCCGTACACGGTGTACAGCCCGCTCCACACGGTCAGGTAGCGGTAGCCCGGCAGCACCTCTTCACCGCGGCGGCCCACCAGGTCGAAGGTGGCCACGTCCTCGGGCTGGAACGCGTCGCTGCGCTCGCCCGGACCCTTCAGGATCGCGCCCATGGCGTTGTGGTAGGTCTGCGCGCCGGCGATGTTGGGGTGCGCGCGCACGAAGTCGCGCACCGCGCGGCTCTCCGGCAGCGAGAACGGGTAGCGCTCGGCGCCCTGCTGCACGTAGCGTGGCGCCCAGTTCCAGCCCCAGTCGCGGTTGGGATCGTAGTAGCCGGTGGGATCCTCGGCCACGGAACCGTCGCGGTCCTGGTCCGTGCCCTCCTCGCCCAGCAGCGTCCACTGCCCCTTCTCGTCCGGCTCGCACGTCACCATGAGGCGCGGGTCGTCGGGTGAGGTCTTCCATCGGCCGTTGGGATCGGCCTTGCGCATCTGGGTGATGTTGCCGTCGCCGTCCAGATCGGCGGCCTGGTCCTCATCGGGCTGGCCGTCCCCGTCGTCGTCGCGCGGCACCACCCCGGAGCGCGGGCTGTTGGGGCTGTTGGCGCGGTGCAGGAAGTCGTCGCGCCCGTCCGGGTTGATGGTGGGCACGATGTAGAACGTCCGCTCCCTCACCAGCCGGGTGATCCCCTCCACCACGCCGAAGTTCTCCAGCAGGTACCACGCGGTGTACAGGGCCACCTCGCTGCCCTGCAGCTCGTTGGCGTGGATGTTCCCATCTATGTAGTAGCCGGACCTGCGGGCGGGATCCCCCGCGGAGAAGTCGGTGATGGTGAGCGCCCACAGGTCGCGCCCGGCGTACGACTTGCCGATGGACTCCAGCCGGCACAGCCCCGGATGCGCGGCCGCGAGCCGCCTGCAGATGTCGGTGATGCCCGCATGATCGTAGTAGCGGTTCCACGCCACCGGGACCTTCGGGTGCGCGGGAGCGCCCATGCCCTTGAACGCACCGGGGCCGCCGGCCAGCGCGGCATCCGGGGCGGGCGCGGCGGACGACGCGGCCGCGAGGCACGCGCCCAGGCACGCCGCGATCAGCGTGGCCCGGGCGAAGTCTGAAACGTGGGTCCTCATGGCAGCGTCACCTCCCCCGTCGCCGCGCCGGCCGACGGGCAGTCGGCGGTGATCCTCAACTTCGCGCCTGCCTCGCCCGCCACCACCCAGGTCACTTCGCTGCTTCCGCCGCTGCCCGCCACGATCCCCAGTTGTTGAATCGGATGTCCCGAGACGAGCCGGGGCGCGCCCTCCACCCGCACCCGCACCCCCCGCGGCCAGCGCGCGGTGGAGCCCAGGACCGGCAGGGTGGGCAGGTAGCCCGGGTTCACCACCCGGGCGCGGACCCGGTAGAGGCCCGGACCCAGCTTCTCCGCGTTCGTGTCGCGCAGCTCGAGCCGGGGCAGGCGGGACGCCAGGTCGAGCAGGAACGCGCCGGCGCCCGCGGACAGCGAATCGAGCAACGCGCCCGGGGGCACGGTGCGGGTGTAAGGCACGAATCCGCCAACCTCCACCGTCTTCCCGGGGAAGTCGGGATGCTCCACGCGGTGCCACGGCACGACTGCGTCCACCCCCAGCGCCGCCAGCGCCTTGAGGGTCTGAGCGTCGGAGGCGCCCTCCGCGCCGGCGGAAGATCCGCCCGCGCCGCCGATTCGCGGCGTGCCGCGGCCCCCGCGACCCATGAGCGCGCCGCCGCGATCGGGGCGGGTGCCGACGTCGCCACGGCCGCGGTCGCCGCGCGGCCCTGGCTCGTCCCCGCGCTCCCCGCGCGCGGACGAATCGGCCCTGGCCGATTCAGGCTGCGCCGGCCACCAAGGCCGCGCCGCGAACGCCCAGCGGCCCATGCCGTAGTAGACGAAGGAGGCGAAGTCCCCCTCGCCGGGGGCGCCCGCGGGCACGTCCTTCACCCCGGCGAGCCGGCGGTACTGCTGCGACAGGAAGTCATAGACATCGGCGTCCGCGGCCGGCGGCGCGGTGATGCGCGCCTCCACCGGCGACTCCTCGACGCGCGGCTGTCCGCGCCGGCGCGGCGCCGAAGTGCCCGCGGCGGGCAGCCCGCCGGTGCGCCCGCCGTCGCCGCCCTCGAAGTCCCCGCGGCGGCCCGCGGCCAGCGCGCGCTCGACCGCGCCGGCGTTGGACGGGTCCGCCTTCCAGGGCTGCACCACGTTGTCCTGGCTGCCGAACACGAACACCGCCGCGATGGACGCATGGTCGAACAGAAAGTCGGCCAGGGCGCGGTTCTCCACTTCGCTCATGGGGTCCGCGCCCGCGCCCGTGGAAAAGTAGCGGTAGCCGATCGGGAAGTTGCGGTTGAACTCCACGCCGCCCGGCCCGTCCTCGGCGATTCGGCCGTCGTGGTCGGCGTCGCCACCCTCCACGTACAGCTTGAACCTGCCGGACTCGCCGTGGGAGCGGTCGGCGCGCTTCATCAGGCGGGAATCGGCGGGATCGGGAAACCACTCGCCTTCGGCGTCCTCCACGCGCATCCCGGTGATGCGGCCGTCGGCGTCGAGATCGCTCGGGGCGTCCTCGTCCATCCGGCCGTCGCGGTCCTCGTCCACCGGCGACTCGCTGCCGGCGCTCTCGACCGTCGGCGCGTGGAAGAAGCGCTCGCAGGCATCCGGCGAGACTCGGGGCGCCACGTACACGGTGACCCGGTCCAGCAACCGGGTGACGCTGTCCACGCGGCCATAGTCGCCCACCAGGCGCGCCACGAAGCGCAGCGCCTCCTCCGACCCGGCGATCTGCGTGGCGTCCGTGCCCCCCACCACGAGCAGTCCGGGGTACTGCGCGGGATCCTCGCGAATGTCCCCGGCGCGCCCCGCGGGCGCCGCCAGGCGCGCGGCATCCGCCCCCACCGCCACCATCCAGATGTCGCGCCCGCCGCGCGTGCGCCCGATGGACACCCTGCGAACCGGAGGCCCGCCCGCGCCCGCGAGCCGGTCCAGCTCCCGGGCGAGCGCGGCGGCATCGTGGTAGCCGGAGACGTCGGTGAGGCGCGCCGCCGCCGCGGGGCGGCTGCGGGCGGCCGGAGGCGCCTTCGCGGCCGCCACCGGCCCCACGGCCCACAGGCCCGCGAGCGCGGCCACGACCGACCATCGAGTGATGCGTGTCACTGCAGCGTCCTTTCGCGAAAGGGTCTTGCGCATGGATGGACCCGCGCGGCCGGCCGGGGTCGGAATGCGGGGGATGGTAGCAATATCGCGCCGGGGGGAAAGGGGGAATCGCCGCTCCGCGCCTCGCCAGTTCAGGCCCGCGGCCCCCGGGCGAAATAGGCGGCCGCGACGGCGAACATCGCGGCGAAGACCGCCCACTGCACCGCGTAGCCCAGGTGCGGCCCGTCGTCGAGCCGCGGTGGCGGCAGCGGCCGCAGCGCCACCCTGGGGCCGGCCCCCGGGCCGGACGCGCTGCCGCGCCCGGTCCCGGGCGATCCCGGGGGCAGCACCGCAGCCGGGCTCGGCGCGCCGGGCTCCACCTGCAGCGCGAAGCTCAGGGGCGCGACGCGGGTCACGCGGCCGGTCACGGTCACGCGGCCGGTGTCCGCCGGATAGGCACCCGGCTTCGGCGGCCCCCCGGGAGCGGGCACCCAGCCACGCGCCACCGGCGCCTCGGTCCCCTCCCCGAGCGAAAGCGGCGTGACCACCAGCGCGCCCGGAACACCCTCCACGCTGGTGTTGTGCCATTGCTCTCCCGCCGGACGGAACACCCCGCGCGCCGCCACGCGCCGACCCTCCAGCAGAGCGAGATTCCGGGCGTCGGCCGCGGTCAGCAGCGCGGGCGCCCGCCTGAGATCCGCCGCGATCCGGGCATTCCGCTCCCGGCGCTGGCCCAGCCGGTCCACCTGCCAGAGGCACAGTCGCAGGCACCCGGCGGCGGCCGCGAGCAGCAGGACCACCATGACCCGGCGGGGAAGTCTCATGGCCGCAGTGTGCCGGGCGGCAGCCGGGCGTGTCCAGCCCGGTGCGGGCGGCCGGCAGGGAGCCCGGCGCAACAGCCTGGCCGGGAGCCCGTCGCGGCGCCCGCCCCCCGGAGGCGGGGTCCGGATCGGACCGGGCGGCCAGGAGGGAGCCCGCCTCTCCGCAGAAAGGCCGTGCGCGCGGACCGGGAGGGTGTATAGTCGAGAATGCACTCTCCAAATGGGAGCCCCACCGTGACGGAGAAGGACGAACTCCAACTCGTCCAGGCCGCCCGATCGGGGGACGCGCAAGCCCTGGAGCGGTTGCTCGAGCACTACCAGCAACGCATCTATCGCTTCAGCGTCAAGATGTGTCGCGACCCCGAGGAAGCCAAGGACGTCCTGCAGGAAACCCTGCTCGCGATGTCGCGCGGGGTGCAGGAGTTCCGTGGCGCCGCATCCCTCTCCACCTGGCTGTACACCATTGCCCGAAGCCACGTCATCAAGCTGCGCCGGCGGAGCAAGTTCGCCCCGCAGCGCGAAGAGTCGCTGGACGGCGGCTACGGCGAGGAAGCGCGCCAGCTGCCCGACCCGGCGCGCGGGCCCGAGGATGACCTGTGCTCGCGCGAGGCCGGCGAGGCCCTGGACGCCGCCATCGCCGCGCTCCCCGGACGCTATCGCGAAGTGGTGCTGCTGCGCGACGTCGAGGGGCTCAGCACCGCGGAAGTCGCGCAGGTGCTGGGGGTGTCCATGGACGCGGTGAAGAGCCGCCTGCACCGGGCGCGCGTCGCGGTCCGCGAGAAGGTGGCCCCGGTGCTGGGCCTCGAGGAGGACCTCGGGCAGCGCTGCCCCGGACCCTGCATCCACGTGGTGCGGCTGCTCTCCGAATGCCTCGAGGGCGACCTCGCCCCCGAGCGCTGCGCGGCGCTGGAGTCGCGCCTCGCGGGCTGCGAGAGCTGTCGCCACCGGTGCGAGTCCTTCCGCCGCATGCTCTCGATGTGCCGCTCCCTGGAGGCCCCGGAGGCTCCCGGCGCCGTCCGCGCAGCGGTGCACCGCGAGTTCGAGGCTCTCCGCAGGGCCCGGGGCCATGCGCGGGACGCGGGTCCGGGCACCACCAGGCTTCGCGTGGGCCCGCCCGCCCCGGCCCGAAGCCGCCGCGGCCAGCCCGCTCCCGAACTGGCGGTCCCGGAGGCCGAGCTGGACCCCGCGGCGCCGCTGTTGGTGAGCGCCGAAGCGGCCTTGGCGGGCGAGCCCTGGGTCTAGCCCCCGCGGCGAGGCCCCCGGATCCGGCCCGGCCGCGCACGTTTCCCCGAATCCCCGCCCTCCGCTCGCGACTCTCACGTCTGGACCTGTCTGGCCGGGGGTCCCCGAGGAGGCTCCAAGGTGGAATCCGTGCTGACAATTGCGGCGTTTTTCGTAGTCTGGGCGGTGGTCCAGGCGTGGGTCCTGCCCCGCCTGGGAGTGCCCACCTGAGCGGTGCCCGATCCGCGCCGGTCGGCGCGCGAGAAGGAGGGCGCCCACGCCCCGGAGGACGTGGAACCCAGGAGGAAGGAGCGCACCACGTGAGTTCGTACGCTCTGCGCCGGGAACTCGACATGGGCTTCGACGAAGCCCTGGCCAAGCTGCCCGAAGCGCTCAAGTCCGAGGGATTCGGGGTGCTCACCGAGATTGACGTGCAGAAGACGCTGAAGGACAAGCTCGACGTCGCCTTCCGGCGCTACCGCATCGTGGGCGCCTGCAACCCGCCGCTGGCCCACCGGGCGCTGCAGGCGGAGCTGGAGATCGGGCTGATGCTCCCCTGCAACCTGGTGGTGTACGAAGGGGCCGACGGCAAGTCGGTGGTGGCGGCCATGGATCCGGTCAGGACGTTGGCGTCCATCGGGTTGCCCGCCCTCGCCCCCATCGCCGAGGAGGTCCGGGCCCGCCTGGGCCGGGTCCTGGAGCGGCTGGGGTAGATTCGACCCCAGCCTCCCGCCGACACCAGCCGGGCCGGTTCTGGCTCTAAGACGTTGGGACGTGGGGGCACGTCCCGGTACAGGAAGTGGACGCAGCCGGGCGACGAGCTGTTCGCTCCAATCTCCCATGTCGCGGGAGGCGTCGGGCTTGACGCCTCCAGGCTGTGTCCGCGGGATTCCGGCCGGGAGCCGGGATCCAGGCCATGGAAGCGCGGGGGGCGCGGTGGGTCCGCGCTCCCCGTTGCTGTTGCCGGCCGTGCCGGCGCCGTCCGACGGGTGTCCCCGCGGCCTCACCCTCCGCTTCCGCCTTGCCACCCCCCGAGACCGGGTGGTATTTTGCCTCTCCGGTTCATCCCCGTCGTTCTCCAATTCCGTGGCATCGATTGAGGTATTCCGGTTGCTCCCCGCACGGCGCGACACGGGCGAGGCCGCCCATGTTGGCCCGCGCAAACGAACGAGGAGTCGGCATGATCGAATTCGGCGCAGGCAACCTCCGGGTCCCGAAATGGAGCCGGCCCGTCTACATGGTCGCTTACGGCACGTCGGACTACCGCAAGCGCTACCCGGAGAAGAAGCTCGAAGAGCTGGCCATGATGGCCTTCCGGATGATGCTCGAGGACAACGACCTCAAGATGGACCCTCTGGCCGTGAAGGGGCTGATCAACTTCTGCTCCTACGGCGAGTTCGCCGACCACTTCCAGGACCAGCTGCTGTGCGAGGCCAAGGTGCACGACTACCTCGGCCTCAACCTGCTGCCCAATTTCGGGATCAAGACCGGCGGCGCCACCGGCGGCTACGCCATGCTGGCCGGGGCCAACACCGTGGCCAGCGGCTACAGCGACTGCACGCTGGTCCTGGGCTGGGAGCGCATGGACGAGGTCAAGACCTGGACCGGAAACTTCTACATCGCCAGCGCGGCGTGCAAGGACTTCGAGACGCGGCTGGCGCGCAACTACGCCAGCTACTACGCGCCCATGGCCCGCCGTTTCCAGGAGATGTACGGCGTCTCGGAGGAGGTGCGCGCCGAGATCGCGGTGAAGAACCGCGGCTACGCGCGGATGTCCCCGTACGCCCAGCAGTCCGGCAAGCACACGGTCAAGGAGGTGCTTGCGGGCGAGATCGTTTCCGACCCGCTGCGCTTCCTCGAATGCTGCGCCATGAGCGTGGGCTCCGCCTCCGTGTTGCTGTGTTCCGAGGAGCTGGCATTCAAGCTCTCGGACCACCCCGTGAAGCTCTTCACCTGCGGCGGCACCGACACGCTGCGGACCGGCGACCGGCGACCGATGCGCATCCCGCTCCTGCCCAACGAGACCGAGAAGGACTATGAGTGGCTGTACCGGGAGATGGAGGCGCACGACGGCCGCTGGCCCGGATTCGAGAGCTTCGGCGCCACCCGCTTCGCCGCCTACATGGCCTACCGGATGGCCGGCGTGAAGGACCCGCTCGAGGATCTCGACCTGGTCGAGACCCACGACGCGTTCACCATCTCCGACCTGCAGACCTACGGGGACGTGGGGCTGACACTGTACGGGAAGGAGCAGGACTTCATCACCTCCGGCGAGTGCTACCTCCACAACCCCAGGACCGGCAAGCAGGGCAAGTGCCCCGCGAACCTCTCCGGTGGGCTGCTGGGCACCATGCACGCCGTGGGCGCGACCGGCATCTTCCAGTGCGGGGAAGTGATGTGGCAGCTCCAGGGCAAGTACGACAAGTTCCACGGCGACCCGAAGCTGTGGCAGAGGTATGGCAAGGAGAAGCCGGAGGATTGGGAGAGCCTGCAGGTGCAGAACCCGCGCCGCGGGCTGGCCATCTCCCACGCCGGCGTCGGCAGTCACGTGACCTGTGCGGTCCTCGAAAAGGCCTGGTAGGAGGCGACGATGAGCGAGAGAGTGACGCTGAAGACCAGCCCCTCGAAGATCGACGTCGTCGGGGACGCCTGGGTCCTGCACTTCCCCCGCTTCGGCGAGGAAGGCACGCATTTCCACACCTACGGGCTGATCACCCCGTACTTCAAGGGGCTCACCGAGGGCAAGCTGAGGGCCACCCGGTGCGTGAACCCCAAGTGCCCGGTGTACAAGGGCAACGGGGACATGTGGCTGCCGCCCCGGGCCGACTGCCCCGACTGTCACCAGCCGATGCAGTGGACCGAGATCCAGAAGCCCGAGGGGTACATCTACACGTACACCTACGTGGAGCGCGGCGGCACGGGCCTGGAGATCGAGACGCCGTATTACCAGATTGACGTCAAGATCGCCGGCGTGGCGACCATCGTGAAGAGCTACCTGGCCGACCGGAAGCCGATCAAGATCGGCGACAAGGTGCGCGCGAAGTTCCGCACCGGCAAGGACGCGACTCACACTTGCCTGGACCTGTACTTCGAGCTGATCTAGGGCAGGCAGTCCTGCCTGCCTGAGACGTCAGGGGGACGGCCGCCGGCCGTCCCCCTGGTCGTACCGGACTCCGCTCGACATCCTCGGAGACCTCTTCCCTGAACCCGGCCGGGCGTGAGCCCCCGCCCCCGCCGCTACCGCTTCGGCCGCAGCGGCCGGTCCACCGGATCCAGCGCGCCGATCGGGCCGCGCGGGCCGGCGGCGGGCCCGCCGCGCCTCGGGTGCAGGTCGCCGCGCACGTAGTCCGCCAGCTTCGGGTCGGCCTCGAGCTGCTCCACCGAGCCGGCGATGTCGAGGGTGTCCTCGGCGTAGAAGAAGTTGAACGGGCGGTTGTTCCAGCCCAGGTTGTCGCGCAGCACCGGGAAGCCGAACGCGCCGCTGGCGAATCCCCCGCCGCGGAAGTCCGAGGTGTTGCCCAGGAGCAGGTTGCGCTCCACGGTGGGCTCGCTCTCCAGCACGAACATGGCCCCGCCCCACTGGACCGAGTGGTTTTCCACCAGCGTGTTGCGGAACACCTTCACCTCGGTGAGCCGCCCCACGCACAGTCCCCCGCCCCAGCCCGCGAAATTGGTGCGGAAGATATTGCGTTCCACCACCCCCACGGCGCGCTCCACGTACAGCCCGCCCCCGTACTGCGAGCAGCGGTTGCGCACGAACTCGTTGCCCACCACGCGGGCGTGACCGCGCACGTACAGCCCGCCGCCGCGCACGGCCATGTTGTCCTCGAACCGATTGTCCTCGATGGACACGTACCCGCCGAAGATCGCCACCGCCCCGCCCACCGCGTTGCGGCCGGGCAGGCGGTTGGCCCGGAAGACATTTCGCCGGATGACCACGTTGGACTCGTCGCACAGGATGGCCCCGCCCCCGGCGAGGCCCCGCCCGAGGATGCCGGTGGCGCCGCCGCCCAGGAACGTGAAGCCCTCGATGGTCACCAGGGTGTCGGCCGCCCGCACCAGGAGGATGCTGCCGGTGCCGTCGCCCTGGATCACGGTGCGCGCGGCGCCGGCGCGGCTGCGGAGCGTCACGCCGGAGGGGATCTCGAGGCGCTCCCGGTAGTTCCCCGGCTCCACCAGCACCACGTCGCCGGCGCGCGCCCGCTCCAGCGCGTCCTGGATCGGCAGGTGCCCGGGCCCCTGCGGCCGCACCACGATCTCGGCGGCTCCGGCGGCCCCGGCGGCCAGGAGCGCCGCGGAGGCCAGCAGGGCCGTGGTGACGAAGGGACCGCGAACACGCCCGCCGGGGCGGGCCGGAACCGCGGGGGGTGTCGCGCCAACGCGCGCCGCCGCGCGCCGGGGTGGCCACAGGGTCATCACGTTCACACTCCTGGCGGGCGCCTGCGGTGCCAGTCGGTCGCGGCCTGGAACGCGGCTCCCAGCTCCAGCAGCGTGGCTTCCGAGAGCGGCGCGCCGAGCAGCGAAAGCGACGTGGGCAGGCCCTTCTCGCCGAAGCCGTTGGGCACGGCCAGCGCCGGCAGCCCGCACAGGTTGCCCGCCGGGATCAGCGCGGGCCCTCCCCCGACACCCGGGTAGACCTTCTCGAACTCCACGCCCACGGGATAGGCGACGGTCTGACGCGTGGGGGCGGCCACCGCGTCGAAGCGCTCGAACAGCGCGGCGGCCGCGCGGCGCATCGGACCCCGCAGGCGCATGCTGTGCAGGTAGTCCACCGCCGGGATCAGCGTGGAGGGCAGCCCGCCGGTGCGGTCCTTCACGCAGCGCAATTCGGCCGCGCGACCGCTTTCGACCAGTTCCAGGAACGCGGAGGCGCCCTCCGAGCCCACGATGACCGATACCGCGGGCCCCCACGGGAAGTCGGGCCAGTCCACGTCCAGGGTGACGTCCGCGAACTTCCTCAGCACCTCAAGCGAGGCCTCGACGTTGGCACGCACCTCCGCGCGCGCTCCGGGGGCGCGGCGCGACCCCGGGGTGCGCGCCCCGCTTGGGGCGGGACTGCCGGGCTCCCGATGCGAGTAGGTCCCGCGCAGCGAACTGGGGTCCAGCGGATCGTGCCCGGCGAGCGCGGCCAGCACCAGCCCGCAGTCGTCCGCGGACCGGGCCATGGGGCCCAGCTTGTCCAGGGTCCAGCTCAGCGCCATCGCGCCGTGGCGGCTCACCCGGCCATAGGTGGGGCGCAGGCCGCTCACGCCGGAAAAGGCGGCGGGCGTTAGAATGGAGCCCGAGGTCTCCGAGCCGATGGCGAAGACCGCCAGTCCGGCGGCGACCGCCGCCGCCGGCCCGCTGGACGAGCCGCCGCTCCAGAAATTGCGGTTCCAGGGGGTGCGCCCCGGGCCGGTCCACGAGGCGTCGGCGGTGTTGTAGCCCAGCCCGCCGGCCAGTTCCACCATGGCCAGCTTGGCCACGAGAATGGCCCCGGCCTCACGCAGGCGGATCACCGCGGTGGCGTCGTAGTCGAATACCTGGTCCCGGTAGGGCTGCGCGCCCCACGTGGTGGGCACCCCGCGGGTGGCCAGCAGGTCCTTCACCCCGTAGGGGATCCCGTGCAATGGACCGCGGTAGCGCCGCGCGGAGATCTCCCGTTCCGCAGCGGCGGCTTCGCGCAGCGCGGACTCCTCCATCAGCGTGGCCACCGCGCCCAGCCCGGGGCCGTGCTCCTTGAGCCGCTCGAGGCAGGCCCGGGTCAGTTCCACCGGGGACAACTTGCGGGCGCGCAGCAGCGCGCCCAGCTCGCGCACCGACTTGAAGCACAGCTCCGAGGTGGTCATCGCGTCGGCCCCCTCACGGCCACTGCGTGGCGCGGAAGACGAAGTCGGGCTCGTCCGCGTTCTTCAGCGGCGACTTGCGGAGGCGCTCGCCCAGGCGGGCCACGCGCTCGATGTCGGGAGCCATCGCGGCCAGCTGCTCATCGGTGACCTGCTTGCCGTAGCGGTTCTTCAGCAGCTGCGTGAGCGGGGCGAGGTCGGGGTGGGGCGGGGCCGCCGGCGCGGCCGGGGCGGCGGGCGCCGCCGGTGGCGTCGGAGCCGGCTGCCCGGGCGCGGGGGCCGGGGACTGGGCCAGGGCCCGGCCGGCCCACGCCGCCAGCGGCAGGACCGGGATCCACGCCAGCGCCTTGAGGAAGCCGCGGCGGTGGAAGTCGGGATTCAGGGGTGCCATTCGGGTCCTCCTGGGTGAATCCGGGCGGCGCGGGATCGCGCCCGGGAAACTGGAATGTATCGCCTCGGAGGCCCGGTGTGCCAGACACAATCCGGGGCGTGCCGCGCGATCCGCGCCGCATCGGGGCGCATCGGGGCGCACTTGACCCCGGCGCGCGGCACCGCTAGCTTCGGGGCTCACCCACGGAGGAGGTCCCCGAATGATTCGCCGCCTGTTCAGCCACGGCGAGGAGTACTTCGAGTTGTTCGAACGCGCCGCCGCCCACGTGGTGTCCGGCGCCCGTTCGCTGGTGGAGCTCATCGAGGCCCGGACGCCGCAGTCGGAGATGGTGGGGGCGGTGCTCAAGATCAAGGACATCGAGCACGCCTGCGACGACGTCACCCACCAGACGCTGGCCCGCCTCAACAAGACCTTCATCACCCCGCTGGACCGCGAGGACATCCACCTGCTCATCACCGAGCTGGACGACATCCTGGACCTGATCGACGAGGCCGCGGGGCGGCTGGCCATCTACCGCGTGGACCTGTCGGTCCGGCACACCGTGCGCGCGGCGGAAATCGCCCGCATCCTGCTGCGCACCACCGAGAAAGTGGAGACCGCGGTCCGCCAGTTGCGCACGCTCAAGCGCCCGGAGACGATCCTGGCAGCGTGCGTGGAGGTGAACAACCTCGAGGATGAGGCGGACGAGGCGTTCCGGCTGGCCCTCTCCGAGCTGTTCGCGCGCGAGACCGACCCCATCGTGATCATGGTCTGGAAGGAGCTGTACGAGAAACTCGAGGCGGCCGTGGACGATTGCGAAGACCTGGCCAACCTCCTCGAGGGGATCGTCATCAAGCACGCCTGATGACACTCACCCTGCTGGTGGTCCTGGTGGTGATCGCCGCGCTGGCGTTCGACTTCTCGAACGGCTGGCACGACTGCGCCAACGCGGTGGCCACGGTGATCTCCACGCGAGTGCTCACCCCCGCCGCGGCGATCATGCTGGCCGCCACGCTGAATTTCCTCGGCGCGCTGGCGGGCCAGGCGGTGGCCAAGACCATCATGAAGGGCATCGTGGACGTGAAGGCCCTGCACCTCACGGGCCAGGCGGTGCAGTTCGCGCCGCTGGTGCTGACCCTCTCCGCGGTGCTCTCCGCCATCGTGTGGAACATCCTGACCGTGCGCCGCGGGCTGCCCGCCTCCTCCTCGCACGCCATCATGGGCGGGCTCATCGGGGCCTCGGTGGCCTATGCCGGCGGGCTCACGGCGCTGCACGGGCCGGGCATCGAGAAGGTGCTCCTGTTCATGCTCCTGGCGCCGCTCTTCGGATTCCTGGGCGGGTTCGTGGTGATGGCGGCCCTCTCGCTGCTCATCCGCGACCGCGCACCCAGCCGGGTGAACCGCTGGTTCGGCTTGCTGCAGCTGGGCTCGGTCTCGTTCATGGCCTTCTCGCACGGGCAGAACGACGCCCAGAAGGCCATGGGCATCATCACGCTCGCGCTGGCGGGGGTGGGAATGTCGCAGGGCGGGCACATCCCGACCTGGGTGGTGCTGGCGTGCGCCACCGCGATGGCGCTGGGCACCGCCGCGGGCGGCATGCGCGTGATCCGGACCCTGGGGGTGGGCCTGCTGAAGCTCCAGCCGGTGCATGGATTCGCCGCCGAGACCGCCGCCGCCACGGTGCTGATGTTCACCGCGCACTCGGGGCTGCCGGTGTCCACCACGCAGGTGATCACCGCCTCGATCATGGGGGTGGGCTCCACCCGCCGACTCTCCGCGGTCCGCTGGGGCCTGGGCCGCAAGATCGCCTACGCCTGGCTGCTCACGTTCCCCTTCACCATCCTGGCCTCCGGGCTGATCTGTCTGGCGCTCACGGCGCTGCTGATCCGGGGCTAGGCGCGCGGGCGGCCGCCGCAGCCGCGCACCGACCCGGGGGCCTCCCCCGGGTGGCGCGTCCGGTCGCACCCCCGGTCGCACGCCCGGTCGTGCGCGTGGCGCGCGCGTGGCGTGCGCGTTCCCGGACGGCGCGGAATGTGGCATACTTGTGGGACCCCCTCTCCCGCCCTGGCCCGCACCCACTCTGTCGGGAGATCACCCGTTGCCCCGAGCCCTGGTCCGCACCCTTTCCGCTCTCGCACTCGTCCTCACCTGGCTCGGCTGGAGCGGGGCATCCGCGCGCGCCGCGCAGCCGGGGCTGGACCCGGAGGAAGTCCGCCTCGCGAGCCGGGCCGGCCGCGGGACGGGCGCGGACAGCCGCGCGCCGGGCCCGCGCGGGGTGGGTTCTCCCCCCGTGGGGATCGCCCCCCAGGTCTACGAGCAGGCTGCCGGCACCGGCGGGCTGCACACCGCGGGCAACGTCTGGCTCCACGTGGACAACACCAATCTCTCCCCGGGCAACGCCTGGTTCGACCGGGGCCTGAACCGCGATCCGGGGGCGCAGTGGCCGGGACCATCGAAGGCCGAGTACCTCTACTACTCCAGCCTGTGGGTGGCCGCGAAGGACGACCAGGGCGCGCGCCGCGTGGACGACTCCGACGAGTTGCGCGGGGACCTGGCCGAATCCGCCCGGACCCTCCACGCCTACGCCGGCATGCGCGGAGGGCGCCGCGGCGAGGATGACGACGCAGACACCCGCGTGGACGAGGACTTCCTCAACGGCAGCGACGACGACGGCGACGGGCGCGTGGACGAGGACTTCGGCGCCGTCTCCCCCGACATGTTCGCCACCGAGATGACCGACCACACGCCGCAGGCGATGGAGGACGGAAGCTACACCGAGACGCACGTCCCGCTGGGCCTGCGCGTGCGCCGCACCTCGTTCGCCTGGCCCACCGCCGGGGCCAGCGACTTCGTGGGGCTGCACTACGAGATCACCAACGTGACGCGGGTGCTGGACGGCCGCGGGCACGCCCTGGACTCGGTCTTCGTGGGCATGTACTGGCGGCCCACCGCCGGCCCCCGAGGGGGCACCGCGGCCACCTCCGACGACCACGTGGGCTGGCTCGAGATCGGCGCCGACGGGGCCAGCCTTCCCGACACCTCGTTCAAGCTGCCCTCCCTGCTGCCGCAGTTCTCCGTGGCGCGGGCGCCGCTTTCGATCATCCACGCCTCGCACGCCGACTCGGTGATGCACGTCTTCTGGTGCGCCGACGACGACGGCGACGGCGGGGACACCCCCGGCGCCGGCGCGCTGGTGCTGCTGGGCGCGACGAAGTACCCGAGGCTGGGGTTCAAGGCCGCGATCACCCCCGACGACGTGAGCGGGGACACCTATGGCATCGCCCCCCGGGCCACCCGCGTGAATTCCTTCCGGCTGTTCTACCCGTCGATCCCCTATGACCAGGGCGGGCGCCCGGTCACCGACGCGGAGCGCTGGGACGCGATGACCGAGGCGTCCCGCCAGCTGCGTGCCTTCCCCGCCCCCACCGCCACCGGGAGCTACCGGGCGCTGTTCTCGACCGGCCCTTTCCTGGCCCTGCCCGCCGACAGCAGTATCGAGTTCGACGTCGCGGTGTGCGTGGGACGCGCCGACTACGACCTGTCGGTGCCGATGCCCCGCACCTGGGACGACCGCGCCGGGTTCCGCCGCAAGATGGGCGACCTCATCCCGAAGACCGAGTTCGATCCCCACCCGCAGAGCCTGCTGGAGGCCTGCCAGGAGGCCTGGAAGGTGCGGCGCGGCCGCTACAAGGCCAACACGCAGTACAACAAGATCACCTACTTCCCGCCCGAGCAGCCCTCCGCCTCGACCTCCTGCCGCAACCCTGGCTCGGACCCCTCCAGCCTGAGCTACCGGAACGCGGGCCAGCGCGGCCGGGAGGTGTGCGTGATGGGTGAGCGGGGCCGCACCATCGAGTACTTCGACTGCCGCGACGTCAACGACGAGATCGGCGTGAACTACCGCCGGCTCGACCCGTTCAAGTGCACCTGGTTCGACCTCGATTGCGACATGGCCACCGGCACGTGCGACTCGCCGGTGGGCGCGAACTACACCGGCAACCACCTGGTGGACCAGGAGACCTGGAACGCGAGCCTCCCGCCGGTCCTGCCCCGGCTGCGGACCGTGGCTGGCGACCGGAGTGTCGAGGTGCTGTGGGACGACCTCGCCGAGCAGGTGCCCAACCCGGTCACCGGCATGCGGGACTTCGTGGGTTACAGGTTGTACCGCGCCGCGGGATGGAAGCGCGACGCCGCCACGGGCGTGATCGGGCCCAACACCGACCTGTGGCAGCTGGTGGGCTGGTGGGCCACCGAGGGGTCCGTGGGCCAGGCGGCGCCCCTGGATTCGGCGCGCAATCCCGCGTTTCCGGAGGATCGCTACGACTCCACCGCGGTGTGTCCGGTGCCCGGCTGCCGCGCCCACCCGGTGGGCTACTACCACTTCGTGGACCGCGACGTGGCCAACGGATTCCGGTACTTCTACGCGGTCACCGCCTACAGCGAGACCCGCTCCGACATGCTGGGCCCCGAGGCGGGCAAGGTATCACGCGGGGAGACGGCGCTGGCCGCGGTGGAATCCACGGTGGTGAGCGCGCGCACCGACTGCGCGGGCGACCCGCGGGGCGTGAAGGTGGTGCCCAACCCCTACCGATTCCGGGCCGCGTGGGACCTGCGGCCCAGTTCCGACGACCCCACGGGCACGCACGTGAACTTCAACCACCTGCCCTGCGGCCGCTTTACGCTCAGCATCTACACCGCGGCGGGCGACCTGGTGCAGCGCTTTCACGAGACCGACACGCGGCGCTCCGGCACGGTGGAGTGGAACCTGGTCTCCCGCAACGGCCAGGACGTGCGCGGAGGCATCTACGTGTACGCGGTCGAATCCGGGTCGGGAAGTTTCGTCGGCCGGTTCACGGTGATCCGGTGATCGCGCCGGCGAGCCTGCGGGTGGCGGCGGCCACGCTGGCCCTCGGGGTGCTCACCCTGGCGGGCTGCGGAAGGCAGCTGGAGGGGGTGGCGCTGCCCAACCGCGCACCCGTGGTGCGCATCACCGAGGGTGAGGTGCTGGGCACGCCCGACGGCTCCGATCTCTCGCCCTACACCGTGAGCTTCCGCTGGACGGGATTCGATCCCGACGGCGCCGTCGAACACTACGCCTACGCCACGAGCGCCGCGGACACCGCCCTGGAGCGGCGCGACCGCTGGGGCGTCACCCGCCTCGGCTCGGTGCGGCTGCGCTACCGCGCCGACAGCGCGTACGCGGCGCTCGGCGACAGCTCACGCCGCAAGTTCACCTTCGCCCGCGCGCAGGGTTTCTTCGTCCGTGCCGTGGACGACGCCGGGATGATGTCGGCCTGGGAAGCGCGGATGTTCACCGCCTACGACATCGCGCCCACCACCGTGATCCGCTCGCCCATCAGCATCAACCGGCCGGCCAAGGTGGGACCCAGCACCGTCCTCCACTGGGACGGCGAGGACCTGGACGCAACCACTGAAGGCAGGCGACCGGCGCGCTACCACCTCTTCGTGCGCGACATCACGCCACCGCCGGTGGCCCTGTTCCAGTCGGACGTGGACCAGATGGCCCGCATCACCCTGCTCACGCGCGGCTTCTGCGTGGGGGGCGACACCACCAGCTGGCCGCTGGTCCTGGAGGTGGGCCACACTTACTGCGCCATCGTGCGGGCGGTGGACGAGGCCGGCGCCGAGGAGCCCCTGCCCACGCTGGAGCGGGACCCGCCCGGGGAAGTGCGCATCCTGCAGGCCAACGCGGCGCGCCTGGGGGTGAACATGTCCATCTTCACCGTGCAGGCCAGCACCTCAAAACCCAATCTGACGGTTCGGGCGGGCTCCGCCACGCGGTCCTTCCTGGGCTACGACCCCAACCAGGCGTTGAGCGTGCAGGTGCCGGCGGGCGCGGGCTTCCTGGTGTCATGGACCGCGAGCGCTGCGGACTACGGCGGGCAGGTCCTGGGCTACAGCTACGCGCTGGACATCGACGATCCCACCGCCGACCGGCCGGTCATCACGCAGCCGGGCGGCTTCGCATGGGGCCCGGTGGATCCCCGGGCCACGATCTTCGTGTTCCCGTCGAGCACCCCGCCCGGGCAGCACAGGCTGTTCATCAAGACGCTGGACGAGGCGGGCGCAACCACCATCGCCGCGGTGCTGGTGGAGGTGGTGGCGCCGCGCTTCGATCGCGCGGTGCTCTATATCATGGACTCCCCCGACATGGTCAGCGGCGCCGGCGTGGGCACGGCGATGACGGTCGAGGAGAACGTGGCCTTCTGGAGGGACATCCTCGAGTCGGGGCGCACCTTCCTGGACACCCGGGAGGATCCCGCGGGGCGCTGCCGGCCGGTGGCGGGGGCCGACTCGTTCATCGTCAACCGGCCCAATCTGTTCCGCAACATCCCCTACTCGGTACTGGCGCGCTACCGGGCGATCGTATGGTACGTCCCGCAGGGGCGGGTGCTCGCCCCCACCGATTACATCCTCCACCAGTACGCCGCCAGCGGCGGCTACAACAACCTGGTGGCCTACCTGCAGTCCGGCGGGCACGTGTGGGGCTTCGGGGGCGGATTCGGCAAGGCGCTGGAGACGCTCGGCACGCCGTCCTACCCGGTCAACGCCGGCCGGGAAACCTCGGTCGGCAGCCTGGTGTACGACCTGCTGGGCATCCGCGGGTCGTGCACGCTGTTCCCGACGCAGAACAACTCGGTCAATCCGAACACCCATCCGGAGCGCGACCCGCGGATGGAGTCCCTTGAACCGCACCCGGTCTCCTTTAGCCGCGCCACCGCGCGGGGCACGGAACCCTCGCGAATCCCGATGCTCTCCTTCGACGCCGGCCGCTACGACACCATGCCCCTGACGCGCTACGACACGCGCTACCAGAGCCTGCCCTACAGCGGCGCCAACGAGTGCCTGGACGGCCAGCCGCAGTCCTACCAGCCTGCCCGCCCCGATTCCTCGCCGTGGCAGCCGATCGCCATCTACCGGCCGCGGGGCCGACAGGCCACCGCCAGCATCGCGGGACTCTCCCCCCCGGTGCCCCTGGACGGAACCGTGGTCGGCTGGTACCACCGGGGGACCAGCCTGTCCTCCACCGCGGGCGCCCTGTCCGCGCCCTTCGAGCTGTACTTCTTCGGTGTGGACCTCGCGCTGATGCACCGAGAGGAGGTGCGCCGGCTCGCGGACGTGCTGCTGTCCACCAAGGGCTGGGACATCCATCCCGGCGGGTGTCCCGGCAGGCCCTCAAAGACGCCGGGCAGGCATGAGTGAATGCCTGCCCGGCGTCCATGTCTGCCGGGCGCCGGCGGACATGAGTGCCGGTCCTACTTCTGGTCCCAGAGCTGTTCCATTTCCGTGAGCAACCGGTCGAAGAGCCGGCAGGTGGCCTCGATCGGCGCCGGCGTGGTCATGTCGACCCCGGCCTTCCTCAGCACCTCGATCGGGTACTCGCTGCTGCCGGCCTTCAGGAAGCCCAGGTAACGGTCCACCGCGGGCTGTCCCTCGTTCAGGACCTTCTCCGAGAGCGCCGTGGCCGCGGCGTAGCTGGTGGCGTACTGGTACACGTAGAAGCTGCGGTAGAAGTGCGGGATCCGGCTCCACTCGTAGTCCGCCAGCGGGTCGAGGTGCAGGTCCGGGCCGTAGTAGCGCTGGAACAGTTCGCGGTACAACTTGTTCATCGCCTCGGCCGTGAGCGGCTTGCCCGCCTCGGACATCTCGTGGGTGCGCATCTCGAACTCGGCGAAGAGCGTCTGGCGGTAGAAGGTGGTGCGGATCTGCTCCAGGTAGTGGTTGAGCAGGAACAGCCGCTGCTGCCGGTCCATGGGCTGCTTCAGCAGGTAATTGATGAGGATGGCCTCGTTGCCGGTGGACGCCACCTCCGCCACGAACAGGGAGTAGCCCGAGTAGGCGAACGGCTGCGTCTTCCAGGTGTAGTAGGAATGCATCGAGTGACCCATCTCGTGGGCCAGCGTGAACTCGTCCTCCAGGGTGTTGTTGTAGTTCAGCAGCACGTAGGGATGCACCGTGGGCGTGCCGCTGCTGTAGGCGCCGCTGCGCTTGCCCTGGTTTTCGTACACGTCGATCCAGCCGGAGTCGAGCCCCTTCCGGAAGTCCGCCAGGTACTGCTCCCCGAGCGGCTTGAGGCCCGCCAGCACCTCCTCGCGCGCCCGCGCGAAGGGCACGTCCACCTTGGCGGCGGGCACCAGCGGCGTGTAGAGGTCATACACGTTCAGGGTGTCCAGGTGCATCCACTTCTTGCGCAGCGCCGCGTAGCGGTGCAGCGGGGCCAGGTTGGCGTTCACGGTGCGGACCAGGTTCTGGTACACCGCCACCGGGATGTTCCCCCGGTCCACCGAGGCCTCCAGCGCGCTCCCGTACTTCCGGGCGCGGGAATAGAAGATGTCGCGCTTCACGTTGGCGTTCATGCACGCGCCCAGCGTGTTGTTGAAGGAGGCATAGGTGCCGTTCACGGCGCGGAATGCGTCGCGGCGGACGCGCCGGTCGGGGGATTCCAGGAACCCCAGGAAGCGCCCCTTGGTGACGTCCACCTCCTTGCCGGAGGCGTCCTTGATGCTGCCGTACTTCAGGTCCGCGTCATTGAACGCGCCGAAGATCTGACCCGAGGCCCCCGACATCTCGCCCGCCTGTGCCAGCAGTCGCTCCAGGTCCTCGGACAGCGTGTGCCCGCGGGTGCGCTCCAGGTCCGCCAGCTTCTGGCGGTAGACCGCCAGATTCGTCGCCGAAGGATCGGACAGGAACTGCTCCAGCCTGGCGGGTTCCACGGCCAGGATTTCCGGGTCCATGTACGCGGTGGCCGCGCGCAGCTTCGAGCCCAGCCCGCTCATGCGGTCGCCCATCCCCTGGTACTTGGGCACGCGGGTGTCCTCGTCGCGCCGCATGGAGGCGTACACCCCCAGACGCGACCCGAGGATGCCCAGGGAATCCTGCATCCGCAGCCCCGCCAGCAGCGATGCCCCGGACGTGCCCAGCGTGCCCTTGAGAGCCGCCACCCGCGGCAGCATGGCCTCGAGCTGCCTGAAACCCGCGTCCCAGGCCTCGTCATTCGGGTAGATGTCCTCGAGGTGCCACTTGTGGGCAGGATCGATCTCGGACCGCATCGGGACCTTCGAGGCCCCCTGGGCGGCGGCCAGGAGGGGAAGCAGGACAGCCAGGAGGACGGCGGAAACCAGGATTCGTTTCATGGCGACCTTCCATGTGGGTGGGTACGCGGCCGGGCGGGCAGGTCGCGCGCCGGGCGGGGATCGCTGTGCACCGGGGTTCACGGAGCCTAGCGCGCCCCTCCCGGACGGTCAACGCAACGCGAGTTGCACGGGCGGGGTTCGGCCGCTAGCATCGGTGGGCATGAAGTACTCCCTGTCCGCCTGGCTACGCGCCGGCATCCTCCTTTTCGGCGCCGCCATCCCCCTCGCCGCCGGCGCCCTCTTGTGGCGTGCCGCCGAGCGCGCCGCCGCCTCGGAGCGCGAGCTGGTGCTCCAGCACACCGCCGAGTCGGCCCAGGCGGCCCTGCGGGCCGAGGCCGACCGGCTGGCGGCCCGCGTGGGCGGCGCGGTGGCGCGGGCGGAGTTGGTGGTGGCGGCGGGCGGCACGGGGGCGGGGCTGGATTCCTTGCTCCGGGCCACGCGGGACGAGATCCTGCCGCGGCCCAGCGATGGGGCGCTGGCGGTTTTCGACCCCCGGGGGCTGCCCGTGGCCGTCACCTCCCCGGCCCTGGGGCTCCTTGGGCCGCCGCCGCGGGGGCTGATCCGGCAGGCGATTGAAACGGGCTCGGCGACCGACTGCCTGGAGGAATCCGGGCGCCCGGTGCTGGCGTTGGCCGCCTCCCTGCGCCGCGGCGGCGAGGTGACGGGGGTGCTGGTGCTCACCCACCTCATCGAGGCGGCGGGGGTCGGAGCGCGGGCCCAGGTAAAGGTCCTGTGGGCCGGCCGGGCGCTGCCGGAGGCCGACAGCCTCGAATCACGCATCTCGATGGGTCTGCGGCACGCGGGCGCGGAGGCCTCCCGCGCGCCGCGCGTGCGCTTCCGCGTCTCGGCTCCCGGCCCCGCCGGTTACGAAGTGCTGGCGCTGCCCGCCTTCCCGGGCGCGACCGGGGCGGTGCCCTACGTGGCCGCCGCCCTGCCCCACTCCCCTCTCGGAGCGGCCGGGAGCCTGCCTGCGGCGGCGGCGGCGCTGCTGGTCCTGGGTGCCTGCGGGGGCGGGGGCCGGCGGCGAAGCCCGCGGCGGCGCCGGCGCGCGCCTCGCGCGGCCCGCTGCTGGACCCTCACGACGCCTCCTGGCAGCGCCAGATCCTCCAGCAGGCCCGCGAGTCCATCGTGGTCCTCGACGAGGGGATGCGGGTGCTCTACGCCAACCCGTACGCCGCGGAGGTCTCCGGCTTCAGCGTGGAGGAGCTCTCGGGGCTCGACGTGATGTCCCGGCTGGATCCCCGGGACCGCAGCACCGCCGAGGAGGTGGCCCGCGCGGCGCTGCACGGCCTGACGTCCGAGACGCGCTTCTCCTGGCGCGTGAAGGGCGGGGAGTACCGGGAATTCGAGCTCACCGTCACCCCGGTCCTCGTGGGCGGGCGCGGCGCGGTGCTGGTGCTCTCCCGCGACGTGAGCGAGCGCCAGAAGTCCCAGGAGGAGCTGGAGACCCGGGGGCGGCAACTGGATGCGCTGCGGCGTCTCTCCGAGCGGCTGATCTCCAGCCTGGACCGCGACGCGGTGCTCGAGGCCGCCCTCGACGACATCGTGCTCTCCCTGCCGTACCGCTACGGCGCGATCTACGCCCAGGAGCGACCGGGGGGAGAATTCGTAGTCCGGGCGTCCCGGCGGTTCGACGCTCCCCCGACCCTCACCGGGTCGCGCCTTCCGGTGGACCACCCCTACGTGCGCAGGCTGGCCACCCTCACCGCGCCGACCGCGTTCCCGGTCGAGGAGCACCCGATCCCGCAGGCCCGCGAGCTGCTCAAGGCCGCGAACCAGCGGAATGTGCTGGCCATCCCGCTCCGGGCCCACGGCGAGATGGTGGGCTTCTTCCACCTCGCCATCCCTGGGGACAGCGTCGACGAGGTCCACGTGCGCTACCTGCGCCTGGCCGCCGACGTGGTGGCTTTCGCGCTGCGCAACTCGATCCTGTACGCCGAGCTGACCCGGAACGCGGCGGAGCTGGGTCACCAGCGCGAGACCCTGGACCAGATCTTCGCGGCGGCCGCGCAGGGACTCATCTACATCAGCCGCGACGGCTCGGAGATCCGGTTGAATCCCGAAGCCGAGCGGCTCCTGGCCATCCAGGGCGGGGAGGTGGCGGGGCCCGCCGACGTCCTGTCCCGCGTCCGGATCGTCCGCGCGGATGGGTCGCCGGCCTCCCTTGGGGAGGCCCCGTGGATTCGCGCGCTGGCCACCGGCCACGCCGAACGCCAGGTCCCGCTGGCGCTCGAGCGCCCCGACGGGGCGGTGGCCCACGTCCAGGTCAGCGCCACGCCCGTGCGCGACCCGCAGCGTGAGACCGTGGGCGTGGTGGCCGCACTCACCGACCTGACCGAGCGCCAGGCGCTGGAGGAGCGGCTGCGGCAGGCCCAGAAGATGGAGGCGGTGGGCCGTCTCGCCGGCGGCGTGGCCCACGACTTCAACAACCTGCTCACGGTGATCTGCGGCTACAGCCAGGGGTTTCTTGAAACCCTGGAGCCGGGCACGCGCGAGCACCACGACGTCGGAGAGGTGCTCGCCGCCGCGGAGCGCGCGGTGGCGCTGACGCGCCAGCTGCTCACCTTCAGCCGGCGGCAGGTGATCCACCCCCGCCCCCTGGACCTCAATGCGCTGGTGGGCTCCCTGACCGGCATGCTGACGCGCCTGGTGCGCGAGAACGTGCGCATCCACACCCGCCTGGAGGAGGGCGCCTGGCCGGTGATGGCCGACCACAACATGATCGAGCAGCTCCTGGTCAACCTGGTGCTGAACGGGCGCGACGCCATCCGCGGCGCCGGCGACTTGGTGATCGAGACCGCCAACGTCGGGGTGGACGAAGCCGGCCTGGCGCGGCAGCCCGAGGGCCGGCCGGGGCGCCACGTGATGCTGGCGGTGTCGGACACCGGTGGCGGCATCGACCCGCGCGAGCTCGACCACATCTTCGAGCCCTTCTACACCACCAAGGACCCCGGCGAAGGCACCGGGCTCGGGCTGAGCACGGTGCACGGCATCGTGCAGCAGCACGGCGGCTGGATCCGCGTGAACACCGACCCGGGGCACTGGACCACGTTCCGCGTGTTCCTGCCCGCAACCTTGGAAGCCCCGGCGGCTCCGGCGCCCGAGCCGGTGTCCGGGAGCGGGGCGCATGGGACCGAGACCATCCTGCTGGTGGAGGACGAGGGCGCGCTGCGCGACCTCTCCGCGCAGGTGCTGCGCGGGGCGGGCTACCAGGTGTTCGCCGAGGCGGACGGCCCGGCCGCGCTGGCGCGCGCGGCGGAATGGACGGTCGCCCCCCAGCTGCTGCTGACGGACGTGGTCCTGCCGGGTGGGATGAGCGGCGTGGACGTGGCGAGGGAACTCACCCCGCGCTTCCCCGGGATGCAGGTCCTCTACACCAGCGGATTCAACGAGGAGCTGGCGGGGCAGGACTACGTGATGCCGGGCGACACGCCCTTCCTCCAGAAGCCCTACATGCCGCGGGACCTCCTGGCCCGGGTGCGGGCGGTCCTCGACGCGCGCGCCGAAACGCCCGCGGGCTCAGGCGGAAGCTGAACCTTCGCGGTCCAGCTCCTCGCGCACCTTGCGGCCCAGCGCGGTGGGCGAGAACGGCTTGGCCAGGAAGCCCGCCCCGCGGGGCCAGCCCTCGGCGCCCTGCTCCGGCGCCACCAGGTAGCCGCTGACGAAGAGGATGCGCGCCTGGGGCTCCAGGAGCCGGATCTCGCGCGCCACCTCCCTCCCGCCGCGGGAGGGCATGACCACGTCGAGCACCACCAGGTCAATCTCGCCGGCATGCGCGCGGAAGAGCTGCAGCACCTCCTCGGAGTCCGCGCCGCTCAGCACCCGGTATCCCATTCCCTGGAGCGCGCTCTCGGTGAAGCCAAGGGTCAGCGGGTCGTCCTCCCCCACCAGGATGGTCTCGTCGCCGCCGCGCACCGGCGCCGCGGGCGTCGCGGAGGAAACCGCCATGTGCTCCACGATGGCGGCCAGGTACACCCGCACCGTGGTTCCCGCGCCGGGGGTGGACTCCACGTCAATCCAGCCCTCGTGCTGGCGCACGAAGCCGTAGGCCATGGCCAGACCCAGGCCGCCCCGTTCGCTGCCGGTGGAATAGTAGGGCTCGAAGAGCCGGGCGCGGGTTTCGGCGTCCATGCCCGAGCCGGTGTCACGCACCGTCAGCTCCACGTAGGAGCCCGGGTTCATGGAAGGCCGCGTGCGGCAGAAGTCCGCGCCGAGCTCGACGTTGCGGGTGCGGACCGTGAGGTCGCCGCCTCCCGGCATGGCGTCGCGCGCGTTGAGCCACAGGCTGAGCAGGACCTGTTCCACCTGGCCCGGATCGGCGTACACCCGGCGCAGTTCGGGCGCCAGGTCCGCCACGAAGCGGGAACTGGGCTCCAGCACCCGCTGCACCAGCCGGCGCAGGTCCCCGATGACGCGATTCAGGTCCAGCGGCGTGCGCTCGAGCCCCTGGCGGCGGCTCACCGCCATCAGCTGGCGGATCAGCGTGCCGGCGTGGTCGGCGGCCCGCGTGATCTCGTCGAGCTGGCGCTGCAGGGGATCCTCGGGCCCGGTCCCCATCTGCATGATCTGGATCTGGCTGCTGATGGCCCCCAGCAGGGTGCCGAAGTCGTGGGCCACGCGGCCGGCGAGCTCGGCCACCGCCTCCATCCGCTGGGCCTGCCGGAGCCGCTCTTCGAGCTCGCGCCGCTCGGTGATGTCCACGGTGAAGCCCTGGTAGAACAACTGCCCGGTGTGCAGGTCGTGCACCGGCAGCGCCCGCGTCCACACGTGGCGCCGCGTGCCGTCGGCGCGCGCCAGGCGGGCCTCGCCCTCGTAGCTGTTGCCGGCGCGCACGGCGGCGCGGAATTCGCCCACCACCCGCTCGCGGTCCTCGGGCACCAGCAACTCGGCCCAATGCGAGATCTCCGCCCCGGGCGGCTGCTCGCGGCCCAGCATCCCGGCCCACGACCGGCTGAAGTAGGTGACCTTCCAGTCCTCCCAGGTCCAGATGCCGATCGGGGCGTTGTCCAGCACCGCCTGCAGCCGCACCTCCGCCACGCGCAGGGCCTCGGGGGCATCCACCTCCGGGGCGGGGGCGGCATCGGTGCTCCAGCCGACCAGCAGCGCCGGCGGGCTGCCCAGCAGGGCGCACTCCAGTTCCACCGGCGGGGCGGGTGGAACGGCTGCAAGGCGCAGGAGGAACGGCGATGCGGATGCGCCCCCGCCGGTCAGCGCGCCGCGGAGCGCGTCGGCGTCGGCCGGGGAGGCGCAATGGTCGAAAAGGGAGGTGCCGGCAAGCTCGGCGGCAGGCCGGCCACGGGACCGCCCGAAGGAGTCACTCGACCAACGGATGCGCCCGTCGGCCTCGAGCACGCAGAAGCAGGCGCGTCCCAGGCCGCGGAAGCCGCGACTCCGGGGCCCCGAGAAACCCGCGTCCGCCGGGGGCGTGGAGGGCATGGGGTGGCCGTCCTTCCGTTACCCGGGGATAGCCCAACCCCCGCGCCGTGCCGGGCAGCGCCACGCGGGGGGCCGGAACCTCTACGCGGTATTCTCTGCCCCCCCCAGACCACCGTCAATTGCGAGTTCAAGGCCCCGGGCCGGCTCGCTTGCTCCCGGGTTCCGCTCAGGCGCGGCCCGCCGCGGCGGTCTCGGCGCGCATCCGCTGCGCCGCCGCCCGGAACCGCCCCACGCGACTGAGGAACAGCGCCCCGGCCGCGGCCGCGCAGACGGCCGCCACGCGCACCGCGAAGGGCGCTCCGAACGCGTGGGCCAGCCCGCCCATCAACATGCTCCCGAAGGGTGCCATGCCGAGCAGCATGACCAGGTAGAAGCTCATCACCCGGCCGCGGATGAAGTCCGGCACCATGCTCTGGATGAAGGTGTTGGTGGCGGCCATCTGGGTCATCATGGAGAAGCCCACCGGCACCAGCAGCGCGGCGGACAGCCACAGGGACTTCGAGAGGCTGAAAGCCAGCAGCGAGATTCCCATGCCCACCACGGCCCAGCCCATGGTGAGGCCCATGCCGCGCAGGTTCTCGCGCCGGGCCATGGCCAGCGCCGCCCCCAGCGCGCCCAGGCCGGCGCCGGACATCAGGATCCCCAGCCCGCGGGCGCCCCCGTGGAGCACCTGGTCGGCGAAGATGGGCATGAGGACCAGGTAGGGGATTGCGGTGAGGCTCACCAACCCCAGGAGGCCCAGCGGCAGCCACAGCGCCTCGTTGCGCAGCACGTAGCGGAGGCCCTCGCGGAGCTGTTCCGCCACGCCCTGCTCGCCGCGGGGCGGGGTCCAGGGCTCGAGCCGCATGGCCAGCAGGCCCGCAATCACCGCCACGTACGAAACGCCGTTGATCAGGAAGCACCACCCCTCGCCCACCGTGGCCACCACGATGCCGGCGATGGCCGGCCCGATCATGCGCGCGCCGTTGAACATCGAGGAGTTGAGCGCGATGGCGTTGGGGAGGTCTTCGCGGCCCACCATCTCGCCCAGGAAGGCCTGTCGCGCGGGCACGTCGAAGGCGTTGATGCAGCCCAGCGCCAGCACCAGCGCGAAGATGTGCCACTCGCGCACCACCCCACCCAGGGTGAGGGCCGCCAACGCCAGGGCGCAGGCCATCGAGAGCGCCTGGGTGATCACGATGATGCGCCAGCGGTGATGGCGGTCGGCCACCACCCCGGCCAGCGGCCCGAGCAGCAGCGTGGGCACCTGCCCGGTGAAGCCGAGCACGCCCAGCAGCACCGCCGAGTGGGTCATGCTGTAGACGAGCCATGACTGGGCGACGCTCTGCATCCACGTGCCGACCAGCGAGATCAGCTGGCCGGCCGCGAAGAGCCGGAAGTTGCGGTGGCGGAGGGCGCGGAGGATGCGGGGCGGGCCGTCGGTCAGCGGACCACCACCAGTTTCACCGAGCGAAGCACGCCCGCGCCGGCCAGACGCGCGAAATAGGCGCCCGGGCGCACCGGCGCGCCGGCGGCGTCCCGCAGGTCCCACACCGTGGAATGCTCCCCGGCGCCCAGCGTGCCGCTCTCCAGCGTGCGCACCCTGCGGCCCGCGGGGTCGAGGATGTCCAGCCGCGCCGCGCCCGCCCGGGGCAGGGAGTAACGGAGGGTGGTGGCGGCGCGCACCGGGTTGCGCGCGCTCACGAGGCGCGCCGCCAGGGCCGGACCGTCGCCCAGGCCCGCGACGGGGTTGGGCACGAAGCGCTGGACCCGGTAGTTGAAGGTGTCGGCCACGTAGACCTCGTAGTTCGCGCGATGGACCGCGGCGCCGAAGGGATAGCTGAACTGACCGTCCCCGGAGCCGGCGATCCCGAACTGGCCCAGGTAGACGCCGTTGGGGTTGAAGCGCTCCACGCGGTGGTTGTTGGTGTCCGTCACGTACACCGTGCCCGCCCGGTCGGCGGCGCAGCCGGCCGGCTGGGTGAACTGGCCGTCCCCGGAGCCCGACACGCCCCACTTCAGCTCGAAGGCGCCGGTGCGGGAGAACCGTTGCACGCGGTTGTTGCCGGTGTCCACCACGTAGATCCTGCCGTCGAAGCAGGCGATGCCGTTGGCGTTGATGAACTGGCCGTCCCCACTTCCGGGGCCGCCCCACTTGACCAGGAATGTACCGGAGTAGGTGAACTTCTGCACCCGGCGGGGCTCGGTCACGTACACGTTGGCGCTGTCGTCCACGGCCACACCGGTGGGGTTCTGGAACTGGCCGTTGCCCAGGCCCGGCGAGCCCCACTTGCCCAGAAACACCCCCGAGCTGTCGAACTTCGACACCCGGTTGTTGCCATACTCCACGACGTAAACCTTGAAGGTGTGGTCCACCGCGATGCCGTAGGGCGCGTTGAGCTGGCCCGATGCAGTCCCGCCGCCCCCCCACTGGCGGATGAAGGCCCCCGCAGGGGTGAACTTCTGCACCACGTTGTTGACGTAGTCGGTCACGTACACGAACCCGGCGGCGTCCACCGCCACGCCGTTGGGGCTGTTGAATTGCGAGGGGCCCGAGCCTGGGGTGCCCCACTGGCCCGCGTAGAGGTCCGGCGGCGGAGCCGCGGCGAAGGCGCGCGGGGAGGCCAGGAGGGCGGCCAGGACCAGGAGGAGCCACGAAGGGAGGGCACGGTGTCGGGTCATGATTCACACTCCGGGTGACGCCCCGAGGCTCCGTCCCGGGGCAGGAGAAGCACGGGGCCCGAAGGTCCCGCTCACCCCCTGGCGGCGCGCAGGGCGGCGTCCGCGGTCATGAAGACGAAGATCAGGAACAGGTACAGGATCGAGTAGCGGAACAGCCGCACGGCGTCGCGCTCCGCGCCGCTGCGGCGCAGCTTCTCCGCCCGCCTGAGGAACTCCAGGCCCAGCACCGCGGCCGGCACCGTGTACAGCCATCCGGCCGCACCCAGCGGCTGCAGCCCCAGCGTGACCGGCACGAGCGCCAGGGAATAGAGCAGGATGCGCCGGCGCGTGACCCGCCCGCCGTGGGTGACCGGCAACATCGGCACACCCGCCGCATGGTAGTCCGCGCTCCGGTACAACGCCAGCGCCCAGAAGTGCGGCGGCGTCCACAGGAACACGATCGAGGCCTGCAGCGCGGCGGCCGCGGAAAGGTGCCCGGTCACGGCCGCCCACGCGATCAGCGGCGCCGCCGCCCCCGCCCCCCCGCCGATCACGATGTTCTCCGGGGTGCTGCGCTTGAGCCACACCGTGTACACCACCGCGTAGTAGAAGATGGACACCAGCCCGATGGCCGCCGCCAGCACGTTGGTGAAGGTGGCCAGCACCGCCCACGAGAGCGCCGCCAGCAGCAGGCCGAACATCCACGCGCTGCGCGGTGGCAGCGTCCCCGCCGGCAGCGGGCGGCGCGCGGTGCGCACCATGAGCCCGTCAATGTCGCGGTCGAAGTAGTGGTTGAACGCCGAGGCCGAGGCGGAGGCGAGCGCGGTCCCCAGCAGCGCGCCCCAGAAGACCGACGGCCGCGGCATCCCGCGCGCCGCCGCCAGGAGGGCGGGCACGCCGGTGATGAGCACGAGGAGCATGATGCGGGGCTTGGTCAGCTCGAAGTAGGCGAGCGCCGTACGCGCCAGGCCCTGCTCGCGCGGCACGCCGGGCACCACACGGCCCGGCGAGACGGGTGCAATGGGCGAGGCCGGCGAAACCGGCAACGCGGTCGAAGCCGGCAATGCGGTCGAAGCCGGCAATGCGGTCGAAGCCGGCAATGCGGTTGAAACCGGCGACCGTTGCGAGACCGCCGGAAGCGTGCCCTTCATCGCGCCACCGCCACGCGGCTCGCGTGCCCGCGCACCGGCTCCGATGCTGCCGCCGGGGCGGCGCGCAGCGCCGTGACCACGCACGTGGCCAGGATGGCCTCCGCGTTGGCCAGGTGCAGCGCCGAGAGCCAGGCGGGGATCCGCCACAGCACGTTGAGCGCGCCGAGCACGACCTGCACCAGGACCAGGGCCACTGCCAGGCGGGCGCCAGCGCGCACCTCCCGCTGCGGCGAGCCGTGGGCCCGCCAGGCGACCAGCAGGAGGATGAGCGTCAGGGCGTAGGCTCCGAACCGGTGCACGGCTTGCACCGCGACCAGCCCCACCATGGGCGGGAACCACTCACCGTTCAGCTTGGGGAAGTCGGGCGCCGCCAGCCCCGCGTGCTGCGTGCTGACCAGCCCGCCGAGGATCACCTGCAGGTACACCGCGAAGGCGGCGAACGCCATCGTGCCGCGCAGGCCCCGGGGCTGGCCCGCCAGCGCCCCGGCCGGCCGCGGTTCGCTGCCCCACCGGGCCCGCACATGGATCGCAACCACCGTGGCGAAGAGCAGCACCGCAGTGGCCAGGTGGCTGGTCACCACCGCCGGTGCGAGCAGCTTCCACACCGTGAGCGCACCCAACAGGATCTGGACCGCGAGCAGTCCCAGCGCCGCCGCGGTGAGCGTGCCCACCCGCGCGCGAGCCTCGCGGCGGCGGAACACCTCCACGGCAAGCACCAGCAGCAGCACCGAGAGTGCCCCCGCCACCGCGCGGTGCGAAAACTCCATCAGCACGTGGAATTCACGGTCCGGAATGAGCCGCCCGTTGTAAAGCGGCCAGCTCAAGTAGGACAGGCCGGAGTCGGTGTTGCGGACCAGGTTGCCGAGCACCACCAGGAGAAACGTGAGTGCCGCGGTGGCGAGGGACAGGGCGGCCGCGCCCCGCAGCGGTGAAGCCGTCGAAAGCATCGGAACTCCTGCCCGGGCCGGGGGTCCAGCCGGGCTCGAATGGGCCAAGTCTTTGAGAATACGTTACTTATTAGGGGCATCCCGGGCCGGGCCGGGCCACCGCCCACAGCCCACTCCTGCGCTGGAACACCTTGTCGGATCGCGACTTCTGAGGGGTTAGATGCGGCTGCCTGCCGGGAGACGCCGGGGAAGTTGGGGGGCGGAGGGGCACGGAACCCATGTCGCTGTGGAACTTTCCTTCATCCTGATAGGCCGTGTCGGTGTACCCCGCTCGATGTCGAGCGCTATCGCTCGTCGATCACTGGGCCGATCCTGGATCGGATTGATTTGGAGGTGCCGGTGCCTTCGGTGCCGTTGCGAGAGATGTTGGCGCGGGAGCCCGGGGAGGCGAGCTGCGTGGTGCATGCCCGCGTGGAGGCGGCGCGGCGCGCGCAGTGGGCGCGCTGGCGTTGCTGCGGAACAGGAGAGAGTGCGGTGCGACAACTGGGGCGTAATCAATGGCGATGAAACCCGGGGCAGAGCAGTGCTCGAGCTGCTCCCGCATCAGCGGCGACCTATCTTACCACGACCAGTCGCCGCTCTCCCATCGGCTTGGCATCCACCCACAGCTTGAAGAAGTAGACGCCCGATGCAACAGGATGCCCAACCCCGTCCAGGCCATTCCACGTTACCGCATGAACTCCTGGATCGCACCCGCCATCCAGGAGCGTCCTGATTGCTCGCCCGCCAATGTCGAATACTTGTAGCCTCACGGTGCTCTTCTCGCGCACGAGTTCGAAGGCGATCGATGCAGCATACCTCGTCGGATTCGGCCGCGGGGCTGACAATCCACGCGGTGCCGCCTCCTGATTCGGGGGGACCACCCCAACGATGCCGCCGGGGCCTACGACGATACCGGTGACGCCTTGTTCGAATACAGACTTCGCCACCGGCCCTTCATCACCACCCTCCTCCAGCGTGTCAAAGCCCTCGCCGTAGAAGCTCACCAGCCCTGGGTCTGCATCGCTATCAATACTGAAGGTCAATGAGCTGCCGGGTTGTAAGTTGTAGGGACTCGGGACAACGTTGGCAGCGTCGGGCTCTGGAAGCGTCGTGTCTGGTCCACCGGTCCGTTCCCATGCGAAGGCGACTGTGTCTCCGTCATAACCGTACGTACCCTCCCAGTAGAGGGGTGAGGTGAAGCTCGTGGGGCGAGGCACCGGGGCAATGGAGAATAGATGCAGCGAATTCTGGCTTGTGCTGTCGTTGGTCACGACGTAGGTATACGTGTAGTGCTTGTGATGACCGGACCACGACGCCACTACTGTCACACTGACCATTTGCGTGGGCGAGGTGGCTATGAGAATGGAGTCGGCGGAGAGAATCCGCGACACGACTGGCCGCTCCTGCACCGCGGTCGCCGGTGCCCTCTCGGCCGGCGCCGTCAACAGCGCGGTGATTACAAGGCCCACTAGGACTGCGCTCTGCCGAGCCAGGGACAAGTCAATCATTCGCATGAGCATCCCCCTAGTGGTTGTGTGACAACGACCTGAGCGTCACGTGAATATGCCCTGTCTCTGTGTTAGGAATGAGTCCGTGACGCCTCATGATGCTCCTGACTGAGTCGCGAAGCCCGATTCGGTTGCCCATGTTCCAGTCCCGGAAATCAGCCTCAATGCCAAACCGGTGTCCTCCATGTGGTGGGGTCCAGTCTGGCGGCCTGCTGTGAGTGGCGTCCACAAGATCGAACATCCCACCCCATGGCAGACTGATGTCGTTGACGACCAGAAGGTGAGGGTTCCTGGGGAACTTGGCCCTGATCTCGATCGCCGCCGCGCGAATGGAATCAATCATCTCCGGGGTACCATAGAGATGATATGGGTGCCTGACCTGCTGGTCCTGTCCGGTGTTGTTCTTTAGGTAGAGCGTCGTGTCGTCGGGCAGAAGCGTGAGACCATTGGCGGCCGCATTGCCCAGGGTGTCCATGATGCAGAGGACCGCCAGCGTGTCGCGGTCGCAGGCGTGCGCGCAAGTGTCCGCAGTGCAGCGGAAGAGAATATTCAGTTTGCCACAGACCTCCGGCCATTCATGCGTAACAACGACCTGGCAGCCGTCGCTGCCAGTATTTCCGTAGTAGGTTTGCCCCCGGGCCGGAAAACCGGTGGGTCGGGTGTTGTCTGCGGCGTGGTAGTGGCTCCCTGAGAGCTCAACCGGGTAGACTTCGAGTGCAACCGGCACGTTCTTGACGGCACAATCGGGGTCCAGATACGGGTTGCAGCCAGGGCTATTAACAAAGCAGTACATGACTTGGCCGCGCGCGATGAAGTTGCCGCGAAATGGGGGCACGTCCACCAGCTGCCCATGCTTGTTGTGGAAGCGCCGCACACTCGGTGGGCGGCGAAGGGCGCATGCGGAATAGTGTGTGCATCCCGGAGTATAGACTCTCGGGGCTTCGCCACCGCTGACTTCCAAGCGAGCGGGGACTGGATCCAACTGGAGGGGAACGCCATCGACGACGATCCCAGGGATGGGCGGGTCCGTCACCCTCACGGCTGACGGCAGTGAATCTGATCCGTTGGCGGTCCTAATCTGCACGTCCAGAGGGCCCCGGACTGACGAGGGCACCGTGAAACTCGCCTGCAGGGACGTTGGCTGGCTGGACGAGAGGGAATCCGCAATGAGCGCTATCCCAGCTTCCCGATTGGTCAAGGCAACCAGCCGCGGGTCCGCAAGCGCGCTACCTCGGAGAGTCAATCACGCTGTCTGGTTTGGGAAGAGCCGTATCGGCGAAACCGCGGAGAGGTTGGGGGTAATTGACCCGGCGCACTCCCACATCAGTGAATCGTTCCCCGCTTCAATCGGAACGCAGTCCTTCTCCGCGTTTGTGTCCACGAGCACGACATAGGCACCGGTCGGGGGGAAGCCGCACGGGATATGGTGGTTCGCGGCAATCAGGAAACCGAGCGGTCCGCTTGAGTCCGCGAGGTCCCCCTGGCACCCGCCGGTGGATGCGCCGCTGAGATCCAGGCTGAATGCAAGAACCGCGTACTCCCTCGTGCAGTCCCGCGCGACGCCCGCAGCCCCCGCACAAGAAAGCCAGACAGTGGCGGTGCTATCCGGGGCGATGCAGGGGTTCTCGGCGAATTGGTAGTACATCCCGCCCTGCGTCTGCGCAAGACTTGGCACAGCGCTGCCGGACGTGAACAAGTTCGGGTAATTCGTGCCGCCAAATCCGCCCCGCCGGAAGTCCACGGCGGCCTCGGCGCAACCGCCTCCCTGGAACTGCCAGGCGGGCGGTAGGAAGCCCGAGCAGCCCTGCACCGTGAGCTGAACATCGGCACCGCGGACATACTTTACACCCTTCACGGTCACGACCAACTGCACCGTGGCGGCGGTGGAGTTTCGGGCGGTGTCCCCCTGGCCCGTTCCCACTTGCCAGTACATCCTCGCGGTCGCTCCCGCGTTCTGCCCGGCCATCGCGTCTCGGACACCAAGTACCAGAACGAGCGCCGCTGCGGCCGTGGCGAACACTCTGGCTTTCATGATACTCCTTCCGTTTCCCATGCGGAAAAGCAAGAAGCGGCGACCCGATGGCTCCGCTGAGCCCGCAGTTCGCCGCCACGCTGCATTCCAGAGGCGCACACGCTGCCCCCTCAATCAACCCGCTGCTCGATATCTCGCGGGTCTCCCGAGAGAGTACCCCCCCCCAGTAATGAGTGGGCAGGCGCAAATACAGGGGCTCCGCCCCCACGAAGTCCAGCCTAGCTTGGGCCAGACCTGCCCGGCGGCAGGCTGCCCGAACCTCGAGCGAAGGTCGCGCCCGGCAGCTCTGCTGGCCAGAGACCCGCTGAGTTCCTGGTACTTCAAACCATCGCATGAGTGGCCACGCGCTCCGAAAGCTCCCCCGCCACCCGCCCCGCACCCCTCAGGCGTTTCGTGTACACTCCCCGCCATGTCCCTGACCGAGACCTTCCTCAACCTCACCCCCGAAGGCATCCTCGACGCCGTGGAAGTCTACGGCCGCCGGGCCACCGGCCGGGTGGTGGCCCTCAACAGCATGGAAAACCGGGTCTACGACGTGGAGCTGGAGGACGGCGAGCGCGTGGTGGCCAAGTTCTACCGGCCGGGCCGCTGGACGGCCGAGGCCATCCTGGACGAGCACGCCTTCCTGGCCGACCTGGCCGCCGAGGGCGTGCCCACGCCCGCCCCCCTGCCGCTGGCCGACGGGCGCACGCTGGGAGAGCGCGACGGCATCCTGTTCGCCCTGTGGCCGAGGGTGCGGGGACGGATGGTGGAGGAGCCCAGCGAGGCCGACCTCCGCAGCCTGGGCGCGCTGCTGGCCCAGCTGCACAACGTGGGCGCCCGCCGCGGAGCGCCCCACCGCATGCGCGTGAACCCCGACACCTACGGGCGGCAGAACCTGACGTTCCTGGAGGCCAACAAGCTGGTGCCGGAGAGTGCCTGGCCCCGCTACCGCGACACCGCCAACCGCATCCTCGACGCCATCCAGCCGCTGTTCGAGGGGATTGCAGAGCAGCGCATCCACGGGGATTGCCACCGCGGCAACCTCCTGTGGGACGGGCGCGACTTCTTCTTCGTGGACTTCGACGACATGCTCAACGGTCCGCCGGTGCAGGACGTATGGCTGCTGGCGCCGGGGCGCGACGCGGAGGGGCTGGCGCAGCGCAAGGCGCTGCTGGAAGGCTACGAGGCGCTGCGGGAGTTCGACCGCGACACGCTCGTGCTCGCGGAACCGCTGCGCGCGCTGCGCATCATCCACTACAGCGCCTGGATCGCGCGCCGCTGGGAGGACGCCGCCTTCAAGCGGGTGTTCCCGCACTTCGGCACGGTCAGGTACTGGCAGCAGGAGACGCAGGATCTGATGGAGCAGTTGAGTGTGATCCTGGGGCTGGAGTAGCGGGGGAAGTCTCGAAGTGCCGCGGCGTGCGAGGATGCTGCCGCGCGCCGACCTGCGCCGGACTCGCGGCGGCCGGCTACCCTTCCGAACCCAGTCGCTCCCACTCCGAGAAAAGCCGCGCCAGCTCGGTGTCCTGCTCTCCGGCGACCGCCTGCAGCTGCGCCAGCTTGGCCCAGTTCATGGCGTTTGCGGGGTCGGCCATCTCCTCGGTCAGCGCGGCGCGGCGGCGCTCCAACTGGGCGATCTTCTCCTCCAGCTTCTCGAGGTCCCGCTTGTGCTGCCGCTCCAGGGCCGCGGCGCGACGGCGCTCGGCGCCCGGCGCCTGGTCGCGGGAAGTATCCGCGGCGGCCCGGCGTGCCGCCCGCTCGGACGCGGCGGCCGTCGCCTTCTCCGCCTCCGCCCGGCGCGCCTCGCGCTTCTCCCGCCACTCCGAGTAGGCGCCGTCGAACACTTCCACGCGCCCGTCCCCCACCACCCACAGCGTGTCGGCCACCTGGTCCAGCAGGTACCGGTCGTGGCTGGCCAGCAGCAGCGTGCCGCTGAAGCGGGCGAGCGCGCGGGCGAGGGACTCCTGGGGGCCGAGGTCCAGGTGGTTGGTGGGCTCGTCCAGCATCAGCACGTTGGCGCCGGTCAGGATCAGGCGGGCCAGCGCCAGGCGGCTCTTCTCCCCGCCCGAGAGCGTGGAGACCGGGCGGAAGACCTCGTCGCCGCGAAAGTCGAACCGGCCCAGGAAGGTGCGCATGGTCTCCTGGCTCTCCAGCGGCAGCACGCTCCACACCTCGTCCAGCACGCTGTTGTGCGAGGAGAGCTGCTCGTGCCGCTGGTCGTAGTAGCCGGGCTTCACGCGGCTGCCCAGCACGATCTCCCCCGCCTCCGGCGGCTCGCTGCGCGCCAGCGTGCGAAGCAAGGTGGACTTGCCCGAGCCGTTGGGCCCCACGATGCCGATCTTGCGCCCCCGCGTCACGCGCAGGTCCACGCGGTCCAGGACCACGTTGTCGTCGAAGCGCCGGGTGAGGCCGCGCACCACCAGCACCTGCTCGCCTGTCCCGGAGGCCTCGAAGAAGCGCAGGTCGGCGGCATCCTTCTCCGTTTCCGGGCGCACCAGCGCCTGGCGGCGCGCCAGCTGCTTGCGGCGGGACTGGGCCTGCTTGGTCTTCTGCCCGTAGATGTTCCTACGGATGAAGTCCTCGATTCGCTCCCGGTCCCGCTTCTCGAGCGTGTAGGCCCGCGCCGCCTGCTGCTGCGCCACGGCCTTCTGCTCGCGGTACTCGGTGTAGTCGCCCTGCCAGAACGTGACGCCGCCGGACTCCACCTCCGCCACGCGGTCCACCAGCGCGTCCAGGAAGGCGCGGTCGTGCGCGATCAGCACGATGGCCCCGTCGAACTGCTGCAGGCGCTCCTCCAGCCACTCGGTGGTCTCGAGGTCCAGGTGGTTGGTGGGCTCGTCCAACAGCAGCAGCTCGGGATCCCCCAGCCACAGACGCGCCAGCCGCAGGCGCGTCCGCTGCCCGCCGGAGAGCGCCCCCACGGGAAGCGTCCAGCTCGACTCGGGCAGGCCGATCTCGGCCAGCGCGCGCTCCACCCGCGACTCGATGGTGTAGCCGCCCTCGTGGCGGTAGCGCTCCTCCACGTGGCCGAGGCGCTCCAGGACCTCGTGGGCGTCGTCCCCGTCGGGGGTGAGCGTGGTCAGGAGACGGTGCAGCTCCTCGCGCTCCGCCTCCAGTTCGGCCAGCGACTCCAGCCCGGCGGCCACCGCCTCTCGCGCGCTCAGGCCGGGATCCAGGTCCTGGTCCATCTGGTGGTGCACCGCCACGCGCAGTCCCGGGCGGCGCCACACGGTGCCCTCGGAGGGCTGCAGCTCGCCGGCCAGGATGCGCAGCAGCGTGGTCTTGCCCGCGCCGTTGCGGCCGACCAGCGCCCAGCGGGTGCCGGGGCCGATCTGCCACTGCACGTCCTGCAGCACGTAGGTGCCGGAGTAGTGATGCGCGATGGACTGGGCGCGGAGCAGGGACATGGGTCGGGGCCTTCACGCGCGGAGCGCCCGGTGGTCCCGGGCGCTCCGGCAGCTACGGTTGTGCACTTCGGACAGGGTTACCAGGGATGCCCGGCTCTCAGGTCAGGCATTCATGCCTGACCTACCTAAGTTGCTCCGCGAGCCAGCCCCTCACCAGCGCCGGCAGCGTGGGCTCGGCCCGGAACATGTCGGTGCCGTGCCCGGCCGCCTGGAAGACCTTCACCGCGTTGCGCCCGCGGGCCAGCGAGCCCAGCCGCTTCACCGCGGCAGCGGAGGCCTCGTCGTCGGCGCTGGCCAGCAGAAAGATCGGGCGCGTGCCGTACTTCTCCATGGCCCGCTCGGTGCGCAGGCCGTGGTAGTCGAGCCCCGGCGAGAGCAGCACCACGGTGCGCACCCGCGGGTCGTTGGACGCCGCGATCAGCGCGCTGTTGGCGCCGATGCTGGCACCCACCACGCCCACGCAGGCGGTGTCCACCTCGGGCCGCGCGCGCATCCACGCCAGCGCCGCCGCGGCGTCGTCGGTGAGCTGCCGCCACTCGCGGGTGGTGAAGTCGGTGAAGTCGAGCCGCCGGCTGCCCTGCTTGCGGCTCTCGCCGTGGCCGCGGAAGTCCACCGCCAGCACCCGGAAGCCCGCGGTCGAAAGCTCGGCGGCCACCGGCTGCCAGTCGGCGCGCCGGCCGCCCACCATGTGCAGCAGCAGCACCGCCGGACCGCGGCCCTCGCCGGCCCACCAGGTGCCCGCGAGTTCCACGCCGTCGGGCGTGGCCAGGGTGACCGCCTGACCCGGCATCTTAGCGTCCGCCTCCCGCGCAGGCGCGCCCGCCGCGCAGGCCGGGCCCACCGCGAAAGCCAGTGCCACCGCGAAAGTCAGTCCCACCACGGTCATACAGAGAAAACCGCCGAGTCTCGTGAGCATGTCGTGCACCTCCACTCCTTGGACGCGCCGGGGCCCCGCGGCGTTGGCAGGACCGGCAAGTCACGGCGTCTCGCCGGGTTGCGCGGCGCGCAGCCGGGCCTTGAGCGCGGCCAGCTGCTTCAGGCGCTCGGCGATCCGCGCCTCCACCCCCTGGTCGGTGGGCTCGTACAACCTGATGTTCGCCAGCGCCTCCGGCAGGTAGCTCTGCGCGTTCACGTGCCCGGGGAACTCGTGCGAGTACTCGTAGTCGCGCCCGTAGCCCAGGTCCTTCATCAGCCGCGTGGGCGCGTTGCGGATGTGGTGCGGAACCGGTTCCCCCGGCAGCTCCCGCACCGCCTTCTCCGCGCGCTGCCACGCCTGGTACACGGCGTTGCTCTTGGGTGCGACGGCCAGGTACAGGCACGCCTCGGCCAGCGCCAGTTCGCCCTCCGGCGAGCCCAGGAAATGATACGACTCCATGGCGTGGAGCGCCACGGCCAGCGCGTTGGGGTCGGCCAGGCCCACGTCCTCGGAGGCGAATCGCACCAGGCGGCGGGCCACGTACAGCGGCTCCTCGCCGCTCACCAGCATGCGCGTCATCCAGTACAGCGCGGCGTCCGGGTCACTGCCCCGCAGGCTCTTGTGGAGCGCGGAAATGAGGTTGTAGTGCTCCTCGCCGGCCTTGTCGTAGAGCAGGGACTTCTGCTGCAGCGCGCGCTCGGCCAGCTCCAGGTCCACGCTGCCGCAGTGACCCGCCAGGCGGGCGGCGATCTCCAGCGCGTTGAGCGCCCGCCGCGCGTCGCCGTCAGCCACCCGGGCGAAGTGGCGCAGCGCCTCCGGCGAGGCCTTCAGCTCCATGCGTGCCAGCCCGCGCTCCGCGTCGGCCAGGGCCCGCCCCAGGATGGCGACGATGTTCTCTTCCGAGAGCCGCTCCAGCACGTACACCCGCGCCCGGCTCAGGAGCGCCGAGTTGACCTCGAAGGAGGGGTTCTCGGTGGTGGCGCCCATGAGCACCACCGTGCCGTTCTCCACCCACGGCAGGAACGCATCCTGCTGGGCCTTGTTGAAGCGGTGGATCTCGTCCACGAACAGCACCGTGGGGCGCCCGCTCGCGCGCATGCGCTCCGCGGCGGCCTTCACCACGGCACGTATCTCGGCCACCCCGGAGGTCACCGCGCTGTAGGCCTCGAAGCGACTGCGGGTGCGCTCGGCCAGGATGCGCGCCAGGGTGGTCTTGCCGGTGCCCGGGGGGCCCCAGAAGATCATGTTGTGCGGCTGGTCCTGCAGCAGCGCCTCGCGCAGCGGGGCCCCGGGGCCCAGCACCGATTCCTGCCCCACGAACTCGTCCAGGGTGCGCGGGCGCATGCGGTCGGCCAGCGGCGCGTGCTCCGACGCGCCCGGCCGGCCGCGCGCGCCACCCGGCCCGCCCGGCCCGCCGGCCGCCCCTTCCCCGCCGGGACCGCCCTCCACGCCGGGGCCGAACAGAGGCTCCTGCCCGCTCATCCGGCCTCCCCCTCGAAGCACAGCCGGCACTCGCGCGAGCGCGGGCCGTCGAACTCGCAGAAGAAGACCGCCTGCCAGGGCCCTAAGTCCAGCGTGCCGTCCCGCACCGGCACCCGCGCCGAGGCTCCCACCAGGGTGGACAGGATGTGGGCGTCGGAATTGCCCTCGGCGTGCCGGTACCCGCCTTGGTGCGGGACGAGGCGCGCGAATGTGCGCAGCATGTCGTCGGCCACGTCCGGATCGTACCCCTCGTTGATGGTGATCCCGGCGGTGGTGTGCGGGCAGAATACCGTGAGCACGCCGTCGCGCAGGCGCCGCTCCCCCGCCCAGGCGCGCAGCCGCCCGGTGAGGTCCACCATCTGGGTGTGAGCGGAGGTTTCCACCCCCAGCGTGTCGAAGATCATGGCCTTGCCTCCAGCCGGGTGACGGCGCGCCTTGCCGTGCGCGGGAAGGTCCCGCGCGCCCTGCGTCCACCGCGTCAGGCGCGCGCCACCCCCACGCACCGCACCTTCTCCGCCCCCGCGGACTTCAGCGCTTCCACCGCGGCCGAAAGCGTGGCCCCGGTGGTGACCACGTCGTCCACCAGCGCCACCCGCCGGCCGCGCAGCAGCTCCGGCCTGCGGGCCTCGAAGGCCCCGGCGAGGTTCCGGCGCCGCTCCAGCGGATCGAGGCGTGTCTGCGTGGGCGTGCGCCGCGCGCGCGCCAGGGCGTCTTCGATGCAGGGGAGTCCGGCCTCGCGCGCCGCAAGCCGGGCCAGGAGCGCGGCCTGGTTGTACCCACGCCGGGCCTCGGCGGCCGGGTGCAGCGGCACCGGCAGCACCAGGTCCACGGCGAGGCCGCCCGTCAGCAGCTGCCCCAGCGCCGGGCCCCAGGTCTCCGCCAGCCGGGTCACGCCCCGGTACTTGAACTGGTGGATGAGCGCGGGCATGGGCGCGCGCATCCAGAACAGGCAGCGGGCCCGGAAGTCCTCGTGCGCGGCGCGCGCACAGGCGGCCTGCAGCAGGTGTCGGGGGCGGCCCTCCTGCGCCCCGCCGCAGCGCAGGCAGAAGCGGGCGCCGTCGTCGGCCAGCGCGGCCAGGCACGCGGGGCACACCGCCCCGGGGTGATCCGATTCGGCGGCGCAGCCCGCGCAGACCGGCGGGCTCAGCGCCTCAGCGGCGAGCGCGCCGAGTTCCGCCCACAGGCTTCGCCATGCGGCGGAGGCGGCGAGGCGCGCGCGCCGATTTCGCACCGCTCCGGGCGGGGCCGCCCGGCGGAGACTTTCCGGCCGTTCCCGCTCCCGCCCCGGACTCGACCATCTCACGATCCCACCCCCCCGCCCACAGCATCCACTCCAGGGGATCCTTCCCGGTCCAGATCCTGAACGAGCGCGCCGCCTGGCAGATCAGCATCCCCAGCCCGGAGAACGCCGTGATGCCCCGGGCCCGCAGCGCCGTGCGCCACGGGGTCGGCGCGCCATACACGAAGTCCACCGCCACCGCGTCCGCGCGCAGCCACGCGGGCGGGCACGGCATGCCGCGCCCGGAGCCGGAGCCCAGGGTGGTGGCATTCAGCACCGTGCGCGCCGAGCGCAGCGCGCGCGCCGCGGCTTCCGAGCCGCGCGCCAGGATCTCCAGCGAGCTCCCCGCACCCACGTCGTCCGCATGCGCCAGCGCGCGCGCCACCCCGTGCGGGTCGCGAGTAATCAGCCTCAGGCGCAGCCCGCCCCGGCGCAGCAGCGCCACCGCCGCACTCCGCGCGCTGCCGCCACCGCCCAGGAGCGCCAGCGGCCCGCACGCCGGGTCGTGGGCGGCGCGCGCGAGCGCGTCCAGGAGGCCCTCGCCGTCGGTGGTGTGCCCGGTCCACCCGGAGCCGGCGCGCACCAGCGTGTTCACCGACCGCGCGGCCCGCGCGGCCGGGCTCAGCCGGTCGCACCCGCGAAAGGCGGCTTCCTTGTGCGGCACGGTGACGTTGGCGCCGCTCATCCCCAGCGTCTCCAGCGCCGCGATCAGCCCGTCCCCGCGCTCCGGCCGCACGCGCAACGGCACGTACACCGCGGGGATCCCCAGCGCGGTGAACGCGGCGTTGTGCAGCCGCGGCGAGAGCGTGTCCCGCAGCGGCCAGCCGGCCACCCCGTAGAGCGCCGTGCTGGCGTCAACGGCGGGCATCGGCGGCCCCCGTCACGCGCGCGGGCCCGCGGCCCAGCCACGCGAACATGGCCAGCCCCAGCACGAACAGACCCACGCTGATGGCCTGGCTCACGGTCAGCCCGTGGCCCAGGAACGCCGACGGCTCGTAGTAGCGCGTGACGTCCACCAGGTAGCGCGCCACCGCGTCCAGCATCACGAACAGCCACCACAACTGCCCCGGCCGGCGCAGCAGCGGCCGGGCCGCGAACAGCGCGCCGATCACCGCCAGCTCCCCCAGCACCGCGTACACCTGGGAGGGATGCACCGGGTAGCCCGGGAACTGCAACGCCGCGTACGAGTGCACCGGGAAGTGAACGCCCCACGGCAGCGTGGTGGGCACGCCGAAGCAGCACCCGTTGAGGAAGCAGCCCGCGCGCCCCACGGCCGTTCCCACGGCCAGCGCGGGGGCCACCGCGTCGCCCACCTCCCACACCGGGAGCCGCGCCCGGCGGCAGTAGAGGATCGCCGCGGGGATGGCGGCCAGGATGCCGCCGTAGAGCGTCAGCCCGCCTTCCCAGATGCGCAGCGCGCCCCACGGGTCGGCGGCGTACTCGCCCCAGTGCGTGGCGACGAAGAACACGCGCGCGCCGGCCACGGACACCACCAGCACCACCAGGCAGAAGGTGGCCACGTTGTTCTCGTCCCAGCCGCGCCGGGCCGACACGCGCCACAGCAGGCCCGAGCCCAGCCAGAAGGCCAGGGCGAGCATGATGCCGTAGCTGTGCAGGTGCAGGGGGCCCAGGGGGGGAAGATCGGGGAACATGAGATCGAAACTCCCGGGTCAGAACTCGCGTTCGCGCGCGGCCGCTCCCAGGAGCAGCCCCACTTCGGAGAGCGTGATCACCAGGCTGGACCCGCCGTAGGACATCAGCGGCAGCGGCAGGCCCGTGACCGGCGCCAGCCCCAGCGTCATCCACACGTTGATCAGGACGTGATACGAGAGCGCGCCCACGATTCCCACGCACATCAGTCCGGCGAACCGGTTGCGCGAGCGCGCCGCGATCTTGAGCCCCCGCAGGAGCCAGACGCAGTATAGCAGAAGCACCGCCGTCCCCCCCCAGAAGCCCAGCTCCTCGCCCACCACCGAGTAGATGAAGTCGGTGTGCTGCATGGGAAGGAACGCCAGCCGCTTCTGCGTGCCGTTCAGGAAGCCGCGGCCCAGAGGCCCGCCGGAGCCGATCGCGATCTTCGACTGCATCAGCTGCCAGCCCGTGCCGGTGGGGTCGTGGCCGGGGTTGATGAAGTTGACCACCCGCTCCTTCTGGTAGTCCTCCAGGTGGGTCCACGCGCGCGGTCCCACCACCGCCACGGCCAGGTACAGCAGCACCACGGTGGCCGCCAGGCTGGCGCGCGGCCGGGTGGCGTAGAGCACCACCAGCAGGCAGGCGCCCAGGAAGGTCCCCCACGCCGCGGAGTACGCGAAGAACATCCCCAGCAGCGGCAGGGCCAGGAACAGGAAGTAGGCGGGCGGCAGCCCGGCCCAGAACAGCATCGCCGCGGTGAGCGCGGGAAACGACAGCGCGGTGCCCAGGTCGGGCTCCTTGAGCACCAGCACCGCCGGCAGGCCCGCGAGCGCGGCCACCGCGGCGAGCGTGCGCACGCGCGTCACGTCGCGGGTGCGGTCGGCCAGGTAGCGCGCCAGCAGCAGCGCGGTGGTGATCTTGGCCAGCTCGCTGGGCTGGAACTTGAACGGGCCCACTCCCAGCCAGCGCTGCGCGCCCATGCCCACGTGTCCCACCACCAGCGTGGCCGCCAGCAGCACGATCGAAACCGTGTAGAGCACCGGGGCGAAAGCCTCGTAGATGCGCGTGGGCACACGCGCCGCCCCGAACATCGCGGCCAGCGCGACCAGCGCGAAGACCCCCTGCTTCAGGTACAGCCCGCGGTGCACCTCGACGCCGGTGGTGGCGCTGAAGACCATCAGCAGTCCTCCGGCCAGCAGCGCCAGCGTGGCGGCGAAGAGCGGCGGGTCGGCCGTTATGAGGCGCGGGCGCTCAGTCCGAGGCACTGGTGTCCTCCACGGCCGCCGCGGCCGGGGCCGGGCGCGCCGTCCCGGACGAATCGCGCGCCGCCCCCTCGCGCGGCAGCAGCGTCTGCGGCGCGAACATCGCCGCCAGGATCCGCTGCGCCACCGGCGCGGCGGCGCTGGCCCCGTGCCCCCCGTTCTCGATCACCACGCCGATGGCGATGCGCGGCGCATCCGCGGGCGCGTAGGCCATGAACACCGCGTGGTCCTCGCCGTGCGGGTTCTGCGCGGTGCCGGTCTTGCCGGCCACCCGCACGCCGGGCACCCGGGCCCGTCCCCCGGTGCCGGAGGGATTCTCCACCGCCGCCTCCATGGCGTCGCGCAGCTGCTGCACGCCGGCGGCGTCCAGCCCCAGCACGCCGTCGCGGGTCTCGGCGTGGTGGCGCATCCACACGCGACCGTCCATGTCGCGCACCGTCTCCACCAGGTAGGGGCGCGCGCGCCGGCCGCCGGTGCCCACCTGCGCGGCCAGCATGGCGATCTGCAGCGGCGTGAGCAGCAACTCGCCCTGGCCGATGGACAGGTTCACCGCCACGCCCTTGCCGGGCCTGCGGTTCGACCCGTGCGCCCGGGCGCGCTTGAGGTACCAGCTCTCCGTGGGCACCAGCCCCTTCTGCTCCGAGGGCAGGTCCACGCCGGTCTTGACTCCCAGGCCGAGCTCCTGCGCCTGCCGCATCAGGCGCTCCACCCCCAGCCGCAACCCCACCTGGTAGAAGTACACGTCGCAGGAGCGTTCGATGGCGTCATGGAGGCCCAGCGAACCGTGGCCCTTGTGCTGCCAGCAGTGGAACACCGCGTTGCCGAGCGAGAACGCGCCTCCGCAGGACTGGAACCGGCTCTCCGGCGTGATCAGCCGCTCTCGCAGGCCCGCGGAGGCGGTCACCAGCTTGAAGGTACTGCCCGGCGGGTAGGCCGACTGCATGGCGCGGTTCAGGAGCGGGAAGGCGGCGCCCTCCGCGATCTCCCGCCAGCGCCGGGCGGTGACGCCGTGGGCGAACTCGTTGGGGTCGAAGGCCGGCCGGCTGGCCATGGCCAGGATCGCCCCGGTGCGCGGGTCGAGCGCCACCACCGCGCCGCGCGGCCACCGGGAGAGCGCCTCCTCGGCGGCCCGCTGCAGGTCCAGGTCCAGGGTCAGCCACAGCGACTTGCCGCGCTCCGGCGCGCGCGCGGGGCGGTCCTTCATCTCCCCCACCACGCGCCCCAGGGCATTCACCTCCACCAGGCTCTCGCCGTCGCGCCCGCGCAGCCAGCTCTCGTACATGTTCTCCAGGCCCGCCTGGCCGTAGAGATCCCCGGGCAGGTAGGCGTCGCCGGTGGCGGCCAGCTCGCGCTCGGTGATCTCGCTGCTGTAGCCCAGCACGTGGGCCGCCAGGGTGTCGCAGGGATAGTGCCGCACCGGCAGCGTCTCGATCTCCACCCCGGGCAGCTCGTCGCGGTGTTCCTCGATGCGGGCCAGGGTGGCCAGGTCGAGATCGGCCGCCACGCGCACCGGGCGCATGGAGCCGCGCGATTGCGTGAGCGCGATACGCTGCAGGGTGGAGTCGGCCAGGTTCAGGAGCGGGGCCAGGCGCAGCAGGGTGAGCCGGAGCAGCGCGGGTCGACGCGCGAACGCCGGGCGGTGCACGTCCACGCTGACCGCGAACAGCGCGTGGCTGTCAGCCAGCAGCCGGCCCTTGCAGTCGAAGATCTCGCCGCGGGGCGCGGGCACCACCTTGAGGCGGATGCTGTTGTTCTCGGCCATGGCCCGGAACTGCCCGAACTGGCCCAGCTGCAGCTGCGCCAGGCGGAGCCACGCCACGCCCACCAGGCCCACCAGCAGCACGCCCAGCACCAGCGCCCGGGGGGTGCGGTCGCCGTGGGAGGACAGCGGGCTGCCCACGTCACTCCTTCCCGCGCACCACGCGCGGGGCGGCCCAGGCCACCAGCGGCACCAGCGCCGCGGTGTAGGCGGCGGTGGCCACGCCGTTCACCACGAAGGACACCCCCACCGCACCCCACTGCCCGCCGGAGAGCAGCACGCGCAGCAGCAGCTCGTGCATCAGGCCCGCGAGGAACAGGATCAGCGCCGCGGCGGCGGGGGTCTCCCATAGCAGGTTTACCCGCAGGTGGCCGAAGAAGTAGCCCACGCTGCCCAGCAGCAGCGCGTGCAGCCCGAGGCGGTCGGGCGTGAGGCCGTCCGTCATCAGGCCCGCGGCGAAGCCGGCCAGGGTGCCGGCCAGGGGGCCCCGGCGGCGCGCCAGCAGCACCACCGCGGCGAGCACCAGGTCGGGCCGTGCGCCGAGGATGCTCATGCGGGAGGCCACGTCGGTCTGCAGCAGGAAACCCACCCCGGCCAGCGCCGCGAACAGCCACAGCGCATGCAGGCCCGCCCACAGCGCGTTCACGGCGTGGGCCCGTCCGCGCGCACCGAGCCCGCCAGCGAGTCGGCCGGCGGTTTCGGCTGCGCCCACAGGTAGCCCCAGCCCCGCGAGCTGTCCGGCGCGACCAGCACGAAGACATCCTCGAGATGCTCGGGCGGGGCCGCGGGCTCGATGTCAATCCGGCGCAGCAGCCCCCCCTGCTCCAGGCCCAGCGCGCGCACCCGGCCCACCCGCAGTCCCTCGGGGAACCCGCCGCCCAGGCCCGAGGTGACCACCTCGTCACCCACCCTGACGTCCGCCGAGGAAGGCACGAAGCGCAACCGCAGGCCCTCCAGCGGGTCGCCCTCCACCACTCCCTCCACGCGCGAGCGCTCCACGCGCGCGCTCACCGCGCTGGCCCGGTGGGTGAGCAGGCGCACGCGCGCCAGGTGCGCCTCCAGCGCGTCCACCCGTCCCACCAGCCCCCCGCGGTTCAGGACCGCGCTGCCCATGCGCACGCCGTCCTGGTTCCCGCGGTTGATCAGCACGCGGGTGCCCAGCCGGTCGCCCAGCTTGGCCAGCACCCATGCCGGCAGCAGGTGCAGGGTGTCGCGGCGGGCGAAGCCGGCCTGCTCGCGCAGCAGGAGATTCTCCTCGCGCAGCTCCTGCAGCAGCCGTCGGGCGCGGCGCAACTCCTGGGAATCGGTGGCCAGCTGCCCGCGCTCCACCAGGAGCGAGCTCAGCTGCTGCGTCGTGGTGGACACGAGTCGGAACGGCAGGTACAGCGCTGCCGCGGCCCGCGAGACCCACATGGTGGGAGCCTCCGGGCGGATCAGGAACAGGCCCAGCGCCAGCAGCGCCAGCGGCACGTACACCACCAGCGCGACGCGGTCCATGGAGTGTCGGGGTTCGGGCATAAGCGGGTCGCTGTCGACGAGATCTACGGGGAGAGTGCGGCGGCGGCCGCGGGACGTCGGCCGTCGCGGGACGGGACGGAGCGGGGCTAGTCCTTCCCGCTCTTCATGATGACCTTTTCATACTGCTCGAGGTTGTCCAGCACCTTGCCGGTCCCCAGCACCACGCAGGTGAGCGGATCGTCCGCGACGTAGATGGGCAGGTTGGTGGCCTCGCGCATGCGCTTGTCCAGCCCGCGCAGCATGGCCCCCCCACCGCTCATCACGATGCCTCGGTCCACGATGTCGGCGGACAGCTCGGGCGGGGTCTTCTCCAGCGACTGGCGCAGGGCGGCCTCGATCTGCGCGATGGGCTCCTCGAGCGCCTCGCGCACCTCCTCGCTGGTGATCTTGACCGTCTTGGGGATCCCGCCGATGAGATCACGACCCTTGACCTCCATCTCCAGCTCCTCCTCCAGCTCGAAGGCGGAGCCGATGCGGATCTTGATCTGCTCGGCGGTCTGGTCCCCGATCAGCAGGTTGTGGACCTTCTTGGCGTACTGGACGATCGCGTCGTCCATCTCGTCGCCGCCCACGCGGATGGAGGTCTCGTTCACGATGCCGTTCAGGGCGATGACCGCGATCTCGGTGGTGCCGCCCCCGATGTCGATCACCATGTTGCCGGTGGGGGTGTCCACGGGCAGCCCCACGCCGATCGCCGCGGCCACCGGCTCGGCCACCAGGAACACCTCGCGCGCGCCCGCGTGCTGCGCGCTGTCGCGCACCGCGCGCTTCTCCACCTCGGTGATGCCGGAAGGGACGCAGATGATGATGCGCGGACGCACCAGGAAGCGGCGGCGCTGCACCTTCTTGATCAGCTCGCGGAGCAGGTCCTCGGTGACCTCGAAGTCGGCGATGACGCCATCCTTGAGCGGGCGGACGGCGGTGATGCCCTCGGGGGTGCGGCCCAGCATGGCCTTGGCCTCCGAGCCCACTGCCAGCACCCTGCCGGTCACCTTGTCCACCGCCACCACCGAGGGCTCGTTCAGGACGATGCCCTTGCCCTTCACGTACACGAGGGTGTTGGCCGTGCCCAGGTCGATGGCCACATCGCTGGAAACCACGCCCATCAGCCGGTCGAAGAACATGTCCGAAGTCCTTGTCGGAAAAGGTGGCTGCAGCCCGGGCCGCGGAACGCGGAGCGGGCCGCTTCCGGCTCTCGGGTTGCCGGGGGGGGTGCCGTGCGCGCCGTCGGACTGTACCACGCCCCACGGGGGGAGACAAGGGCGCCTCCCACGGCGTTAACACTTGTGTTTTCAGGGGGTTAGTGCATTTGGGAGAGTGGCGGAGCCGCGCCCTAGGACGCCTCGGCGTAGCCTTCCATGTGACGCAGCCGCTCGCGCGCAACGTCGCCGGCGTCGCTGTCGGGGAAACGCGCCAGCACCGACTCGTACAGGTCGCGCGCGCGGGCCGTGTCGCCCAGGCGGTCCTGCGCCAGCCGCGCGGCACGGAACAGCGCCGGCACGGCGCGCGAGGCCTGCGGCTCCAGGCGTCCGCAGCGTTCCCACGCCTCGGCGGCCTCGAAGAAGTAGCCGGTGTCCTCGAGCGTGCCGGCCACCGCGCGCTGCAGCGAGGGCGGCAGGCCCTGCAGCGGCAGCAGGTGGCGCATCTCGAGGTAGGCCTCGCGCAGCTGCGGGGCGTCCTTCGCCTCCACCGCCGCGCGCACCGCGTGCGCGTACTCGCGCACGGCCGCGCTCTCCTGGCGCGTGAGCATGTGGGCGCGCGCGAGCTGAAGGCGCGCGCCCAGGTCGGCGGGGACCACCGCCAGGAAGCGCGCGTAGCCCTCGATGGCCTGGTACCACTCGCTCTCGCGGAACCAGCGGTCGGCCATGGTGCGCAGCCGCTCCGCGTGCGCGCCCCGGTGCAGGCCGAAGCCGTAGCCCAGGGCGATGCCCATCGCCAGGCCCGCGATGTGCGCCGCGTAGGCGGTGGTCGCGCGGCGCTGCACCAGGTCGATCATGGCGGACACCAGCTGGATGCCGCTCCAGATCGCCACCGCGGCCAGCGCCGGCAGGAACACCTGCGAGCCGCGCCGCACCCCGCGCAGCAGCAGCATCGCGGGGATGCCCACGCGCACCCGCACATAGTAGAACCGCACCAGGAACAGGCCGGTGATGCCCGAGACCGCGCCCGAGGCGCCCAGCACCCCCACGGCCTGGTACTGGGGCGTGAAGGTGAGCAGGAACCACGCATGCGCCAGCAGGGAGAACGCGCCACACAGCAGGAAGGCCAGCAGGGCGCGCACCGGTCCGGTGCGGTCCTCCACCGGCGCACCGAACAGCCACAGGTAGAGCATGTTGCCGGCGAGGTGCATCCAGCTGGCGTGGAGGAAGTTCGCCATCACGGCGTTGACCAGCGAGGGCTGGCTGGGCACCAGCGCCCACGCGTTGATCAGCACGTAGCCCTTGGGGTCGTAGCGGAAGACCAGGAAGCAGGCGAGGTTGAGAGCGATGAGCAGCAGCGTGACCCACGGCACGCGCTTCAGCCGCACTTCCGTCCCGATGGGCAGGTAGTAGAGGAAGTACATGGGTTCCCTTGACACCTCTCCCATCCCCGGGGACAATCCGGGGGTCATTCTGCTGGTGTGAAAGGCCCGGGGCGTGCCCCGGGTGCAGGTCCTGCGCCGGGCCGTGGGCCCGGATGGGGAACGGCGCGGCGCCCCCCTGGCGCCGGCCCGGCCGGGAGTGGATGCCCGGATGGGGTATCGGCCGGCCCGACCCGCAACTTCTCTTTTTCCGGCAATGTCTTACGGCCCTTCCGTGCGGGGGGGCCGAATTCGCGTGCGCAGGGGGGTCCCGCTCGGCCGGGGCCCGGGGAATCCTGCCAGCCCGCCATCCGACGGAGGAGCCGTGGAAGAAGGTGCCCTGATCCAGAAGGAGTTGAACCCGCTCGCCAACGCCCAGAAGCAATTCGATGAGGCCGCGGCGGCCTTGAAGCTCGAGCCCGGCCTGCTGCACGTGATCAAGAACTTCCGCAAGGCCGTGATCGTGAACCTGCCCATCCACATGGACGACGGCTCGTTCAAGGTCTTCACCGGCTACCGGGTGCAGCATTCCATCGTGCGCGGCCCGGGCAAGGGCGGCATCCGCTTCCACCCCGACGTCACGATCGACGAGGTGCAGGCGCTGGCGGCGTGGATGACCTGGAAGTGCGCGGTGGTGAACATCCCCTTCGGCGGGGCCAAGGGCGGCATCGCCGTGGACCCCTCGAAGCTGTCCGCGGGCGAGCTGGAACGGCTCACCCGGCGCTACACCGCCGACCTGATCGAGGTCTTCGGCCCCGACACCGACGTGCCCGCCCCGGACGTCAACACCAACGAGCAAGTGATGGCCTGGATCATGGACACCTACTCCATGCACGCCCGGCACACCGAAACCGCCGTGGTGACCGGCAAGCCGCTCACGCTGGGCGGCTCGCTGGGACGCCGCGAGGCCACCGGGCGCGGGGTACTGTTCACGGTGCGGCGCGCGGCGCAGCTGCTGGGCCTGAGCCTCGAGGGAGCCCGCGTGGTGGTCCAGGGCTTCGGCAACGTGGGCTCGGTGGCCGCCAGCCTGCTGCACCAGGAGGGTGGCCGGGTGATCGCCGCCAGCGACGTCAAGGGCGCGATCCTCAACGAGCAGGGCCTGGATGTGCCGGCCCTTATCGCGCACACCGCGAAGACCGGCTCGGTGGTGGGCTTCCCGGGCAGCAAGTCCATCGCGCCGGCCGCGCTGCTGGAGCTGGAGTGCGAAGTGCTGGTGCCGGCGGCGCTCGAGAACCAGGTCACCGGCGCCAACGCGGCGCGCATCAAGGCCCGCATCGTGGCCGAGGGCGCCAACGGACCCACCACGCCCGACGCGGACAAGATCCTCAACTCCAAGGGCGTGCTGGTGATCCCCGACATCCTGGCCAATTCGGGCGGAGTCACGGTGTCCTACTTCGAGTGGGCGCAGAACCGGGCGGGCTACTACTGGACCGAGGCGGAGGTGAACGAGCGGCTGGAGCGGATCATGGACCAGGCGTTCGACGACGTGGTGGCGATGCGGGACAAGCACGGGGTGACGATGCGGGTGGCGGCTTACATCCTGGCGATCCAGCGCGTGGTGGACGTGATCAAGTTGCGCGGGGTGTACGCGTAGGGAGGCGTTTCGAGGGCTGTGTCGGCCTGGGAGCCGCTTCGCAAGGCCGCGGGATTCCCGTCTCTCCTCTCCACTGAAAGCCCCGGGGGCGACTGCCCTCGGGGCCTTCTCTAACCCGTCTCCTGCGGAGGCTGACACGCAGAGTTGTGCCGCGAGCACGCACTCCCTCGTGGGGGAAGGCGCAGACGTAGCTCGGTCGGTGACAACATGATTGCAGCCGGGGGGGGCGCTCGAGTTATTCTCTCCCTCGCACCGTCGTTTCTTCCTTGACTGGTCTTCCTTCCCCCACGAGCATTCTCCGCCGGTCCATCCCACGATGTCTCCTGACACAGGCGGGACCGCTTTCCTGGAAGCGAAAGGGCCCTGCGAGAGATCGCGCTCGAGTCGCGGCTTGCCGCGCATGTGGCGCGAGTCTGCGAAGGCCGAAACCGGGCGTGCTGCCTGCGGATCAAGTCGGCGCGAGCGGCGCGACGGTTCCCGGCGCTGCTGGAGGCCCTGGAGGATGGCAGACTTCATCTGAGCGGCCTGGTCCTTCTCGTTCCCTACCTCGAGTCCGGGAATGTGAGGGTATTGATCGAGGAGGCCGCCGGTCGAAGCAAGAAGGAAGTCCAGCGCCTGCTTGGTGCGCGCTTTCCCACGCCGGATTCGCAGGGTTTCCCAGGAGCGTTGCTATCCATGCAGAATCTCGTATCCGTTCCGGAACGGGTGGAACACCAACAACTGATGGATGTCGCACCGGCTCCCGGGCAGGGCGAGGCGCCCGGCGCAGTGCTGGTTGCCGCCTCGGAGATCCCGGCGGTTGCCGCTCCGGATGCCTCGGCGGAGGCCACGGCGCCCTGCGCGGCACGCGCGCGCGCAGGCGGCCGCCGCTCCTCCGGACGAGCCCGGCATCCCGCTCGATTCCCGCGCACGTGCGGCGTGTGGTGTGGGAGCGCGACGGCGGGCGGTGTGCTTTCGTGAGCGCGAAGGGCAGGCGTTGCTCGGCGCGGGAACTCCTGGAGTTTGACCACGCAGAGCCGGCGGCCCGCGGCGGAGAGTCCACGGTCGAGAACGTGAGGCTACGGTGCCGCGCGCACAATCAACTGGAGGCGGAGCGGGTCTTCGGACCCGGATTCATGGAGAGCAGGCGGGTGAGCGCACAGAGCCAGCGTGGTGCGCGCGGGGCGCAGCCGCCCCCCGCAGGCGGTCATGCCCGGGAGGTCAGGCTGGCCCTCCGCCACCCGGGTTGCCGGCGCGAAGAGGCTCGAAACGTGGCGGCATCGGCGGAATCTCTTCCCCCGCGAGATTCGGAATCTGTCCCTCTCGGAGAGCCGGGAGACTCCCCTTGCGGGTAGCCCCTCACTCCTCCACCAGCACCCGGATCAGGCGTTCCTCCCATTCACGGGCATCGCTGTGCGTTTCAGGGAAGCGATTGCGGAGGCTGATCACAACGTAGGCGCGTTCGGAATCGGGCTGGACGATGGCGGCCAGGGCGTCCACGCCGTCCATGCTCCCGGTCTTGGCGCGCAGCCAGCCCGCGGGCAGCGCGCTCCAGGGGTCGGCGGTGAAGCGGCGGATCAGTGTGCCGCGCTGGCCGGGGCGGGCGAGACCGTCCAGCAGCGCCTGCATTCCTTGCTCGCCGTCGCGGGCGCGGGTCCAGGCGTCGGTGAGGACGCGGGCCAGGGCGTCGGCGGTAGCGAGATTGAGCCTCGAGAGGCCGGAGCCGTCCACCAGCCGGACATCCGCAGGAACCCCCAGGCCGATCGCGGCGAGGGCGTTGCCGACGACATCCAGGCCCGACCTTGCGGACGCCGACCGTCGCCGCGCCTCCCCCAGGTCGCGCAGCAGCATCTCCGCGCGCAGGTTCTGGCTGCGGGCGAGCATCGGGTGGTAGACGTTTCGAAGCGGCGGCCAGCGCAGTTCTCCGAACCGCGCGGTGTCGCTCTTGGGGGCATCGCACCCCGGCCGGGCCCCGCCGCGAACTTCCCGGAATGCCACTCCAGCCCTGCCCAGCGCCTCCCGGAAGCGCGCCACCGCGTACGACCCGGGCGAGTGGACGGCCGCCCTCTGGCCTGCCTGCCTTTCCTCGGTGTTGTCGTCCAGCGCCAGTGCGGTGACCGGTGCGGCATACCACTCGTCGAGGTCGTCCCACTGCCACCCGGCGCCGAGCGAATCGGCCCGGTAGAGTGAGTTCTCCACCCTGATCTCGCCCACCAGGGAGTCCACGCCCCAGTCGCGCACCATGCGAGCCAGCGAATCCAGCGCCGACACCCCCGGAGCCGGGTCGGGATCCAGCGAGTCGCCGCGGGCGCGGGAGAACAGGCCGGGAGCCCCCCCACCGAAGAGCGCGAAGATCCCGTCCAGGGATGCGGACCCGGCCCGACGCTGGCAGTCGCACACCCAGCCGGTTGCAAAGGTGGTGTCCTGCGGCAGGACGTGCGCCGCCGTCCACGCCGTGAACAGTTTCGCCGTGGAGGCGGGCAGCAGGCGCAGCGTGGCCTCCGCCTCGAACGCGGCGTCGTCATCCGTTTCGCCCAGCGGGCGGACCACCACCGCCCAGTTCCCTCCACCGGCGGAGCCCGCCTCCCACACCTTGCGCAGTTCCTTGCGCGGGTTGCGTGCGTCTGCGGGGGCGGGCATGAGGACAGCCACGACGGCGGCCACGAGGGCAGCCATCGCAAGGCCGGCCGCAGGTGCCGGTGCGATCCGTGCGCGGGTCATGCGGCGCCTCCAGGGTCCTGACAATCGGGATAGGGGGTGGCGGGTTTCCCCGCCATCCCCCTCCCACACCACCGGACATGCGGGTCCGCATCCGGCGGTTCAGAAGCTTGACGGCGTGCCATAATGGCCCGCCTGGGCACCAGCAATCGAGAAACGTCGTCAGGGCTTCCCACGCTGTGCGCGCCTCTCGGGATTCACCCTACCCGCGCGTACGAGCTCTGCTGAGCAGACATCTGGGGCATGGCCCCTTCGTGATCCTCGTTCCTGCCCTCGCTTCCGTTCGGCCCTTCGTGGTCACCCACTACTATGGCCTCGGCTGACTTCTCGCTCCGTGTCGCCACGTCGCCCTTTCAGGCATGAGGCGAGATCTCCCCAGATAAGAGCACTGGCCTTCCCCGCACGACCGCCGGATCTACGCCACCGACCTTTGGTCACGAGAGCTTCGCGGTCACTTGCCCGCTCGCCCTGATCGGCACCGCCTGCTATCCGGTTTCTGTTCGTCGGCCCGCGGTTTCGTTTCCCGCTTCCTTCAGACACTCCCTCACGGTCATGCCCTTGCGGTTCCCTTGGGTCCCTGTGACCAAGTCCCCGGGGGACTTCCACCCCCAAGTCAGTGCCCATGCTGGGCGTACAAGCGAGAGGGAGGGGCGCTCGCCCCTCCCTCTCCTGGCTCCCGACGGACGACCGGCCCGACGGGCTCCGTGGACGTGCCCGGTCCACGAGAACGTCCGAACGAACGCTAGAACAGGTACCGGACGCTGAATGTGTGGTTCTGGCTGAAGTAGTTCCGGACCTGCGTGAACGCGTACCCGATGTCGACGCGGTTGTCGCCCATCGGCCAGGACAGTCCCGCGCCGCCGGTGAACCCGTACAGGTAGCTGTTGTCGCTGGAGCCCGCCGTCTTGGCGTCCGAGTACGTCCAGCCGCCACGCAGGAACAGCGTGTTGCGGTAGGCGTACTCCGCCCCGAAGCGGTACTCGTCCTTGTAGAAGTTGTTGCCCACGAACGCGCCCGACAGGCTCAGCCGCTGCCCCTCGCGCGCGAACACGTTCCCGGTCGCGGCGATCTGCACCTGCGCCGGCATCTCGAAGTCGCCCGAGACGCTGCGGTAGCTGCGGCCCGTCGCGTCCGGCCGGCCGCCGGGCGGGATGAAGAACGTCTCGAGGTCGGGGCCGTCGTAGCGCATCTGGGGGCCCCAGTTCTTGAGCACCGCCGCGAGGCGCACTCCGTGCCAGTTCAGCGCGTACTGGAATCCGAGGTCGAACGCCAGGCCGTTGGCCCGCTCCTGCAGCACCGACTCGTTGATGACCGAGACGGTCCCGCCGAAGCTCACGCGGTCGGTGAAGCGCCGCGCGTACGAGAATCCCAGCACGGTGAACGTGGGCGATGTGACCTGCCCCGTCCCCTCCGGGTTCTCCTCGTTGGTGACGATGATGCCGCCGATGTCCAGCACCTTGGCCGAGATGGCCAGGGTGCCGTTCTCATCGGTCCGGTAGAGCACGGACATGAAGTTCAGCTTCATGTCCGCGATGTACTTCATGTGCGAGACGTACGCCTCGTTGCGCTCCGAGAGCACGATGCCCGCCGGGTTCCAGAACGCCGCCTCGGCGCCCTGGACGTCGGCGATGGCCGCGCCCGCCAGCGCCCAGGTGCGCGTCCCCACCGGGATGCGCAATTCCGGGGCGCCGGCCGTGCCGATGCGGTTCTCACTCCCCGCCCACGCGGTTCCGGCAAGCGCAAGCAGGGCGACCGCCGCGAGAACTCCCTTGCGATTCATGGACTCAGTGCCTCCTGTCGTCCTTGAAGTCCTTGTACGCCGCCCGCGCCTAGAAGAAGTTGATCTTCTCGCGCTCGAGGAAGACGGCCATCCGGCCCACCGTGGTCCCGACCCCGGGCGCGTCGACGTGATAGATGTACACGCCGCTCGCCACCGGGAGCCGGTTCTCGTTCAGCAGGTCCCAGGTCATCTCCGCCTGCGTGATGTCGTCGCGGACCAGCGTGCGGACCAGGTCGCCCGCGAGGTTGAAGATCCGGATCGTGACTTTCTTGTTGGGCAGGTGCGTGAACTTGACCTGCCGGTTGAACTGGTCCCTTTCGTAGGCCGAATGCGTGTAGTACGGGTTCGGCACCACGCGGATCTTGGTCATGTCGTTGTTGACCACCGAGCCCGGGGCGTCGGCCGGTCCCAGGTAGCGGAACCGGAACTCGTCGCGCTCGGTGGGCACCTTGAACACGTCAATGGCGATCACGTCGCCCTGCGCCGGTCCGACCCCCGCCACCTCCGGCTTCATCCAGAACGCGAACATCATGTCGATGTCGCCGTTGTTCAGGACGTCGTTGGTGTACACCGGGTCGGGCGTCTCCTTGTAGCTGGACTTCAGGATGAACAGGTACTGCCGGCCGCCCAGCGGGGCCGCTGCCGGCGGGTCCCAGCGCGGCGGCGAGTAGTTCGAGTAGTCGTCGCCCTCGACCGCGTTCTGCACGAAGGCCACGTTGATCTGTCGCGCCGGCGTCACCGAGACGTCCCAGGCGGTGAACGGCAGGTCGCCGGTGCCCAGGAAGCCGTAGTTCGGGGTGCCGCCACGCAGGTAGCAGTAACCCTTCTGGCCGTGGCCCGGGTCGAACCGGAGCTCCACCGGAACCAGGTCGCTGGAACCCAGGGTGGTCCCGAAGAAGTTCGCGGCGATGTCCAGCGCACCGCCCAGCATCGGACCGCCGTTGCCGGCGTCCACGTACGGGTTGGTGCCGTCGGGCGAGTAGGTCGCGCTCTTGATCGGGTAGGTCGGCGAGGTGACGCGCACCTCGAAGTTGGACAGCGCCCGGTCGTCGTGGAGCGTGCCGACAAAGTCGGACTGGCTGTCCACGACCACCGTGCCGGTGTTGAGGTCCTTGACCCGCCACAGCAGGCCCCCGCTCTCCTCATCGATAAAGAAGCGCACCGCGTACTCGTGGCCGGTGGCGCTGTCGGGGTGGAAGAAGTCCACGTCCACCCGGGCTTCGCATTCGCCCGAGTCGTGATCGGCCACCACGCTCCAGATGCGCGTGTCGGAGGCGGGCACGAACGTCACGGCCTGGTTCGAGGCGTCGTTCTCCAGGGTCTCCGTGATGTAGCCCTGCAACTTGTTCAGCTTCTCGTCCACGTACTTCTTGGCGTAATTCGCCTCGTAGTTGTAGGCGGTGACCGAGAAGTAGTAGGGCTTGTTGTTCACGATCCGCGTGCCGGTGATGCCGTCGGTCGTGGTCGTGTAGTGGAACCGCAGCCCGGTGTTGCTGCCGTTCTGCAGCAACTCGCGCTGCAGGCCGTTGGCGGCGACGTTGAACTGCTCGTTGTAGATGTACTGCACCGTGTCGCCCAGGTCGAAGGTCGCGAGCTTCGTCCACGGACCGGCGGGGGTGGGACCCTGCCACACGTTGAAGCCCTCGAAGTAGTACTCCTTGGTCACGGTCTCGCCGGTGTTCTTGTCGCGGTAGACCTTCTTCTGGTAGTCGCCCACGGAGTTGGGCTTCCAGAAGACGTCAATGGCGTTGGCCAGCGAGCGCACCGCCACGATGGGCGCGGGTGGCGGGCTGGCCAGGTCGAAGTTGGCGTCGAAGGCGAGCTGGGCATCCAGGTCGATCAGCTTCATCACGGTGATGCTCGACTTGTAGCTGCCCCCGCGCCCGATGACCACGCCGCCGACGACCTCCTGCGTGTCGCCCGGGGCCATGTTGAACGGGCCGCTGCTCAACATCAGGCGGCGGTCCGCCGGGTCGCTGTCCAGGAAGCCGGTCCCCGCCACCGGGTCGCCGCTCACGTCGAACTTGGTCGGCAGACCGGTGGTGGGATCGATCAGGTCCAGCCCGTCCCGCGTGAGGCCCTGCATGTAGTTGTAGGTCTGCTGCGGGTTCTGCGGATCGGTGCCGTTGACGTAGTGATTGAAGGAAGTCATCGGCAGCCGGTTCCCGGTGGTCTTGTCCAGCGGGCCCTGGAAGAAGTCGTAGCCCACCGCGGGCGGCCCGACCCCGTAGTTCGCGTCGTTGTTGCTGCCGTTGTAGCAGAACCCGACGGAGAGCGAGGTGTCGCAGCCCACCACGTCGTCGTTGGCGTCACCCAGGTCGGGGTCGGACCACATCGAGACGTAGGCGTCGCGAAGCTGGTTGCCGCCCTTGTTGATGAGCTTCCACTTGATGAAGATCACGTTGTTGAGCGATCCCTTGCGCGAGAACGCGAACACCGTCTGCTGGATCTCCAGGCCCAGCGAGGACGAGTCCCCGATTCCCGCGGTGCCGGCGCGGTTGGTGGCCGACAGGCGCGAGCGGTCGTTGAACACCGACCACAGCGTCTGGTCTCCCAGCACCGCCGGGTTGCCCAGCGAGTCCAGCGGCGCCCCCAGGCTGGAGGGCCAGTTCAGGTAGTCCGGGTTGCTCTCCCGGGTGTCACCCCGGCTGATCTTGTAGGTCTTGAAGGTGGCGTTGTCGGTGGCCGACGTGTCGTTCACCATCGGGCCCGGGCCCCACTGCGTGGAGTACTCGCCCACCTTGATGACCGGCGTCTCGGAGGTGCCGATCTTCGCACCGACCCACAGCCCCGCCGCGTACACGGCGGTCTTGCCGCTGCCCTTGGGCCACTCCAGGCCCGACACGCCGTGGATGAGGTCGTAGGCGTACGAGTTGTGGTTGGTCACGAAGCAGCTGATGCTGTTCGCGTCGATCCGCTGCGTGTTGTCGATGATGGCATGCGCCGGGGCCGAAAGCAGGAAAGCGGCGGCCATCGCCGCGGCCCACCCCGCTCCGAACCTTCCTCGGTTCATGGCTCTCTCCTTCGATGACTGCGACGTCGTGTCGCCCTGCTCGAGGCCGGTCTCCTGGATCCCTTCAGGATCCCGGGGGACCGGCGCGTCTACGCTCCAACCGGTTCCGTCGCGGCTGGCCTAGAAGCCCAGCACCGCGCCGAAGCGGACCATCCTGGGGTTGTCGAAGTTGAGCGGGTTCCGCTGCGCGATCTCGTAGATCTTGCGGTCGTCCGGGCCCAGCTGCTGGCCCGATTCCAGGTTCAGGAACCCGGTGACGTAGGGATCGCCGGTCCCCAGGTACACGCTGTTCGGGTTGTACCGGTTCAGCAGGTTGTACACGTAGAGCTGAAGCTCGAGGCTCATCCCCTGGCGCAGCTTCACGGTCTTGTGCGCCTTGAGGTCCAGCGTCACGTTCCAGGGCTTGTAGCGCGAGTTCAGGTCCCCGACCACGTTGTTGGCGACGGAGAGCTGCGTCACTTCGTCGTAGATCTTCACCGGCGTGTACGGGGTGCCGCTCTGGGCGTTGAACAGCAGGTTCACGCCCGCGTCGGCCCACAGGTTGCGGTATCCCGCGCCCTCCCGCGACTCGTCGGTGTGGAAGTCGATGTTGGCGGTCATCTTGTGCCGCACGTCGAAGTCCAGCGCCGCCACCACCTTGGGCTCCTCGGTGCCCTGCCAGGCGATGTTGCGCTGCGACTGCGGGTTCGACCCGGTGCCGCGCGCCCACGCGATCGTGTAATTGAAGCTGCCGGACACCTTCTCCGAGCGCCGCAACGTGTAGCCCACGTCGATTCCCCGCAGGGTTCCGAAGTCGGTGTTGCGGTACGAGGAATAGGAGTTGGGCGCGGCGGCCTGCTGCTTCACCTGCTCCATCCCCTGGATGTCCTTGTACCACAGCGCCACGTCCAGGGCGCTGGCCTTGCCCAGCTGCTGCGCCACGCCCACCTCCATCTGGGTGGTGCGCTCGGGCTCCAGGTTGGGGTTGCCGAACGGGTAGAAGTACCCGCCGGTGTTCACCTTGTAGGTGAGGTAGCGGTAGTTGGTGTACAGGTCCTGGAGGTTCGGCAGCTGGTAGAACAGGCCGTAGTTGAACCGGAAGTCCGTCTTGTCGGACACCGGGAAGCTCACGCCCAGCCGGGGGCTGAACTTGGTGGAGGCCTTGGCGTCCACGAGCACGGCGTTGCCGGTCGGGATCCAGGTCTCGTTGCCCTGGCCGTCGACCACCAGCGAGTCCAGCGGGTGGGCCGGGTCGGCCAGCCGCTTGGTGCGGGGCGCCAGGTAGTCCCAGCGGATCCCCAGGTTGGCGATCAGCCCCTCGTACTCCACCTTGTCCTGCAGGTACACCGCGGCCAGCAGCGGGTGCTTGGCCAGGTTGTCCCGGTTGTCGATCTTGTTGTTGCTGGCCTTCACCAGCACGCCCAGCGAATCGCGCAGGTCATCCAGGTACTCGTCGTCGGTCTCGCGGCCGAACGGGTCGAACCCGTAGTACACGACGTCGTCGTTCTGGTAGTCCAGCCGGCCCATCACGGTGGGGTACAGGTGGCGGTAGTAGCGCAGCGAGTGGCGCTGGACGTCGCCACCCACCTTCAGCGTGTGGTGGCGGGTGAGCTGGTTGGTGTAGTCCAGCTTGCCCTCCACGTAGGTGCCCTTGCGGTGGAAGAAATCGTCGTCCACGTGACCCGCGGCGAAGAAGTCGTCGTTGTACGCGAACAGCGGGTTGGAGGTGTTTCCGCGCAGCCCTTCGCTGTAGCGAAGCACGTCGTTGAAGTACACGCCGTCGCCGCGGATGCGCTCGTTGCCGCTGGTCGAGATCGCCGCCGTGAGGTAGCTGGTGGTGTTCAGCGTGCGGTTGAGCGTGATCGAGGCGGTGTTGTTGAAGTCGTGATACCTCGGCATGTGCGCGGTGTTGAAGCGGTATTCATTCTGGTAGCGCCGCCAGTCGTCGCGACTTCCCAGGACCGAGACCTTCACGTTGGTCATCGCGTCCGGACGCCAGGCCAGCTTGCCCTGCCAGGTCCAGCCGGTCAGGAAGTTGTTGGGCAGGATGCCCGCGTGCAGCACCTCGCCGTCCGGCGAGACCATGTTCGGGCGCGGCGCGCGGTCGCGGTTGTTGCGCACCTCGGCCGCCAGGAAGAACGTCAGCTTCTCGCTGCCCGGGATCACCGGGCCGGAGAACTGCCCGTTGTACACCAGGTTGCCGTAGCTGCGGGCCCCGGTCCACTTGTTGGTGCCGTAGTCGGTCAGGAACTCCACGTTGCCCGCGAAGCTCTTGCCGCCCTCCTTGGTGATCACGTTCACGATGCCGGAGGACACGCGGCCATACTCGGCGTTGAAACCGCCCACGATGGTGGCCACCTCGAGCACCGCGTTCTGGTTGATGGCGGTGGTGGAGCTGCCGGTCAGCGGGTCCTGGGTGGAGAAGCCATCCACGAAGTAGGCCACCGAGTTGGAGCGGCCGCCGCGCAGGTACAGCGACGGCGCGTTGGAGGCCTCGATGTCGTTGGCGTACCGGCCCTGGGTCACCACGCCTGCCTGCTGGGCCACCGCGTCGCGGTAGCCGCGCGTGGGCATGGCCTGGATCTCCTCGCCGGTGATCACGCGCGTCGAGCCGGTGGCGTCCCGCTGGATCAGCGGCCGCTCCCCGGTGACGATCGATTCCTTCAGGGTGGTGGCGGTGGTGGGGTTGAGCTGTGCGTTCAGCTGGGTGGAGAAGTCGGGCACGATCGTGACATCGGGACGGGAAACACCCTCGTAGCCGATGATGCCGATCTTCACCGTGTATCGCCCCGCGGGGATGTTGAGGAGGAAGTAGGCCCCCCGCTCATCCGACTGGGCTCCCCGCTGCAGGGCAGGAATGGTGACATTGGCGAAGGGGACGGGCTTGCCGGTCTTGGCGTCGGTGACGACGCCCTCCATCTTGCCCGTCGTCCCAGCCCATAGCGGCGCGGCAACAAAAAAGACGCCCATCAAGGCAAGCAAGGCGCCTTTGAGTCCGCTGGCTCGTTCCATCGGTTGAACTCCTTTCCAGGCTACTCGGTCCACCGCGGCAGAAGAACCGGTCCCGCCCCTCGCGGAAAGCGGCGGGATGAAGCCTACTCCTCAAGTCGAATTCCATTTCAACCCGGAGACTGCTTATCTTGCGTTCGAAGGAAGTCTTCCCGAACGTACCTCCTGTTCACATATGGGTACACCGGCGCTCACGCGCCGCGAAACATTACTGGCATAGCATGGTGTGAGCCAACCGCGAACTTGTCAAGAGGAGTTAGCGGGCGGCGCCGCCGGAGGGACTTTCGGGAAGACGTCGGGCGCACCGGAAGTACCCGGGGAGTTCATCCAGGTAGTCGACGTCCTGGGGGCGCAGGGAATTCACGCGCACCTGGCCGAAGGCATGAACGTATTTCGCCGCACCGAGATATATCGCAACGTGAGTGATACTCGAATCGCTCTTGCCGAAGAAAAGCAGATCTCCCGCCCTGAGCGCCTGCGCGCGGCTCAAACCCACGGCGCTTCCGCGGCGCACCTGGTCCCGCGCGTCGCGGGGCAGCGCCGTGCCGGCCAATTCCGCGGCAAGCTGGACGAGACCTGAGCAGTCCAGCCCCCACCCGGTTCGCCCGCCCCACACGTAGGGCACGCCCGTGAAACGCAGCGCATTCTCAACAAGGGAGCGGCGCGAGAAGCGCCCCGGCCGGGCCAGCGCCCCGGAGGGCAGATGACCCCGCGATCCGTCGGGCAGCTCCACCAGGGTGCGCCGCGCCGCGGTGCGCACGCGGACCACGCGCGCCCCCGCGGGCAGGTGCAGCCCCGGCCTTCCCGGGACCGCGAAGCGTAACTCGGAGCTGACCGCCTGGACCACCATCCCGCCCGCGAAGGCCCGCGCGCGCGCCGCCGCACAGGGCCGCAGGCCGGGGGTGCGCGCATATCCCTCGTAGCCGTCGGGGGTCCGGAGCCGGCACCAGTCGGGGCCGGTGGACAGCAGGCGCACGGGAGTGCCCAGGGCGGCATCGCTGACGCGTTCCGAGCAGGGGTCGGCCTCGCGGTGGATGGGTGCCATGGCCACGTCCACCAGCGCGTGTCCCGGCGCGGCGGGGAGCCGCCGGGCCGCCGGGCGCGCAGGGCGTGCGGGGAGACGGCCACCCCGGGCGGGCATCATCCGCCCCGCTGGTCGACCAGCTCGAAGCGGCCGAAGCCGGTGCGATCCACGAAGAAGAAAGTCATGCGGGTGGGCTCGTTGTAGTACCAGATCTCCACGGCCGACTCGGTGGCGGTGCGTGGGCGCTGCTCCATCTGGTCGGGCGGGCCGTACTTGATGTAGATCCTGCCCATGTCGGTGCGCCAGCCCGGCCCCAGCCCCTTCCCGGAGAAGTGCTGGGTGGCGTACCGCACGCGGCGGAAGAACTCCCGCTCCGCGGGGTTGCCCTTGCCGCCCGGGTCTGGATTGTGGCGGTCCCAGAAGCGGTTCCACCGCGCCTGGCGCTCGGGGGCGGGGCAGTCCCGCAGAGAGTCCAGCTCGTCGCTTCGCGCCACCAGAGCCAGCATCTCGATGACCTCGGAGAAGTGTTCGTCGAACACGATCCGGGTCTCGTCCATCTCGAAGCGCAACTGGCGGCGCTCCTTTTCCCCGCCCCAGCGTGCCTGGACCTCCAGAAGGTAGCCACCCACTCCCAGGCGATCCACGGGGGGGCGCAGCAGGTAGGCCGCAACGCCGTCCTTCACGCGCGCCACTCCGGGGGCGTCGGCCAGCTCGGCGCCGCTCTCGTCAAAGATGCGCAGGCGCAGCTCCACGGTGTCCGGACCGGGGCCCTGCACGTAGGCTTCGCCAAAGCAGGCCAGCCGCGGCAGAGGGTTGCCGAACACCAGGGAGACCGAGGGACGGATCGAATCGCGCCGCGGCGGGCCCAGGGAATCCGCCAGGGCGCCCAGCTGGATGTCGCCCAGCCGCAGCGAGGGCCCGCGCCCGCCCGATCTCGGGCCCGGGCCTTCCACGGTGGTCTCCAACTCGGTGGCATTGGAGGCGTCGGCGTTGAGGTCGCGCACCTCCACGCGCACGCGGTAGCGGCCGGGCGGAACCGGGAAGCGACGCCGCTCCCGTATCACCGGCTCCCGGCGGTTCAGCTGGCCATAGTGGTCCAAGGAGACCGCGCGGCGCCACACGTCGCCTCCGCGCAGCTCGTCGCGCGAGTCGTACAGGCTGACGGCGATGTCCACCTCTGCGCGGAAGCCTCCGCCCTCCCGAATGAACGAGAGCTCCGAGGCGCCGATCTCCAGGGCCACCTCCACCAGCGGGGCGCCCGAGGTGTCGCGGAAGCTGGCACAGCTGGTGGTAAACGCGGGCCGGCGGTCCATGGCCGGCATCTGCGCCCGGGCCGCGGAGGGCGGGATCGCAATCGGGAGCGCGAGGAGCCACAGCAGGGTCAGAGAGCGTCGCATCCCGTCGAGGCTAGCACACCGGCGCGCCGGATGGCGCGCCGAAAGCGCGCCCGGCCGACCGAATCCGCGGCGGACATTCCCGCTCGGCCTTCGAGCCGGCCACGATCCCGGAGCCGACGCGACGGCGGCTTCGCGCATTGACGCCGGGGCCTTCGCGTCCTACCATTAGGCTACGGTCGGGTGAGGATCCCGGCCCCGTGCCCTACCCCTCGGCAGTGACCGAACCCTACCCCTGGCAGGCTGCGATGAATGCGTTCGCGCGCTCCGGCCTCGCGGGGGCCCTGGGACTGGCCCTCTGGGTCCTCTCGAGTCCCGTCTACGCTCTCACCCCTCCGGTGCGCGACGGCTTCCCTGAAATCGTGCGGCTCCGCGCCGCCGAGGGCGTGTTTGCGCCCCACCCGGACCCGGGCGGGGCCCCCTTGGCCACGCTCCCGCGGCGCCCGTTCGCGCCCGCCGCGTCGGCGGACACCGCGCGCCGCGCCCTGGTGGTGCCCACGGACTTCGCCGACCAGCCGTCGGTGTACTCCTCGGACAGCCTGCGCTGGCTGCTGTTCGAGTTGCGCTCCAGCGGGCCGGGCACCGGCTCGCTCCGCGACTATTACCGCGACGTCTCGCTGAACCAGCTCGATGTGACCGGCGCGGTGCACCCCTGGATCCGGGCCCGCTACCCCAAGAACTACTACGCGGCGTACCACTTCGGCCTCGGCGGCCTCTCCCCCACGACCCACAACGCGACCACGCTGGTGACCGAAATGGTCCAGGCCCTGGACAGCCTGGGGGTAGACTTTTCGCCCTATGACGTGAACGGCGACGGCTACGTGGACGCCCTGTGGATCGTGCACAGCGGCCAGGGTGGGGAATACAACATGTCGGACGGCACCAATATCTGGTCGCACCAGAGCTCGCTCTCCGCGTGGGGGCTGCCGCCGTACATGACGCACACGCCGTGGCCCGGTCACCCGGGACAGTTCCTGCAGGTCAACCGCTACATCGTCCTGCCCGAGATGAGCAGCGTGCGCCCCGGGGAATTCACCGAGATCGGCACCTACTGCCATGAGTACGGGCACACCCTGGGTCTGCCCGACCTGTACAGCACCGTGGGCCCGCCCTACCCGGGCGTGGGCAACTGGGACCTCATGGCCGGCGGCGCGCACGGGGGCGATGGTCACCACCCCGAGTGTCCCTCGCAGCCGGGCGCTTGGACGCGCGCGTGGCTGGGCTGGCTGCCGCCCTCGAACGTGAGCGCCGAGGGGCCGGTGCGGATCGAGCCCACCGAGACCACGCCCGCCTCGCTCAAGCTGTGGAGCGACGGCCGGCCCCAGAACGAATACTACCTGCTGGAGAACCGCCACCCGCTGGGCTGGGACCGCTACCTTCCCGGCGGAGGGCTGCTGGTGTGGCACGTGGATGACGCCCTGGTGGCCGCCGGCCTGCCCACGAACTCGGTGCAGTCCTATCCCACGTTCGGCGTGCGGGTCATGGAAGCCGACGGGCTCGGCGACCTGTACCTCGGCGTGAACCGCGGTGACGCCGGCGACGTCTACCCCGGCTACTCGCGAAACACCGCCCTGGACGACGCCAGCGTGCCGGTCTCGCGGGACAACCGCGGCGCCAACCCCAACGTGGCGGTGCGCGGTGTGCGGCTGAACTCCGACCGCTCGGTGGAGGCGTACCTGGCGTTCACTCCCGACCGCTGGCAGCCAGCGGGAACGGTGCGCGGTCCGGCGGGAACCCTGGCGCTCTCGGGTGGGGCGGGCTACACCGCGGTCACCGACGGTTCCGGATCGCTGCACCTGCTCTGGGCGGACGACTCGCAGGGGACGTTCCACGTGTATTGCCTGACCCGCCCGCTGGGGATGCGCTGGGAGGCCGCGCCCACGCAGCTGGACCAGTCCGAGGGAGCCTACACGTTCTCGGTCGCCACGGACGCGGACGGCGGCCTGATGGCGGCATGGACGCAGTATTCGGGCGGGCGCTCGCAGCTGGTCGCGCGCCATCGGTCCGCCGGGGGCACCTGGGAACCGCAGCAGGTGCTGCGGGACGGGGTCACCATCTCGTCCGTCCCGTCGCTGACGGGGGATTCGCGCGGGCTGGTGGCGTGCGCCTGGGCGGAACGAATGGCCACGGTGCCGGAGCGCGTGCTGTTGATGACCTGGAGCAACCCCGTGGGCTGGAATCTCTCCCCGTTCGTGCTCCCCGAAGACTCCGTCACCAGCCAGCCCGCGGTGGTGGCCGACGCCCGCGACGGGCTCCACCTCGCGTACCTGCTCAAGAGCGGCGTGAATGTCGGTCTCTACCACACCTCCCGGCCGTATGGCGACGTGGCCTGGTCGCGGCCCAACGGGCCCCTGGCGTTGGGCCGGCTGGTGCGCCAGCCCTGCATCGCGGCGCTGGACAGCGACTGCGTGGTGGTGGCCTGGCGCGATGCCGGCGGCGGCAAGGACGTGATCATGTACCGGCGGCTCAACTCCGCGATCTGGGAGTCGCCCAAGGGGCCCACCGGAACCTCCCTGGGCTCGGCCTGGCCGTTCTCCATGGTGAGTGATGCCGCCAGCAAGCGACTGACCTTCGTTTGGGACAGCGACCCGGGAGACGGGATGCGCGTGATGTACCGCGACATCGGCCTGGAGTCGGCCTGGGACGCCGGCGAGCACGTGCTCGCGGGCCCGGACTCGGGTGGAGCATCTTCGCCCGGCGCGGTGCGCGGCGCCTCCGGCGGCATGGCGGTGGTGTGGCTGCAGAACGGGCGCGTGCACGTGCGGACCCGGCTGGGCACGGTCCCGGTGGGCCGGCCGCCCCAGATCGTGCCGCTGCCATCCTCGCCCTCGCACCTGGGGCAGAGCCGGCCCAACCCCATGAACCCCCACGCGGTGATCCCGTTCCGCGTGCCTGAATCCGGCGCAGTCCTGCCCGCCGGCGGGTCGGCCGCGCGTGGAGCCGGGGTGCCCGCACCTGCGGCTGCGGCGGGCCGCGTGAGCCTGGCCATCCTGGACGTGACCGGCCGGCGGGTGCGCATCCTGCTGGATGGGCCCCGCGATCCGGGCAGTTACGAAGCGACCTGGGATGGCCGGCTCGAAGACGGACGGCGCGCGCCCTCGGGGGTCTACTTCTATCGCCTGGACCTGGGGAGCGGCCGTGTCGAAACCCGCAAGCTGCTGCTGGTCCGCTAGTCCCCGCGTGGCGGGGAGCACCCTGGCCGCGGCCCTGCTGTGGGCCGCGTTGCTGCCGGCCCCACCCGCCCGCGCGGCCCTGATCCGCGTGCCCGCCACCTTTCCCAGCGTGGACACCGCCCTGGTCATGGCTCAGGCCGGCGACACGGTCCTGGTCTCCCCCGGCACGTGGCCATGCTCGGCCGAGATGCGCACCGGGGTGACCCTGGCCGGCCAGGGTGGCGCGGGCTCCGTGATCCTGGATGCGCAGGGCCGCGGTGCCGTGATCCGCCTCACGGATGCCAACGGCGCCACGGTGCTTCAAGACCTGACCCTGACCGGGGGCACGGGCGTGAGCAGCTCGGGGACCAGCTACGGGGGCGGGATCCACGGTTTGCGCTCCTCTCCGGTCCTTTCCCGCGTGCGCATCACAGCCTGCACGGCCCAGGTGGGAGGCGGCGCCTACTTCGAGCTGGGCGCGCCTTCGCTGCGCGCCTGCCTGCTCGACGGCAACCATGCCGAGTTCGGCGCCGGCCTGGCCACCAACCGCGCGGCGGCGCGGCTGGACACCTGCGAGCTCCACGGCAACGCGGCCACCGGGGCCGGCGGCGGCCTGCTGGCGCTGAATGGGTCCTCGTGCGCGGTGTACCTGGGCCAGATCGCCGCCAACACCAGCGACGGCGAGGGGGCGGGAGCCTACTTCCTGAACTCCGCCGCCAACCTGCTCAACGTGACGGTGCAGGGCAACGCGGCGGCGGGCGACGGCGGCGGGATCTACTGCGGGGCGGGCTGCTCGCTGGCCTTCGATTACGACGTGTTCCACTCCAATCACGCCGCGCGGGGGGGCGCCATGTACCTGGGGTGCGCGGGCCCCTCGGGCCGGCCGCTGCCCGCGGCGCTCACCGCGGCGAGTCCCGCGTCCGCGGGCCTGGTGTGCAGCCAGGTCCAGGTGATCAACAACACGCTGTACGCGAACGTGGCCACCACGGCGGGCTCGGGGCTGGCCTTCAACGACGCCGTGCGGGCCACCGTGCTCTACAACATCGTGGCCCTGGGCCAGGGTGGCTACGGGATGAACTGCCTGGACCTGCGCTCCAGCGTGGACGCGCGGTGCAACGACGTGTGGAAGAACACCCCCGCCGACTGGGCCCCCGGCTGCGCCCCGGCGAGCAACCTGAGCATCAACCCGCTGTTCTGCGTCCCGGAGCAGCTCGACTTCCGGCTGTGCGAGAACTCCCCGATGGCGGCGGCGGGTTGCGGGATCTCGTTCGTGGGGGCCTTTCCCGTGGAATGTCCCCCCTGCCGCACCGCCGCCCGCGTCTCCACCTGGGGCCAGCTCCGCCGCCTCTACGGCCCGGGCGCCTCGGCCTCCCCCGCACCCATCTCGCGGTAGCCGATCCACAGCAGCCACGCCGCGGGCAGGGCCCGCGTCGCGTGGTAGAGGACCCGCGTGCCCAGCCCCCACAGGGGCTCCGGATCGGCCTCCGGGGCCAGCCCCGGCACGTCGAAGAAGACCAGCGGCGAGGGCAGCGCCAGCAGCACGCCGGCCAGCAGCACCCCCGCCCGCCGATGCGGCAGGCGCGAGAGCATCCAGGTGAGCACCGGCAGGAGCAGCAGAGCGTGGTGCTCCCACACGTCGCGCGACACCGCGAAGTACATCGAGGTCCACAGGCACAGCATGAGCGGTACGTCGTGCCGCCCGCGCAGCGTGCGCCGCCACGCCAGCGCCACCAGCGCCAGGGTGAGCGCCAGCACCACCCCGCGCCACAGGGGCACCGCCAGGCCGCCCACGGTCACCGACCACGCCGCCGGCCAGGCGGCCTCGGCGGCGACGCTGACCAGCGCCTGCAGCCCGTGGTTGCCCGCGTGCGTCTTCGCCCCCAGTCCCATCACGAAGTAGCGCGCGAAGCGCGGCAGGTCCGCGGGGTGCGAGAGGAAGTAGGGCAACGTGAACAGCGCGACGGCGGCGGCGGCAACGGCCAGCGTGCGCCACGCGCGCTGGCGGTGGAACACCGGCACGTACAGCACGGTGGCGAACTTCCAGAGCAGCGAGAGGATCCAGAACCGCGCCAGGCCGGCCCCGTTGCCCGAAGCCGCCAGGCCGATCAGTCCCAGCACTCCCACCGCCAGGACGAGAGTGAACTGGCCCAGGTAGAGCTCCAGATAGAAGGACGCGAAGCCCAGCCACAGGGCGGGCACTGCCAGTCGCCATCCCCCGGTGGCACCCCATCGTCCCGCGAGTCGCCAGGCCCACAGGGAGCCCAGCAGGCACAGGAGTTCGGTGAGGGCCACCCAGGCCCAGTAGGCCGGCCAGGGCTGGAGGAGCGTCAGGAGTCGGCCGATAGTGAAGGCGAAGCCCGGGAAGTAGCGGAAGTTGCTGTAGGCGTAGGGCGGTTCCTTGGCGGCGGCCCCGTGCGGCAGGTCGTAGGCGTACAGGCTCCCGCCGTGAAGTCCTTGCAGGGAGCCCCAGTAGACGGTGAAGAAGTCCACCGCCTGGCCCTTGCGGTGGGTGGCGTCGTTGTACAGGAAGTCGAGCCGGCCGGAGCCCAGCGACTCCAGCATGGCCACGTGAAACAGCGCCGCTGCCAGCAGGGCCAGCCAGCCCGCCGCGGCCCCCGCGCGCGAGGATCTCATGCCGGGTACGGTACGCCCTCCGGAGCCCGGGTGCAACGCTAATTACAGCAGCTACTTGGGGTCCGCCGGAGCCGCGCGGCAGGCCCCGAGGGGAGCGCGCCCGGGGCGCGGGCAGGTGAGGCGCGCTTCCGAGGTTGACGGCTTCCCCCCGGGGCCCCTATTCTGCCTCCACCCCCAGCAGCCGGCCGCAGCTCCCCCACCGCGGCCACCTCGCATCGCTCTTCGTGCATGACCGGAAACACAGGGAGGTCCATCGGTTTGCTCAAAACCCTGTTCGCCGCGACCCTGTTGTTCGCCCTGACCCCCGCGCCCCGGCCTGCCCACGCGGCCCCGGACGTGGTGGATTCGGGCGCGCGAATCGCGACGCATCGTCTGCCCGCGCCCGAGGGGTTGCACGGCCCCCTGTTCCACGACTTCCGCTACTACGGCCCGCTGGCTTCCGATTTCCGCTACTTCGGCCCGCCGCTGCCGGCCTCCGTGCCGGATCCCATCGGCCCCACGGCGGACGAGCTGGTGGACACCAGCCACCTGTTGCCGGGGCAGCTCACACCCATGATCTGGCCCACGGTCGGGGTCGGAGAGGCGCTCGCGGGTCCGCCCACGCCGGCAGACGAGCCGGAGCAGAGGTATGCGGGACCGCCGCTGCCGGTGGACGTGGCCATGCCCTTCGGACCGCCCGTGCCGCCTTCGGAAATCCCGACCGCCTACGGCTTCGTCTGGCCGGTGGGGGACGAAGACTCCTACCAGGAACCCGACGAAAAGGGCAATCCGGGCTTCCGGGTGGTGCAGGGCTTCATTCCGGGAGTGCGCCGTGGCGGGCGCCACATGGGGGTGGACCTCTCGAACCGCCAGTCCGGTTCGGTGGTGCGCTCCATCGCCGACGGCATCGTGGCGTTGGTGTCCGATCGCAGCAAGGGCGATCCGCGCCACACCGGGTGGGGCAACATGATCGTGCTGGCGCACAAGCTGCCCGGCGGGGAGGTGGTCTACTCGCTGCTCGCGCACCTCAAGGACCGGAGCATCCGCGTGCGGCCGGGCGACCGCGTCACCGCGGGACAGCCCATCGCCGAGGTGGGATCCACCGGCCGCTCCGAGGGCCCGCACCTGCACCTCGAGATGCGCAAGTATCTCAACTGGAACGCGCTCGACCTGCTGCCGGAGGGCTGGCAGCACGTGGGCTTCATGAATCCCCTGGGCTTCCTGGCCACGCACCTGGTGCGCTTCCCGGACCTGCCCGAGAATCACTGGGCCTATCCCTACGCCATGCCGCTGGTCCGCATGGGGGTGCTCAGCGCGGGCCCTTCGTTCGTGCCGGAACAGCCGGTGACGCTGGGAGAATTCGCGGACATGCTCTCCCGGGCCTTCGGCTCCGACGCCCCGCACCTCCCCGCGCACCCCGGCGACGGGCCGGTGTCGCTGGCGTCGGCGATCTCGTACCTGCAGGACGCGCTGCTGCCCGCGCAGGCCTCCGCCGGCGCCGACCAGCGCAACCGTCGCATCCTGGTGAAGAGCCTCGAGCGCGCCACCGGCAGGCCCGCCACCGATTTCGAGCACCCGCTGACCCGGGCCGAGGCCGCGGTGCTGCTCAAGGCCGCGCTGGGCGCCGACAACCGCGAGCCGGCCAGCACCGCGCAGGCCCCGGCAGGCGCGAAGAAGTAAGCCCGCCCCCGCCTACATCTCGATCGAACTGCCCACCGCGACCCCGACGCCGCGCGAACCGTAGCTGAGCCCGCGCGAGGCCACCGCCAGGTCCAGCTTCCAGGGCCCCGCGTGCACCCCGAGCCCGCCGGAATACCACGTGCCCTTGCCGCCCCCACTGGAGATCCCGCCGCGCAAGGCCACCGGCCCGAAGCCGTGCCACTCCGCACCCAGGGCGCCCCGGAATTGCTTCGACACGCCGGGGCTCTCGCCCAGGCCCTTCTCCACCACCAGCGCCAGGTTCAGCGGCCCGCGGAACTGCTCCACGCCCAGCGAGGCCACCGCGGCGCGACGCGTGGTGAAGCTGGCCGGCACGGCGGGATCCTCGGAGGAGGTGAACAGGGAGTCGATGTTGTCCGAACTGTTCATGCCGTGCGTGCCGCGAAGGTGGAAGCGCCGGTCCGTCCCGGTCCAGCGGGTGCGGTTGAACAGGTCGCGCACGGCGACGCTGACCCGCCCGCCCGATGCGGTTTCCTTCGCGTAACCGAGCCCCAGGCTGAAGCCATCCCCGCGGGTGCCCTCGCGCAGCAGGAATTCCCCGGCCACTTCCGCGGTGTCGGTCGCCGCGCGGAACGTGCCCTCCAGCGTGGAACCGTCCTCCCAGCGGATGCCCCGCTCGTAGGCCACCTGGATCCCGGCCGCCGACGCCGCGTCGGAGGTGCGCGCGAGCGGCATGGCGAAACCGAGCACCGCGCGCGCGGAGGCGAATGCCGTGCCTCCCGTGCCGGTCACCTGGTAGGTGCGGTCCAGCGAGTTCCCGTACAGCGCGAAATCCACGCCGTCACGGGCGAAACGGCCATCGCCGTCCCCCAGCCCGTCGGCGTAGAACCCGAACCTGCCGATCGAGAACCCGGCCCCGGCGCGCGCCGCGGCCTGCAGCCGCAGGCCGTCCACGGGCACGCTGCCCAGGATCTCGGATTTCTGGGGGTCGCCCCAGTCCGCGCCGTTGAAGCGGCGATACTGGTCCAGGTCGAAGCTGTTGTTGTCCGCGCGCACGCCGGCCTGGAACAGCCGCACCGACACGGAGGGCGCGCTGGGCAGGCCCAGCAGCGCCGGGTTCCACGCCACGGCGTCGGCGCCGCGCGCGGTCACGACATCGGTGCTGCCCATGGCGAAGCTGCGCGGGTCCGCCGCAGAGGCCTGCGGCAGCGCCGACACCAGGGTGGCCGCCAGGGCAGCCGCAGCGATGAACGCCGCCGCGAGGTTCTTCCAGCTGGAGTTCATCGGACCACCTTCCCTTCGGCCTCGAGCCACACCCGCGCGCTCACGGCGTCCTGCGCCCGAACGCGGACCTTCTGCGAACCGGTGCCCGGCAGGTGCACCCGTCCCCCCACGTACAGCGGGCGGGCCTGGAGCACGTCCAGCTGCGCCCCGCTCAGTTCCAGCAGCACCTCGCTGGTGGCGGGGGAACGGACCACCCCGGTGGCCGGGTCCACACCGGCCGCCCCCACCGTGGCCGCCAGGCTCACGGTCGAGCCCGTGGGATCTTCCGCCTCGCTCTTGCTGGCCGCGAGGTACAGCGTGGCGTCGGCGCCCAGGGGCAGGCCATTCACCACGGTGGCGTGCAGGCGCACGCGAACCAGCCGGTCCTTGACCTGGTCGCGAGTGTCCTGCGAGAGGCTCACGGAGTCGGCGGACAGGGTCACGCGGCTGTCGGAGAAGCTGGCCAGCAGCGCCGAGCCCACTTCGAAGCTGCCGTGGAAGGTGTCGGTGGACCGCACCGAGCTGGGGTGGACACGATCACCGGCGTCGGCGAAGCCGGTCACCGAAACGGTACGCGGCAGCCGCCCCAGGAAGTCCGGGAGGTTGCTGTTGGCCCCGGTCAGGCGCAGCGTGGCGGTGGCGGGCGCGCCGCCCACGGCGGCCGGCAGATCCAGCGTGATCGCCCCTCCCGCCGGGCCGGTGAGGGCCCAGGGCGAGCCGGAGGCGTCGGCGCCGCTCACGTTCAGCGTCACGCGCGCCGGCACGCCGGCGGTGGAGGTCAGAGTGATGGTCGCGCCCGCGTCCGCCAGGCCCAGCGGACCGAGGCCCTCGGGCAGGTCCATGGCGTGCGAGACCGGGTTGAAGTTCACCCGAAACGGCGCGAACACACCCTCGGCGCGGCTCAGCGTGGCGCCGGCGAGGGCCGCGTGCACCGCCAGCACGTCGCTCGACGACAAGGTCACATTGCGGGAGCCGGTGCCCGCGGACTCCAGCGTGCCCTGCACGCGCACGGCGGGGTGCGCCGGGTCCGGGGCCGCGAAGCGCACCCCGCCCAGCGGGAAGGACACCTGCACGGTTCGGGCGGCCTCGACCGGCACGGTGCGCGTCAGGGGACGCCCGTCCGCCCCGGTGAGGTCCGGCAGCGTGATCCGCAGCGAGCCGCCCACTCCCCAGTGATTGTCCACCCCGAGGTCCAGGGAGCCGGCGGTGAAGTCCGCCCCGCTCAGGGCCTCGGTGTCGGGCAGCGCGCCCGACGAGTTGAAGGAGTAGTCCTGCGCGGGCAGCGGGGCCACGGCCGCGCTCACCGTGAGCGCGCCCTGGAAGGCGAACCGCGCGCGCACCGTGGCGGCCGGGTCCACCTGCACCGGCGAGGCGCTGCCCGGACTGCTGCCGGTCCACGTCCCGGTCCACGAGGACGACAGCGACTTGCCGTCGAGGGGCAGTGCCACGGTGGCGCTTTCCCCCGGAGCCACGGCCGGGATGGGAAGCGAGCCCAGCGAGCCGCCCCCGGCGTTGGCCAGCACCAGGGTGGAGGAGTTCAGGGGTACGGGCAGCCCGTTGCGCAGCGTCACCAGGAGCGTGCCCGAGGCCACCTCCGCGCTCACGAAGCCCTCCGACTGCGCCGCCTGCACCGGGGCGAACTGCAGCGCGGGCACGGGGGCCATCTGGCCGCTCACACCGAGCGCCTGCGGCCAGATGTCGGAGAGCGCCACCTGGATCGCCTGCGGCGGGGTGGGCGTGACCTGGAACGAGCCCAGCGCGCTCTGCGCGTCGGCGCCGATCGCGGGCAGGTTCAGCGAGTTGCCCACGGTCACGTCCGCCAGATCCTTCTGCCAGTGAAACGCGGCGGTGCCGCTGGAGTCGATCTGCAGGTACGAGGAATTGTGTTCTGCGAGGTCGGCCACGCTCAGGGACTTCTCTGCGAGCGGCACCCGCAGCGTGGCGTTCCAATGCGGCGCCTGGGGAGCCTTGAGGCTGCAGCCCGCGAACGGGACCGCGAGCGCCACGACCGCCAGGAACCGGGCACGATGGCGGACTACCATGATCTTGCCTCTCCGGGTTGAACGGGGACCGGGCCGGCGGCCCGGGCAGGATTCCACTCCGGCTTTATCGGTCGCGAGAGGGAGGAACGTGAATGGGGAATGCGATCGCGCAATTGGGATGCCGGCGGCAGCCGGCCCCGCCCCGCCCACCGGGCCGGGAGCGGACGTGGCGGCGAGCCGAGAGCCGAGCGCCGCCTACTCTCCCCACAGCAGGCGGCGGAGGTCCTCCCGCGGCGAGCCGGGCGGCCCAGCGGAACCCCGCTCGCCCGCCGCCAGGGCGGGATCCAGCCGGGAGGCCCAGCCGGCGGCCCGGGCGGACCACGGGCCCGAGGGAGCTGCCCGCAAGTAGCGCCGGCCTTCGGCCGCCTGCGCCTGCGTCAGGCCCGCACGGCCCGCGATGAGCCCCAGGGCCACATGCGCGGCGGGCGGCCCGGAACGCGAGCGCAGCAGATCCACGATGTCCCCCGCCGCGGAGGCCCAGCCGGCGCCGGCGGAGTCCAGCTCCACGCCACGGCGGTAGGCTTCCAGCGCCTGCGCCTCGCGGCCCCGCGCCAGGAGCACCAGGCCGAGATTGTACACGCTGATGGGCGACGGGTCCCGCGTGGCGCACGCGACGCGCGCCTGCGCCTCGGCTTCCTCCAGACGTCCGAGGCGGTACAGCTCCCAGGCCATGGAGCCGCGGGTATCCGAGGAGTCTCCCGGGGAGGCGCGCAGGTAGTGGCCGTACGCCGCCAGCGCGGCGGCGTGATCGCCCGCCTCCGAGAGCGCCAGCGCGCGCCCGAGCCGCGCGCGCGGATCGTCGCGCAGGGCCAGCCCGCGCCCGAACTCCTGGGCTGCCTCGGCGGGCCTGCCCGCGGCCTGCAGCACCGTCGCCAGGTTGAAGCGCGCGTCCGCATTGCCCGGCTCCAGGCGCACCGCGTGCCGCCCGGCCGCCTCCGCCTCCCCCAGCCGCCCCTGCCTCCGCAGCACCAGCGCCAGGTTGCTGAGCGCCTTGTCGTGGTCCGGCTGCAAGGCCAGCGCCCGCTTCAGGGCCGACTCCGCCTCCTCCAGCCGGTCCTGCGACAGCCGCGCCACGCCCAGGTTCACCCACGCCCGCGCCGAGCCCGGACTGCGCCGCGCGCAGTCCTCGAACAACGCGCCGGCGCTGTTCCACACGGGCGTTCGCGCCCACACGGCCACCGCGAACACCGCCGCCACCGCGGCCAGCAGCGCCGGACCCGCCCGCGGCAGCCGCGTCGGCACGGCCGCGAGCGCCAGGCACAGGAAGGCGGTGGCGAAATACAGGAATCGCGCGGCCGCAAGGCCCGGGAGCGCACCGGGCAGAGTGAAGAGGATGGTCAGACCCGCGGCCCAGCGCACCTGGCGCGGGACCCGCGGCCAGACCGCCAGCGCCGCCAGCGCCAGCGCCGCCACCGCACCGGCCGCCACTTCCCACGGCTGCAGCGAGGGGGGGTACGGGTACTCGGCCGACGCCCCGAACGGCCACAGCAGCAGGCGTCCGTACAGCAGCAGGGTCGGCCCGATTCCCGCTACCGCGCGCGTGGCGGCCTCGGGAAGCGCACCGCGGCCACCCATCACCGCGGCGCGGGCGAACAGGAAGAGCGCCACGGGCAGGAGCAGCCAGGCGTAGTGCCCGAGCCGAATTGGGTGCGGCGTGGCCGGGGTGCGACCCGGCACGGCCGGGGCGCGGGCCGGCACGCCCGGGACGCGGGCGGACGCGGCCGCGCCCTTCCCCGCTCCCTCTCTCGTCAGCCAGGCGTCCCATGCCACCGCCAGCGGCGCCAGCAGCGCCATCTCCTTCGCGCCGAGCGAGAGCAGCAGCGCCAGCAGGGCCGCGGCGGCGCGTCCCGCGCGCCAGGGTTCGCCGCGGGCGGGCCACAGCAGCAGGAACAGCAGGAGGAAGTCGAGCGCCAGCAGGTCGGTGCGGTCGGAGACGAAGGGCACGCTCTCGGCGTGCAGCGGGTGCGCCGCGAACAACAGCCCCGCCAGCGCGGCGCCCGCCATGCCCGCCCCGCGGCGGCGCGCCAGCACGGCCACCAGCGCCGCCCCGGCCGCTCCCGCCAGCACGTTGGTGAGGTGAAAGCCCAGCGCGCGCCCGGCCCAGAACCCGTGGTCCAGCCAGAAGCTGACCGAGGCCACCGGCCGGTAGAAGTCAGCCTGCGCCTGAGCACGGCCATACGCGCCCCAGAAACTGGACGTCAGCGCGCGCCACAGCCCCGACACACCGCTCCACGCGGCATCCGGCGGCACCAATTGGACGTCGTCCCACACCAGGGGATAGCCCAGCGTGCGCGCGTACAACAGCACCACCGCGAGGAAGGCCGCCCCCGGCGCCAGCAGCGCGCGCGAGCCGCTGGCCGGCGCCGGGGGGTCGCTCAGTCGAACCATTGCCGGGACTTCAGGCTGACGAACGCCTGGGCACACACGATCACGTGGTCCAGCACCTCGATGCCCATGATCCGCCCGGCCTGCACCAGCCGGCCGGTGAGCTGGACATCCTCCTCGGAGGGCGTGGGATCCCCCGAGGGATGGTTGTGCACCAGGATCACCGCCGCCGCCGATTCGCCCACCGCCGGCTGGAACACCTCGCGGGGATGGACCAGGCTGGCGTTGAGCGTGCCGATGGAGATGGTCTCCTGCTTGACCACCTGGTGGCGGGCGTTGAGGAACAGCGCCACGAAGTGCTCCTTGCGGGCCCGGCGGATGTGCCGCACCAGCCGCACCACGTCCTCCGGCCCGGACACGGTGGGCGGGGCATCCAGGTCGTCGCGGCCGAACATGCGCCGGCCCAGCTCCACGCCCGCCAGCAGCCGCGCCGCCTTGGCGCTCTTCACTCCCGGCACGCGCATCAGGTCGCGCACGCCGGTCACCCCCAGGGCCGGCAGCCCCGGGCGCAGCAGCTCGGCCGCGGTCTCGGCGGAGCCCCGGCCGCGCACCCCGGTGCCCAGGAGCAGGATCAGGAGTTCCAGGTCCGAGAGCGCCGAGGCCCCGCGCTCGAGAAGTTTCTCGCGCGGCCGCTCGGGCTTCGGCAGGTCCCGCACTCGGGTGGGCCAGTTGCTCGGCATGGCCGAGTCCTCCGGGGGATCGTTGACACCATGGGGCGCCGCAGGCTATTATGACCTTTGAACTTATGAAGAATTTCCCGCGTCTTTCCGTCCTGCTCGTGGCCGCCTTCGCGCTGCTGCCCGGAACCGCCCTGGCCCAGGGCGGGCCACGCACGTCCGTGGCCGCGGCGGAGGTGAACTGGAGCCATCCCGAGCAGCTCCGGGTGGGCCAGTGGACGCGCTACATGTTCCGCGAGATGACCGGCGGAAGGTCGCAGGAGGCCGAGCAGACCATCCTGATGGCCGGGCGCGACACCTTGAGCGCCGACACCTGCGTCTGGATCGAGACCTGGTTCGAGGAGAAGGGCGGCATTCCCTCCTACACCAAGAGCCTGGTCTCGCTGGCCATCTCGCGCGCCCGGGGGACCTCGGTGCTGCGCAGCCTGCCGGAGTACCTGCGCCGGCTCCTGACCCGGAGCGAGATGGACACCAGCATCGGCGAGATCGCCATACCCAAGATGGTGCCGCTCAGCTCCGGCGCCCAGACCGTCCCCGGGGCCAACACTGATCTGCAGGAGAAGACCGACACCCTGGCGACCACCGACGTGGTCACCGTCGCCGGCAAGTTCCGCTGCACCCCGATCCGCCTCACCCGAGATTTCCGGGCCGTCACCCCGCTCAAGGGCGGCGGCGGGCGGCGGCTCCACGAACAGCACGAGGAGATGGTCCGCTACGTGTGCGAGGCCGTTCCGCTCACGCACCTGGTGCGCATGACCCACCAGATCCGGACCCGGGAAGGCGTGATCCCGGCCGGACAGCCCGACTCCTTCGACCCGCCGGGGCTGCCCACGGTCACGCTGCGCGAGGTGATCCTGCTCAAGCACGGCCTCGACGGAAAGTCCAAGTTCCCCACGGATGCCAAGACCGTGCCTTTCGGCCGGCCGGTCGGAATACCCTAGGACCCTAGGCCTCCTCGCCCACGCCGAACAGCCCCCGCGCGTACGCTTCAGGGTCGAAATCCAGCAGGTCCTCCACCCCCTCGCCCACCCCCACGAGCTTCACCGGCAGCTTCAGCTCCGAGGCGATCGCCACCAGGATGCCGCCGCGCGCGGTGCCGTCCAGCTTGGTCACGATGAGCCCGGTCACCCCCGCATCCTGGTAGAACTGGCGCGCCTGCTGCAGGCCGTTCTGGCCGGTGACCGCGTCCAGGACCAGCCACGTCTCGTGCGGCGCGCCCGGCAGCTCGCGGCCCACCACGCGGCGGATCTTGGCCACCTCCATCATCAAGTTCGCCTTGGTGTGCAGGCGGCCGGCGGTGTCGAAGAGGGCGAGGTCGTAGTCGCGCGCCACCGCGGCCTTGAGGCCGTCGAAGGCCACCGCAGCCGGGTCGGCACCCTCGCGCTGGCGCAGGATGTCGCAGCCGGCCCGGGTGGCCCAGATCTCGAGCTGCTCCGCGGCCGCGGCGCGGAAAGTGTCGCAGGCCACCAGCAACACCCGCTGGCCCGCGGTGACGCAGCGCCGCGCGACCTTGCCGATGGTGGTGGTCTTGCCCACCCCGTTCACGCCCACCACCAGCACCACGGCGGGCCGCGCGTCCGCGGGCACCAGCGGGCCGCCCGAGCCGGCTTCTCGGAGGATGGCGGCGACGTCCTGGGCCAGCCACTCGCGGACCTGCGCGCCGGTGGCCTCGTCCTGGGACTTCGCGCGCGACTTCACTCCCGCGATCAGCCGCTCGGCGGTGGTCAGCCCCACGTCCGACGCGATCAGGCGCTCCTCGAGCTCGTCGAGCAGCGCCTGGTCCAGCCGCACGCGACCGGGGATGAGGTTGGTGAGCCCCTCCCCCAGCGCATCGCGGGTTTTCTTGAGCCCGGCCCGGATCCGGTCGAAGAGACCCATCAGGTCAGCGCCGGCTCCTCGGGCGCGGCCGGGTCGGCCTGCCGGACGGCCGGCGGCTCGGCGGTCCCGGCGTCGCGGCCGTTGCCGCCCCCGTTGCCGTTGCCGGGATCCGCGGCCTTCTCGAAGCTCACCGAGACGATCCGCGAGCAGCCGGGCTCCTGCATGGTGACGCCGTAGAGCACGTCGCACGCTTCCATGGTGCGCTTGTTGTGCGTGATGACCACGAACTGCGTGTTGCGACTGAAGTGGGTCAGCAGGTTGATGAACCGGTCGATGTTGGCGTCGTCCAGCGGCGCATCCACCTCGTCCAGGATGCAGAAGGGGCTGGGCTTCACCAGGTAGATCCCGAACAGCAGCGAGATGGCCGTCAGGGCGCGCTCGCCGCTGGAGAGCAGCGAGATGCTCTGCAGCCGCTTGCCCCTCGGACGGGCCACGATCTCGATCCTGGCCTCCAGCGGGTCCTCGCCCTCCAGCATCAGGTCCGCCTCGCCCCCCTCGAACACCGTCTGGAACACTTCGCGGAACTTCTCCCGCGCGGCTTCGAAGGTCTGCTGGAACAGCCCGCTGGCGGTGGCGTTGATCTTCTCGATCACCTCCAGCAGTTGCGCGCGCGCCTGCACCAGGTCGTCGCGCTGCGCGGTGAGGAAATCGAAGCGCTGCTTGTGCTCCACGTAGGCATCCATGGCCAGCGGGTTCACCGGCCCCAGCGCGCGGATGCGCTGCTTCATGGCCTGCAGCTTCTCCGGCGTCTCCCCCTCGGCGGGCGGCTCCTGGTGCGCGAGCGCGCCCAGGTCCTCGAGCTCGTATTCCACCTTGAGGCGCGCCAGCTCCTGCTCCAGCAGGCCCCGGAGGTCGTGCAGCTCCAGTTCCGCGGCGTGGGTGCCCTCGCGTCCGGCCTCCACCGCGTGCCGCAGCTCCTTCACCTGCGCCGCGCCCAGCGCCTCCTCCGAGCGGGCGTGCAGGTGGGCGCTTTCCAGCGCGTGCAGCGATTCCGCGTGGCCCTGGGCCTCCGCCGCGCCCGCGGCGTGCCGCAATTCCAGCTCCTGGAGCTCCACCAGCAGCGCGGCGCGCTCCGTCAGCCGGGACGCGGCCTCCTCGCCGCGCGAGGCCAGCGACTCGCGGGCGGCGCGGAGCGATTTCTCCAGCTCCTCCCGGCGGGTCGCAAGCTCCCCGCGACGGGTGTGGACGCGGGTCCACTCCAGCTTGACCGCGGCGGCCTCCACGCGGCAAGCCTCGCGGCGCTCTTCCAGGGCGGTCAGTTCGGCCTCCCGCGCAGTAGCTCCCCGGGCGGCCTCCTCGGCCCGCTGCGAGCAGGACTCCAGCTCGGCCTCGGCGGCGGAAAGCTCGGCCTGGACCGCCTCGCGCTCGGCCGTCAGCTTCGCGGACTCGGCGGCGCGGCTGTCGCGCTCGCTCTCCGCGAGCCGGCATTCGGTGAGCGCGGAGTTGAGCCGGCGCTCGGCCTCCAGCGCGGCTTCCTCCGCTGCGGCGCGCGCGGCGCGCGCGCGGGTCAGGTCCAGCTGGCAGGCGGCCACCTGCGCCTCGGCCCCGGCGCGCTCGTCGCGCACCCGCGCCAGCTCGGCGGCGGCCACCCCGGATGCCTCCTCCAGGTCGCGGATCTCGTGCTCGCGGTGCAGGATCTGCGTGCCGCCCGCGCCCGCGCCCAGGTGCAGCCGGTTGGGACCCCAGAATTCCCCGGAGCGCGTGAGGAAGCCCCACGACTCGGCGGCGTGCCGGGCGCTCAGACGGCGCGCGGTGTCGGCGTCCTCCACCAGCACCACGTGGCCCATGAGCAGCTCGGCCAGCGGCTCGTAGCCGGGACGGGCGCGCACCACGCCGGGCGCATGGCCCACCACGCCGGGCTCGCCGGCGATGTCCTGGGGCAGCGCCGAGGGGGCGCGGCGGTCCAGGCGGGACACGGGCAGGAACGTGGCCCGGCCGCGCTCGCCCTCGAGCAACAGCTCGCGGCCGCGGTAGGCGGCCTCGTCGGCGTCCACCACCACGGCCTGCAGCACCGGGCCCAGGAACACCTCGAGCGCGTCCACCCAGTCGCGCGGCACATCCAGCACGTCCACCACCACTCCCTGCAGACCTTCCACGCCGCGCTCGTGGAACAGCGCACGCACCCCGGCCTCGAAACCCTCGAAGTTGGCCTTGAGCTCCTGCAGCGTCCGGAGCCGCGAAGCGGCGCCGGCCGCCCGCTCGCGCAGGTCGCGCTCGCTCTCCTGCAGTCGCGTGAGCCCGGCGGCCAGTTCCCTGGCGTGCGCCTCCAGCCCCGCCTCCTGCAGCCGGGCCCCGGCCAGTTCGGCCTGGCGCGCCTCCAGCGTGGCGCGGGCCGCGGCCTCGCGCTCCGCCACGTCCTTCAGCCGCCCGCCCAGCTCCGCCTCCTGGGCGGCCACGCGGGTCAGCTGTTCCGCGCAGCGTCCCAGGTAGGCGCGCAGCTGTTCCATGCCGGCGCGGCGGTGCATCGTCTGCTGCATCAGGTCCAGCGAGCGCTGCCGCTGCTCACCCAGGCCTGCGCGCTTCTCACGCAGGGCGTCCTCGGCCGCCGCCAGCGCGGCCTCTTCCCGGCGCAAGTGCTCCTCGCGGCCGGCCAGGTCGGCGGACAGCTGGGACTCCTCGCCGGACAGCCGGGCGTGGTCCACCTCCATCTGGCGCATCTGGGAGGCCAGCCGCGCCTGGTCGGATTCGCCCTGCTCCAGCTGCGCCAGCAACCCGCGGGCGCGCTCCTGGCCCACCGAGATCCGCCCGCGCAACTCCATCACTTCGGCGGCCAGCCGCGCGTGCTCGGCGTGCGCCGCGCCGTGGGCGCGCTCGGCCTCCAGCACCGCCAGCCGCTGCGCCTCCAGCCCGGCCTCGGCCGAGGCCAGCGCGGTGACCTGGCCCTCCAACTGCGCCCGGCCCGCGCCCAGCCCGCCTTCCAGTTCCGCCACGCGCGCCACGCGCTCGGCCTGGGCGTGCGCCGAGAGGCGCAGGTCCAACTCCCGGATCTCCTCGTGCAGCCGCTGCCAGCGGCGGGCCTTGCCCGCCTGGTAGCGCAGCGAGCCCACCTGGCGCTCGATCTCGGTGACCAGGTCGTTGACCCGCACCAGGTCGGTCTCGGTGGCGCCCAGCTTGTTGAGCGTCTCGCGCTTGCGCGCCTTGTACTTGGTGATGCCGGCGGCCTCCTCGAACAGGAACCGCCGCTGCGCGCTGCCCTCGGCCAGGATGTTGTCCACCATCTCGCGCTCGATCACGGAATAGGCATTGCTGCCCATGCCGGTGTCGAAGAAGAGATTGCGGACGTCCTTGAGCCTCACGGACTGCTTGTTGAGCAGGTAGTGGCTCTCGCCGGAACGGTAGATGCGCCGTCCCACCTGCACCTGCGTGAACTCGGTGGGCAGGAGCATGCGGTCGTTGGCGATGGTGAGGGTGGCCTCGGCCATGCCGAGGGGCTTGCGGGAGGAGCTGCCACCGAAGATTACGTCCTCGGCCACGTCGCCGCGCAGGTGGCGCATGTTCTGCTCGCCCAGGACCCAGCGCAGCGCGTCGGAGATGTTGGTCTTGCCGCAGCCGTTGGGGCCGATGACCCCGGTGATGCCCGGCGCGAAGCGGACCTCCAGCTTCTCGCCGAAGGACTTGAACCCGAACACTTCCAGCTTCTCGAGGAACACGCTCTACCCCTGGAGGCGGGCCGGCTTCCCCTGCCAGCCCGCGTTGCTGCCTCCGGCCGCGCCCGCGCTAGAGCAGCGCGACGGCGCGGCCGAAGGCCTCGATCAGGTGCGGATCTTCATCCGGGGAAAGGGTACGAAGATCCATCTTCAGGGCTCCATCCTGGACGCGCGCCACAACCGGCGGACGGCCGGCGCGCAAGAGCTGCTCCAGGCGGGCAAGCCGACGTCCCGGACCGCGGACGGCCACGACGCGGCTCTCGAGCGGCCTCGACGGCAACGCTCCCCCTCCGACCTGGCAGAGGTCGGAGCGGACCTCGGCCGCGAGGTCCGCGGGAAGCACCGGTCCGAGCGCCGCGGCAACCTTGCCGGCCCGGCGCTCCAGCGACTCCAGCGTGGCCCCCAGCATCCGGAGCAGCGGGATGCGGCGGGCGGCCTCCGCGGGATCGCGGTACAGGCGCAGCGTGGCTTCCAGGGCCGCCAGGGTGAGCTTGTCCAACCGGACGGCCCGCGCCAGGGGGTGTCTTCGGAGTGCCTCCACCCAGGCCCGGCGCCCCAGGACGAGGCCCGCCTGCGGCCCCCCCAAGAGCTTGTCCCCGCTGCAAAATAAGAGATCGAAACCGATGCGGAGAGATTGGCGCAACGAAGGTTCCGGCGCAAGCCCAAACTGGGATGGGTCCGCCGCCAGACCGCTCCCCAGGTCGCACGCCACCGGGATTCCCCTGCGCCTCCCCAGGGCCACCAGCTCCGCCGGGTCCACCTCTTCGGTGAAGCCCCGCACCTCGAAGTTGGAGCGGTGCACCTGGAGCAGCATCGCGGTGTCCTTGCCGATGGCCCGGGCGTAGTCCGCGAGGCGGGTGCGGTTGGTGGTGCCCACCTCCTTCAGCCGGGCCCCGCTGGCCTCCATGATGTCGGGCATCCGGAACGAGCCGCCGATTTCCACCAGTTCCCCGCGCGAGACCAGCACCGTCCTGCCCCGGGCGAGCGCCGCCAGGGCCAGCAGCACCGCCGCGGCGCAGTTGTTGACCGCCAGGGCCGCCGGGGCCCCGGTGAGCTCGCGCAGCAGTCCCTCCACGTGCGCCTGGCGGGAGCCGCGGGCGCCTTTCGCGAGGTCGAACTCGAGGTTGTTGTAACCGGACGAGGTGGCGCCGATCGCCGCCAGCGCCTCGCCGGCCAGCGGCACGCGCCCGAGGTTGGTGTGCACCAGGATGCCGGTGGCGTTGATCAGGGGGACCAGCGAGGGACGCGTGGCGGCCTCCACCCGGGCGCGGATCCCGTCGAGGAGGGCCTGTTCGCCGGGACAGGCCGCGCCCTGCTTCAGATTTGCGCGGCGGGCGGCCAGCTCGGCCCGCACGGCGGCGACGAGCACCGAGCGCGGGGCGTGGGCCGGGGCCGCGGGCGGTGTGCCCTCGCCGGGCTCCCGTCGCTGCGCGCCCTCGAGGGCGCGCAACAGCGCGTCCACCGCGGGGAGGGCGGAATAGTCGGGACGGGCGGGCGGTTTGGCGGGCCTGGACATGCGGGAATGATACACCACCCCGGGCGGGGCCTCAGCGCAATTCCCGGTGCCGGAAGCACTCCGTCACGTGGTCGTTGACCATGCCCACGGCCTGCATGAACGCGTAGCAGATGGTGGGACCGGCGAAGCGGAAGCCGCGCATCGCCAGGTCCCGGCTCATGGCCTCCGACTCCGGGGTCTTCGCCGGGATGTCGCGCAGCGAGCGCCGGGAGTTCTGCAGCGTTCTTCCACCGGTGAAGCTCCACAGGTGGCGGTCGAAGCCGCCCGGCTCGCGCTGGATCTCGAGCCAGGCGCGCGCGTTGGCCACGGTGGCCTCGATCTTCTGCCGGTTGCGCACGATGCCCGGATCCAGCATGAGCCGCTCCAGCTTCGCGGGCTTCCAGCGAGCGATCCGCTCCGGCTCGAAACCGTCGAAGGCCTTCCGGAAGTTCTCGCGCTTGCGCAGGATGGTGATCCACGAGAGACCCGCCTGGAAGCCGTCGAGCACCAGCTTCTCGAACAGCGCGCGGTCGTCGTGCTCGGGCACGCCCCACTCCTCGTCGTGGTAGGCAACGTAGAGCGGGTCGGAGCCGGGCCAGGCGCAGCGAACGATCGGGCTGGGCTTGCGGGTCACGGCTCGGGACTCCCGGGCGCGGTGAGCGAGGGCGTCATTTCAGCGGCAGGCGCAGCACCACCGGGGGCTTGAGCCGGTCCGCGGGTGGCAGCTGGCCTTCGGGGTCGAAGAGCGGCCACTGGCTGTTGGCCACGTAGTAGAAATCGTTCTCCACCACCACCCCGAGCGTCGGTTCGCGGAACTCGGGGTGGTTCATTTCCAGAATTGTCGCGGACGTCACGCTGTCGCGGTCCGCGGCGAGCTTCAGCCGCAGCACGCGCGCCGGGCGCACGCCGTTCTGCACCGCGATCAGGTCGTCGCCGTGGCGCGACAGTCCGTCGATGCCGTAGAGCGTGACGTCGTTGGGGCAGGCCACCGGGCGCACCTCGCGGGTGGGCAGATCCACCACCACCAGCCCGCGCGCGTAGTCGGACACGTACAGCCGGCGCCCGTCGCGCGAAACCGCCAGGCCCTGGGGTGAGACGATGGGCCCCGGCGGCACCAGCAGGTGCAGCTTCTGCCCGCCCGGCCCCAGCCGGTACACGCAGCGCTGGAGTGGATCCGACACCATCAGCGATCCGTCGGGGGCCTGGGCGATGTCGTTGAAGTTGTGCGCGGAGTCGGGGTCGGGCGGCAGCACCCGGCCGGCGTAGCGGCCGGTGCGCAGCATGAAGGCGTGCAGCGCCGCGCGGCCCGCGCGCCCGGGCTCGAAGCCCAGCATCTCGGGGCCCTCGCTGCTGCACACCCACAGCTTGCCCTCGGTGGTGTCGGCGACCATGCCCAGCACCTCGCCCAGCGAGTCCTGGCCCTCGGATGCGAACTCCGTCACCTTCCCCGCGCGGTCCACGCGCACGATCTTGCGCCGGTGCACGCTGCCCACGTAGAACTCGCCGCGGCGGCCGCGCGCCACGCCCTCGGGGATGAAGTCGGGCTCGGAGAGGCGGAAGGCCGGCACGCTGCCGCCGTCCACGCGGCGGGCGTCCAGCGCGCGCATGGAGTCGGCCATCGCCCGCCCCGCGGGCGTGGCACGCAGGGTGGCGAAGTCGCTGTCGGCCTCCATTGGGACGGTCACCCGGAGACGGAGCAGGCGCCGCAGGGCCTGCAGCGCGTCGGCGTCCCGGCCGGCGCGTGACGCGCAGGCGGCGAGCTGCTGCAGCAGCACCGGGTTCCTGGGGCGCAGCTCGGAGGCGCGGCGGAAGCTCTCGAAAGCGGCGGCGAACTCGCCCCGGGAGTACGCGGCGCGGCCGTCCAGCACCAGCCGGGTGGGATCCTGCGCCTCCGCCGCGAACGTGGCGCGGGGCGTCCCGGGCAGCGGCGCCAGGGCGCCCAGGGCCAGAGCGCAGGCCACGATCCGGTCACGCATGCGGGTCACGGGCTCAGCCTCCCAGGTAGGCTTTGCGGACTTCCTCGTTCTGCGCCAGCCGGGCGGCTTCGTCCTCGAAGCGCACCCGGCCGGTCTCGAGGACGTAGCCGCGGTGGGCGGTTTCCAGGGCCAGGTGCGCGTTCTGCTCCACCAGCAGCACCGTCATGCCCTCGGCGTTGATCTCGCGGATGGTGCGGAAGATGTCGCGCACCAGCAGCGGCGCCAGCCCCAGCGAGGGCTCGTCGAGCAGCAGCAGCTTCGGGCGCGACATCAGCGCGCGGCCGATGGCCAGCATCTGTTGCTCGCCGCCGGAGAGCGTGGCCGCGCCCTGCTTCCCGCGCTCGCGCAGGCGCGGGAAGAGCCGGAACACCCGCTCCTTGTCCTGGGCCACCCCGGAGGCGTCCCGCCGCAGGTAGGCGCCCAGGTCCAGGTTCTCGCGCACGCTCATGTTGGCGAATATTTGACGCCCCTCGGGCGCGTGCGAGATGCCCAGCTTCACGATGTCGTGAGGCTCCATCCCGCCGATGTCGCGACCCTGGAAGCGCAGGCTCCCGGCCCGCGCGCGCACCAGCCCGGAGATGGTCCGCAGCAGGCTGGTCTTGCCCGCGCCGTTGGCGCCGATCAGCGTGACCACTTCGCCCTCGGACACCCGCACCGACACGCCCTTGAGCGCGTGCACGGCGTTGTAGAACACGTCCAGGCCGGTGATCTCAAGCATGGCTCTCGGGCCCCAGGTAGGCTTCGATCACCCTTGGGTCGCGGCGGATCTCCTCGGGGCGGCCCTCGGCGATCTTCACCCCGTAGTCGAGCACCGCGATCCGCTCGCACACCCCCATCACCACCTGCATGTCGTGCTCGATGAGCAGGATGGTGAGCCCGAACTCGCCGCGGATGCGCCGGATGAGATTCATGAGATCCGCGCTCTCCTGCGGGTTCATGCCGGCGGCCGGCTCGTCCAGGAGCAGCAGCCGCGGCCGCGTGGCCAGGGCGCGCGCGATCTCGAGGCGACGCTGGCACCCGTAGGGCAGCATCGCGGCGGGCGCGCCGGCGAAGGCGGAGAGGTCCAGCAGCTCCATCAGCTCGGCGGTGCGGGACCGGATGGCGGCCTCGTCGGCCAGGTGGGCGCGGCTGCGCATCACCGCGGCCACCAGCCCGGTGCGCGCGTGCAGGTGCTGCGCGGTGTGGATGTTCTCCTCCACGGTCAGCGCCCCGAAGAGACGGATGTTCTGAAAGGTCCGCACCGCCCCCACCGCCGCGACCCGCGAGGGCTTCATGCCATTCACCACGAGCCCGTGAATCCGCACCCGGCCCTCGGTGGGCGCGTACACGCCGGTGATGAGGTTGAACACGGTGGTCTTGCCGGCGCCGTTGGGCCCGATCAGACCCACCAGGTCGCGCTCGCCCAGGACCAGGTCCAGCTTGTCCACGGCCTTGAGCCCGCCGAAGCGGATGCCCGCGCCGCACAGCTCCAGCGCGGCCACGCCCCCGGCCACGGCCACCGCTCCCGGACCGGCGGTCATGGCCGGTCCCCCGCGGCGGTCCCGCCGGTGCGCCGCCGCCAGGCCCGCGGCCACGACAGCTCCCGCGGACCGAACACGCCCTGCGGGCGCGCCAGCATCAGCACGATCAGCAGCGCCGAGTACAGCACCATCCGGTACTCCTGCACCGGACGCAGCACTTCCGGCAGCACCGTCAGGATCACCGCGGCCAGGATGCTGCCGGTGAGGCTGCCCATGCCGCCCAGCACCACCATGATCACGATCTCGATGGACTTCATGAACTGGAAGCTGGAGGGATTGAGGTAGCCCTGCGTGTGCGCGAACAGCCCGCCGGCGAGCCCCGCGAAGAACGCCCCCACCACGAACGCGGTCACCTTGTAGCGGGTGGTGTCGATGCCCAGCGCCTCGGCCGCCACCTCGTCCTCGCGCACCGCGATGAAGGCGCGGCCGCGCGGCGAGCGGATCATGCGATAGATCACCAGCACCGTGAGGAAGGCCGCGGCGCCCACCAGGCTCAGCGAGGGCCGAGGTTCGGACTGCGGCGAGAACAGCAGGCGCAGGATGGGGATGTCCGAGAACCCCCGCGCCCCACCCACGGCGTCCACGTTGAGGATCAGGGTGCGGATGATCTCGCCGAAGCCCAGGGTGACGATGGCCAGGTAGTCACCCCGCAACCGCAGCGACGGCAGGCCCACCAGGAAGCCCGCGACCGCGGCCACCAGCGCCCCCGCCAGGAGCGCGACGCCGAACAGCCACGCGTGCGGCCCGCCCAGGGCGCGCGCGCCGTAGTAGGCCACCGCCGCGGACACGTACCCGCCCAGCGCCATGAAGCCCGCGTGCCCGATGGAGAACTGCCCCGTGAACCCGTTGACCAGGTTCAGGCTCACCGCCAGCACGATGTTCACGCCGCACAGGAGCAGGATCTGGTAGACGTAGGGGTTGACCAGGCCGGCGGCGTAGAAGTCGGCCGACAGCACCGCCAGCAGCACCGCCACGCCGGCGATCGCGCCCGGGGAGCGCTTCATCGGCGGCTCCCGGGCCCGGCCCCGCGAGGCATCACACCTTCTCCGGGACGTGCGTGCCGAACAGGCCGGCCGGGCGCACCAGCAGGATCACGATCAGCAGCGCGAACGCGATGGCGTCGCGGTAGGTGGACGAGACGTAGCCCACCACCAGCGTCTCGGAAATCCCCATGATCAACCCGCCCACCACCGCGCCGGGGATGTTGCCGATGCCTCCCAGCACCGCGGCCACGAACGCCTTGAGCCCGGGCATGATGCCCATGAGCGGCTCGATCTTGGGGTTGGCCATGCCCACCAGGATGCCCGCGGCGGCGGCCAGCGCCGAGCCCAGCACGAACGTGAGGCTGATGATGCGATCGGTGGCGATGCCCATCAGGCTGGCGGCGTCGCGGTTGAACGAGATGGCCCGCATGGCGCGGCCCGCCCGGGTGTGCATCACCAGGGAGCGCAGGCCGGTCATGAGCGCCAGCGACACGCCGATGATGATCAGCTGCGAGGTGGTGGCCCGCAGCGGGCCCCACTGCACCACCCGGGAGGCCAGGATCTGCGGGAAGAACTTGGGGTCCGCGCCGAACAGCAACAGCCCGCCGTTCTCCATCAGCAGCGAGACGCCGATGGCGGTGATCAGCGCGGTCAGCCGGGAGGTCGACGGAGCGTGGTGCTTGTTCCGCTCCAGCAGGGTGCCCGCCACCCCGCCGGCCACCAGGCCGGCCGCCGCGACGGCCCAGCCCGCGGGCCCGCGCAGGTGCAGCACCGCACCGTTGAAGGCCGCGAACACCGCCCCGCCCACGATCACGTAGGCGGCGCGGCGCGAGCCCTTGCGCAGTTCCCGGTACGCGCCGCGCTCGATCACGTAGCCCAGCGCCCCCGAAAGGACCATGCTGCAGCCCAGCACCAGCAGCGCGCCGCCGATGCCCGGGTGCTGGTCCACGCGGAACGCACGGGCGCAGTAGTAGCCCATGAAGGCGCCGAACATGTAGACGTCGCCGTGCGCGAAGTTGATCAGCCTGAGGATGCCGTAGACCATCGTGTAGCCGAGCGCGATCAGGGCGTAGATCGAGCCCCACGTGATCCCGTTGACCAGCTGCTGGAGAAAGACCGGGAAGTCCATCCGGGGCGCGGCCTACGGCTCGACGGTGCCGGCGTAGGTGAACTTGCCGTCCTGGATCTTCAGCACCACCGCCGACTTCACCGCGTTGCGATTCTCGTCCAGGTGGATCTTGCCGGTCACCCCGGCGAAGTCCTTCGTGGCGGCGATCAGGTCGCGCAGCTTGCGCTGCGCCGCCACGCGGCCCTCGCGGTTGGCGCCGGTGGCCGGGCCCTGGAGCGCCTGGAAGCCCTGCGGGTCCTGCTCGGAGAGCTGCTTGAGCCCGCCCAGGAGCAGCTTGGCGGCGTCGTAGCCCAGGGCGGCCAGGGCATCCGGCATCTTGTTCCACTTCGCCCGGTACCCCTTCACGAAGTTCTGCACCACCGGGTCCGGGTTCTCCATGGACTGGTGGGTGCTGAAGTAGCATCCCTCGAGCGCCGGGCCGCCGATCCTGGTCAGCTGTTCGCTCTCCCAGCCGTCGCCGCCGAAGAGCGGCGCGGTGATGCCCTGCTCGCGCGCCTGCCGCACGATCAGCCCCACCTCGGTGTAGTAGCCGGGCACGAACACGCCGTCCGGGCCCTTGGCCTTGATGTCGGTGAGCTGGGCGCGGAAGTCCTGGTCATCCTTGGAATACGTCTGGATCACCGGCACCGTGCCGCCCATCTCGGTGAAGGCGCGGGTGAAGAACTCGGTCAGGCCCACGCTGTAGTCGCTCTTGAGGTCCTTGAGGACCGCGACCTTGCGCAGCTTGAGCGTCTCATAGGCGTAGCGGGCCATGACCCGGCCCTGGAAGGGGTCGATGAAGCACACCCGGAAGATGCAGTCGCCGACCTCGGTCACCTTGGGGTTGGTGGAACTGGGCGAGATCATCGGCACGCCGGCACGCTGACACACCGGGGCGCCGGCCAGGCTGTTGCTGCTGGCCACCTCGCCCAGGACCGCGATCACGCCGTCGGCGTTGACCAGCTTCTGCACCGCGGTAAGGGCCTCCTCGGGCTTGCTCTGGTCGTCGTAGACGGTCACTTCGAGGGGCACGCCGGCGATGCCGCCGGCCGCGTTCTGCTCGTCCATGGCCATCTGGACCCCCTCCTTGGTGGAGATCCCGAAGTTGGCCTGGCCGCCGGTCAGCGAGCCGAACTCGCCCACGTGCAGCAGCTTCTTCCCGCCGCCCTGGCAGCCGGGGAGCGCTGCCAGGGCCAGCGCGGCGAGGACCACGAGGGCCGCCACGGACGCGACGGCGCGGAACGGACGGCGGACGGTCATGCTGCCTCCTTGGGGTGACATCCTCTACGAGGGCGGTGGATCAGTCCTGCAGCGCCGCCACCACCTCGTCGACGGTCGGGAACCGGTACTCCTTGTCCTTCGAGAACACCAGGCGCTCGTCCGCGAAGACGTCGAAGACGCCGTTGCGGCCGCCCACGAGCCGGATTTCGATGCCCGGGACCCTCTTCATCAAGTCGGCCTCCAAACTGGAGGCCTGGGGCTTGTAGTTTCACTCCTGGCAGTAGTGGATGCGCACCTTCATGGAAGCCTCCCCTGGCCTGGACGGACGGACGCGGCGTCCCCCGCCCCGTCCCCCGCGGAGGGGACACGGGCGGAGCGGGCACCATCATTCCAAATCGGGGCATCGGGCGCAAGAAGCGAGGCGGGAGGCTAATGCGCCGGCAGGGCGAACAGCGAGTCCGGGGCCCCGGCATCCAGGCGCATGTCGAGCCTCCGGTACTCCACCTGCGGCGCCTTGAGATCCGGGAGCATGTTCCCGGTCAACCGGTAGAGTCGCTGCGTGGAGGGCAGGAGCAGCGGCCCCACCGCGACCCAGTCGTCGAACCAGGTGGCCAGGCGGGGGCGGGTCTCGCCCAGGTCCACGCGCGTGAAATTGGCCCCCAGGAACCGGCCGTCGGCGGGGTCGAAATACGCGCTGGTGACGTCGCAGCGCTCGCGGGGCCGCCCGGAGCGGTGGTCGATCACCTGCACCACTTCGCAGGGGCGGCCCTCCACCTCGATCCGCCCCAGGTAGGCGCATTCGGACGTGGAATCAAGAAAGCAGAACGGCGCGGCGAACCACCACGACACGAAGCCCGCCTGGACCCGGGTCATGGCCGAATCCCGGGGCGCGACCGAGACCCTGCCACCGCCACGAAACCACGCCATCCCCCCGTCCCAGCCGATGGCCCATGCCGCGGCCTGCTCCCGGAAGCCGGGTTTCCCGCGCAGGCGCAGGCTCACCTCGGTGGTGTCGGGCCGGGCCACCCGGCCGTCCTTGTAGGTGCCCATGACCAGGCGGAAGCGGACGTCGCGCGCGGCGTTCCAGGCCCGCAGGCCACCGGAGTAGTCCGCGGCCCGCTGGAGCACCTCCAGGGCCTTCCGCTGGCGCTCCACCGGGGCGCTGTCGGGGGCCGCGACGGCAGCCGGCGCGGGAGGCGCCGCGACGGCAGCCGGCGCGGGAGGCGCCGCGTTGGCGGCCGGTGCGGGAAGCGCCGCGCCACCCAGCCACACCGCGGCCAGCGCCGCCAGCGCGAGCGGGCCGCACGCCTGCGTCCGTCTGGAGGGCTTGCGATGGGCCGGCGCCTTCACGCGATTCCCTTCCGGGCCTGCACGGCCCACGCGGCGGCCTCCGCCACCGCCGATTTCAACTCGCCGAGCTTCCGGTCGAAGAAGTGCGTGGCGCCCTCCACGGTGAACAGGCGCCGGGGCTCGGCCCAGCCCGGGAACTCGCCCGCCAGCAGCTCCGGCGGGCACACCACGTCGGCGGTGCCCTGCACCACCGCCTTGGGCTTGGGGCAGTCGCGAAGCTCCGGGTAATCGTAGTCCCTGACCGGCGGGGCGACGGCGACCATGGAGTCCACGTCCGCTTCGCCCGGCGCCACCAGCAGCGCCATCGCCGCGCCGAAGGAAAACCCGGCCACCAGCACCGGGCGGGGCCCGAACAGCCGGTGGAGGAACTCCAGGGCCGCGCGCAGATCGTCGCACTCCCCGCGGCCCCCGTCGTGGACGCCTTCGCTGCGGTTCACCCCCCGGAAGTTGAACCGCAGGGTGGCCATCCCGAGCCCGGTGAGCGCCTCGGCCGCGCGGAACGCCACCTTGTTGTGCATGGTGCCGCCGTAGAGCGGGTGCGGGTGGCACACCACCGCCAGCCGTCCGGGCACGGCGTCGGGGTCGTGGTGCAGCACACCTTCCAGGCGCCCCGCGGGCCCGGACAATTCGACCTCGGCCAGCAGCAGGCCCAACTCAGTCCTTCCAGTCGGCGATGAAGGTGTTGATGTCGTGCGCCCGGCCCGCGTGGCGCGTGCTGCACCACACCAGCCGCTTCCCGTCCGGGCTGAACATCGGGAACGCGTCGAATCCGCCGGAGTTGGTGAGCCGCTCCAGGCCGGTGCCGTCGTCCCGGATGAGGTACAGGTCGAACTTCATCCCCTTCTGGTGCGCGACGTTCGAAGTGAAGATGATGCGCCGGCCGTCCGGATGGAAGAAGGGGCAGAAGTTGGCGGCGCCGTTGCCGGTGATCTGCCGCAGGTTGCCGCCGTCGGCGTCGCACACGAACAGCTCCATGTGGAGCGGCTTCACCAGGTGACGGCGCAGCAGCGAGAGATACTCCCGCGCCTCGGCGGTGGTGGAGTCGGCGTAGTGCTTCCCGCGGAACACGATCCGCTTCCCGTCCGGGGAGAAGAACGCCCCCCCGTCGTAGCCCAGGGCGCGCGTGATGCGGCGCACGTCGCTGCCGTCGGAGTTCATGGTGTAGAGCTCCAGGTCGCCCTCGCGATCGCTGGTGAACAGGATCTTCCGCCCGTCCGGGGAGTACACCGCCTCGGCGTTGTAGCCGGGCACGTCGTTGAGCCTGCGCAGGTCCGAGCCGTCCGGGCGCACCGAGTAGATGTCGTAGGTGGGGTACACGGCCCACGTGTAACCCGCGGACATGTCCGGCCGGGGCGGGCAGGTGTCGGCCCCGGCGAACGTGGAGGAGTAGATGATCCGCTCCCCGTCCGGGGAGTAGAACGAGCAGGTGCAGCGCCCGCGGCCGTTGCTCACGCGGCGCACGGCCGAGCCGTCCACGTTCATGGTGTAGATCTGGTCGCACGGCCAATCGCCGCGGGTGCTCTGGAGGGTGAGTCGCCGGCCGTCGGCGGAGAAGTAGGCCTCGGCGTTGTCGCCGCCGAATGTCAGCTGGCGCACGTTGGAGATGTGGGTCTCCCCGGGGAACATCAGGGAATCCGCGGGGGCCGGGGCCGCCGGCTCCGCGGCGCGCGGGGCCTCCCCCACCGCCATCGCCAGGATTCCCAGGACCACCGCCGCAACCAGCCTGGACCGACGCATCGTGCCTCTTCCTCCCTGCGGCGCCGGCGCTGCCGGCGCGCGCATGTTCCGGGTCAGGGCCCGCCGGGAGCCGGGAACATCCGCAGTCCCAGCGCCAGCGTGGCCGCGTGCATGGCGACCGTGTCCGCCACCCGCCGCGCGTAGCCGCCGGCCAGCGTGACGAACACGGGGATCCTCCTGTTTCGCGCCGCCTCCAGCACCCACCGGTCGCGCTCGCGCATGTCCTCGCGCGTGAGCCGCAGCGCCCCCAGCTGGTCGTCCTCGTACGGGTCGGTCCCGGCCACGTAGGCCACCAGGCCCGGCCCGTGGGTGTCGAGCACCTCCGTCACGTCGCGGCGCAGGCAGGCCAGGTACGCGGCGCCGTCGGTGCCGTCGGGCAGGCCGCGGTCGAGGTCGCTGCGCTCCTTCGGGACGGGGTAGTTGTTCTCCTGGTGGATCGAGTGGGTGAACACGTCCGGGTCCCCGCGGAACACCGCCGCGGTGCCGTTGCCCTGGTGCAGGTCGGTGTCAATCACCGCGGCGCGCGGCGCCAGCCCCAGCGCCTGGGCGTGCCGCACGGCCACCGCCACGTCGTGCAGCATGCAGAATCCCTCGCCGTGGCCCGGATGCGCATGGTGGAACCCGCCCCCCACGTTGGCCGCGAAACCGGTCTCGAGGGCCGCCCGCGCGGCCAGCACCGAGCCCTGGGTCATGCGGCGGAACGCCGCCGACAGTTCCGCGCTGTAGGGCAGCTCCAGCCGCGCTTCGTCCAGGGGCTCGAACCCCTCCAGCACCTTGCGCCAGTACTCCGGGGTGTGCACGCGCAGCGCGTCCCCGGCCTCCACCTCCCCCGGCTCGGCGAAGTCCGCGAGCGTGGCGGCCCCCGAACGGAGGAGTTCGTCGCGGATCATGCGGTATTTCACCATCGGGAAGACGTGCAGGCCGATGTCCGCCTGGTAGCGGTCCGAGTAGAAGAGCCGGGCGCCCATGTGGCCGGAGGATAGCCGCAGCCCGGACGCCGGGCAAGGCGAAGCGGGCCGCGGGGGCCCCGCCGGTGGCCCGGGAGCCCGAAGAGGCTCCCGGGCGCGCATTCGCGTCCGGGGTCACGGTGACACCCCCACCCGCCGATAACCCGCCATGGCCGCATCCCGCCGGCGGGTGTGCATTCCGCCAGCGGCTTCGATGCTTTCGGCGAACCCGGCCCCACCGGGCCCGCGCGCGCCCGCCCAAGTGCTTGCGGCACACGGTCCGTGACGGAGTCCCCGTGGGCACGCCGCTTGCAGTCCTGTGCGTGGGCGTTTCTGGTCGAATGGGAGAATCATGTCCGAACCGCGAATTTGCAGCTGCAGCCAGCCGCCGCGCCGTCCGGGAGAGCGCGGCTTCGTGATGCTCTACGTGGTGTACGTGGTGCTGGCGGTCGGGCTGTTCCTGGCAGGTGCCATCGCCTACATGGGCAACGCGATCCACCGGGGTCGTGCCGAGCTGGGCTACCACGGCCACGCCCTGAACGTGGCCCGCGCCGGCCTGGCCGACGCGGTGAACTGGTTCAAGTCGCAGGCCAGCCAGCCGGTGCGCAGCTCCGGTTCCTCGTACGCCTACGCGGACGCCGCGTTCCACCCGCTGCACGACAACACGCCCAAGCTGAACTTCACCGACGACGAGAGCATCGGCCTGGTGAAGGAGGTGCCGCTGTCCGACGACGACCGCCTGTGGGGCCGCTACGAGGTGCGCCGCCAGCTGGTGGACAACGGCACCGATCCCGCGCTCACGGACTCGAACGCGGTGCACGACATCACGTCCTACCTGGGCAAGGGCAACGCCGGGGAGGGGCTGGCGTGGCACATCCAGGCCAACGCCTTCGTGTACCTGAAGAACGATCCCAACCGTGCCTTCAACCAGGCCCCCAACCGGGTGCTGGAGACGGTGGCGATGGCCGAGCAGATCATCTCACTCAGCATCCGCCGCCCGGCGGAGTCGGCCATCATCGTGGGCACGGCCTCGGGGATCTCGATCGGCACCAACGCGCGGATCACGGGCATGCCCAACGGCTACGCGGTCACCTACCGCGCCGGCACCGGCACGCCCAGCCCGGCCACCGCGCCCGGCGGCGTGACCGGAGCGCCCTCCGCCTACCTGTCCCTGCCCGACTCGCTGTGGTTCGACGACGTGCAGCGCGTGTTCGGCGTGACGCAGAGCGAGATCCGCTCGCTGGCCAGCATCACCGTGTCGAGCGTGGCCAGCCTGCCCGCCACGCTGCCGAGCATGGCCATCGTGTACATCGACGGCGCCGCCACCTTCACCCCGACGCGGCCGCTCACCGGCGGCGGCATCCTGTTCGTGAACGGAAACCTCACGATCCAGGCCAACTCGAATTCGCTGTTCTCGGGTTTCATCTACTGCACCGGCCGCGTGTACCAGTACGCGCCGTCGCTCATCTCCGGGATGGTCGTCGCCCACGGGGGCTACACCATCAGCGGCGCGGGCGACGTGGCCCAGGCCGAGTACAGCCCCAGCGTGCTCAGCGCGGTGCGCGACCACCTCTGCCAGTACCAGGAGGCGAAGGCGCCCTATGTGGTTCAACACTGATCGACCCCGACGCCGCCCGGACTCCCGGGGCTTCACCATGGTCGAGGTCCTGGCGGCCTCGACCGTCCTGTCCATCGTCCTGCTGGCCGCGGTCGCCTACCAGGTCTCGAGCATGCACGCCAACACCAAGCTCAAGGACCGCGCGTTCGCCACGCAGAAGGCCATCCAGATGATGGAGGAGCTGCGCGGCTACGTGTACGGCGGCGCGGAAACCAAGATCGACGTGCTGGACGGCTACGACGACGGCGCCATCTTCAACACGGTGCTGACCACCGACAAGAAGGTCACCGACGCCGGCGACCCGCTCAGCGGCAATCGCCAGCTGGTGGGAGAATGGCGGTTCCTGCGCCAGATCAGCATCCGGCGCCTGCCCGAGGCCCCCAACGCGCGGCTGGTGACGGTGCGCGTGTACTACGCGGTG
>JACRLI010000015.1:527402-549178 GCA_016235265.1 Candidatus Eisenbacteria bacterium
TGCGCGTGTACTACGCGGTGCACGGCAGCTCCACGCTCCCCGACGAGAAGCTCTCGGAGGTCACGTCGATCCTCAAGACCGTGGGCAACATCAGCGTGCCCACGCAGGTGCTCGAGGTGTACATCCTGGCGCTCGAGAACGTGCCCGGCTGGTGGTCCAACATGGCCACGCTGCGCCCGATGTTCGACAACAGCATCACCGACCTGGAGAGCCGCAACCCGGGTCTCGAGGTCCGCCGCCACTGGATCACGCGCCTGGGCTACGGTCGCGACCCGAAGTACACCCCCTACGTGAATGCGGCCGCCAACGCCAGTTCCGGCACCGTCGGGCACGTGTACTTCTACCCCGGGATGCTGGACGTGGCGACCACCAAGAAGTACTACGAGCCGAACAACATCCGCGGCCGCTTCAACATGGACGGCACGGTGGTCAACGCCACCCCCGAGACGGACGCCACCACGGGCTACACCACCACGCCCTACGCCCTGGCCGACGCGTGGAACCACTGCCTCCGCTATCCCGAGGAACTGTCCATGTACCAGTCGGCGCTGTCCCTGGACCCAACCCTGGAGCCCAGCCTGCGGCTGCTCCTGGAGGACATGAACAGCAACCCGGCCAGGTACGCCAACGCGCTGGTGGTGAACCTGCACGGTGAGATGCTGCCGCTCCCGCCGCTGCACAATTACTCCAACCCGGCCAAGGACCCCGCGGCGCAGCCGTACGTGCGCGCGGTCACGCACCCGGAGAAGCTGTACTACGCCAGCGGCGACAGCGTGAACCTGCGCGTGTACACCTACCTGACCAAGCCGGACACCAGCGTGGCGCCGTCAGAAGTTGGCGCCTTCCTGGTGCTGAAGAACGCCGCGGGCGCGGTGACTGTGAATGCCGTGCTGCACCTGGACGACTTCGACAGCCTGTGGGTGGACAATCCCTCAAACGTCAGCACCGTGGGCTCCGACATCGTCATCGACCTGCCCCACTGCAAGCTCAAGCGCACCTACCTGGGCACCACCCGCGGGCTGCCCACCAGCTACCGCCTCTACGGGATGGGGTACATCCCGTGCCCGTTCAACGGCGCGTTCGTCAACGACCTCCGGTCCAAGGGCATCAAGCCGAAGAACACCGCGGAGTGGATCATCCAGCTGCGGGTATCCGACTCCCGGATGTTGACCGTGGAGACGCGCCTCGGCGAGTCCAGTTCCAGCCCGTGGCCCGCCAGCCCGAACCTGTCCACGACCTACTCGTGGGTCGGCACGTCGAAGCCCCCGGTCACCGAGCAGTACCAGTTCATGGGCGACCCGCGGCACTCGCCGTACTCCGACGTGATGCAGCGGTTCGGCTACAACTGGTACTTCCGCGCCATCAGCACCACCGACTACCCGGGGATGAGCAAGACGCTCAACGGCTGGGGCGCGGGCACCACCAGCGCCATCGACGTGGATCTGCCCCGGTACTACTCGCTGTGGCGGAACGCGATGCTCAACAGCCGCGCGCTGTGGACCAACATGACCGGCTTCTCGTTCTACTACATCGGGCTGGGCGGGGAATTCGGGGCGGACGCCTCCAACGGCTTCCCCAGCGGGCTGCCCATCGCCGGCGACCCGTGGAACCTGAGCGGCCAGCAGAACGTGGACGAGATCACGGCCGAGCAGGCGGTGGCCAACAACCGCATCCCGGCCCGCAACGACCTGTCCTGGTACGCCATGCCGTGGCTGGGCGAGTTGTTCCCGGACGACCAGTACCACACCGGCACGGCCGGTTGGGACACCACCGGGAACCTGCCCACCGGCGCCGGGAAGTTCTACCGGGCGCCCTACAACTTCACCGGCAGCCCCTTCGGCTTCGCCCGCCAGCACCGGGCCAACAACAAGGCGTGCGAGTCGCTCATGAACGGCGTGGGCGGCGGCAGCGGGCCGTTCCGGCACGAGTACCGCGACGCCGACGCGGCCTCGGTGATGACCGACGGGCTCACGCTCTCGGGTCGCTTCAACCTGGGCGTGCCCACGAGCATCCCGGCCTCGCGGCCGTTCACCCTCGACTACGGGTCCAATTACCCGCCGGAGTGGTCCGACACCAGCTACTCCAACTCGCGCACCGCGATGAGCCTGCTGCGCTCCTTCTACAACGCCCCGTACTCGTCCAGTTACCGCTCCAGCGCCAGCGTGAAGCTGTCGCAGGGCGGCCGGTACGCGTACTTCGTGATGAACGGCCTCTCGCCGCAGACCTCGAGCGGCGCCGCGTGGATGGCGCGCTTCGCCCTGGTCAGCATGGTGCAGTCGTTCTTCGACGCGGGCGATCCGACGATCGCGGGCTCCATCCCGCAGATCCCCCGGGTGCAGGTGCTCACGCCGGACCCCAACGACGACATCACCGACCCCAGCAGCCTCAGCGTGACCTGGCAGACCGACTGGCTGCGGTGGGACAAGCAGAGCTACTCCTCGCCGGCCTACACCCCCACGCAGCAGCAGATGAGCTACGTGCTGAAGTACTCCATGGACGGCGGGCGCAGCTGGCGCTTCGCCGACGACGGCACCGTGGCGCAGGTGAACCAGCGCCCTGTGGACGCGAGCGGCAACGACACGCACACCGTGAGCCAACCGTTCGCCTGGGACGTGTCCGCGCTGCAGCGCGGCACCTACATCCTGCGCCTCGAGGCGTACCGCCACTCCACCAACCTGCACTACTCGTTCCACCAGGTGCAGATCTACCTCAAGCGGACGGGGGTGTGAGCATGCGCCGGACCGGGATCGCGGGGCGGGGCGTGCGGGACGCGCGCGGGTTCTCGCTGATCGAGCTGATGTCGGTGATGGTCTCGATGGGCGTGATCATGGCCGTGAGCGTGGCCGTGTTCAAGCACAGCACCCAGGCGGGCATCCGGCTGGAGTCCAACAACAACCTCAAGAACTTCAGCCAGCAGTCGATCAACGCGCTCAAGGAGGAGCTCACGCAGTCCCGGGTGCTCTACCAGAACGACACCTACGGGAACGCGCTGTGGGCCCGCATCCAGTTCGGGACGACCCATCCCCCGATGTCCACGGCGCTGTTGCCGACGATCCAGGAGACCGGATCGCTCTCGCCCAGCGAGGCCTCGGATCCCACCACGCCCTTCTCCGCCGCCAGCGTGGGCAACGCGGTGTTCCTGCTGCAGCTCGCGGGCTACGTCGAGGCGGGGGACCGCTGGATCGACCTGTACCGCCCCCGGATCTACTACCTCTCGAAGACCACCGAACTGGACATCTCGAAGAAGGGCTGGGCCATGGACCTGGTCGAGTGGGAGGGCAAGCTGTACGCGGACTACTCGCAGGTGGTGAGCTCCCCCGCGGCCACGTATTCCGACCTCGTGGCCCAGGGCATCACTGAGGCGTGGAACGCGCTGGGCACCTCGGTGGGCAGCACCATCTATACCGTGAACTCCAACGGCACGGTGACCACGCAGGCCAGCCCCACCATCCAGCCCCGGTCGGTCCACAGCGCCACTCACCTCTTCGGCAGCCGGGGCGGCTCGAAGTACGCCGTGGCGTTCAATCGCGGCCCGGGCTTCGCCATCAACGACTCGGTGCCCGCGTTCGCCACGGCCAGCACCTCGGGGGACGGATTCCCGCACGGGTTCGAAGTCATGATCGTGGGCCCCACCGGAGGCCGGCGGATCCTGGCGCGACTGGTGATGGTGGCCGAGGGGTACGGGGGTCGCTACACGCTGCCCATCACGGTGCTGGCAGAGGCCAAGAACTACTGAGCGGGCCCGCCCGGCCCCACCCGCCGGGCACCCGCACCGCCCCGGCGCCCGTGGGCGCCGCCGGCCCCCCCCAGCCTCATACGCGGCGGTCCGCTTCGCGGGCCGCCGCGTATGCTACAATGCCCCGGGTTTGTCCCAGCCGCCGAGCCAGCCTGGCTGGCATCCACACATGCCGCGGGCCGCGCCCCCAGGGAAAAGGCACGGTCCCACCAGGAGGAACACCACCATGACCACTCCGCAGAGGCTCGCCCGCATGCTGACCGTGGCGCTGTTGCCCATGGTCGCCGGGTGCGCCACCAGGGGATTCGTGCGCGAGTACGTCGAAGGCCAGGTCGCCCCCCAGCGCGAGAGCACTTCGCGGCTGCGGGCCGACCTGGACGGGGTCCGGGTGAAGGCCGACTCCGCCGACGCGCATGCGCTGGCCGCCCAGGCGCTGGCGCGCAACGCCATGGACGAGGCCGCCGCGGCCCGCCGGCTGGCCTCCAAGATCGCCACCGGGGAGCTGAAGTACAACGTGGTCCGCTCGCAGGAAATCCAGTTCGCCTTCGACAAGGCCGAGCTGGACTCCCGCTCCCGCAGCATCCTCGACCAGGTGGCGCCGGAGCTGGAGACGCACCCGCGTTACGTGCTCGAGATCGTCGGTCACACCGACGGAGTGGGCAGCAGCCGCTACAACCTGCGCCTGGGCGCCGAGCGCTCCGAGACGGTGCGCCGTTACCTCAACAGCGAGTACCGCATCCCGCTGTCGCGCATGGCCACCATTTCGTTCGGCGCGGGCAAGCCCGTGAACCACGGCGAGAGCGAGCAGTCCCGCGCCCTGAACCGGCGCGCCGAGATCCGCCTCCTCGAGATCCAGGATGTGGACCTGGCCTCCGCCGGGGCACCGGAGAGCGCGCCAAACCCGTAGGCAGGCGGGGAATACCAAAATACCACTTGCCTGGACCGCCCCTTCTTCTGCTAGGTTAGAAACATGCGGCGAGCGGGATCTTGGCCCTCCCGGATTTCGTCTGCGCCGGAGCTGATGTCCGGCGAACCCACGCGGCGGCGCACGGTGCGCCTCCGGCCGCTACTTCTGTACGGCTGCCTGGCACTCGCGCTCGTCCTCGGGGGCTGCGCGAAGGGGCCCACCCCGCAACTGCCACCCCCGCTGCCCCTGCCGCCCGCGCAGCTGCCGCCGCCCGCCCCGGCGGACCGCAGCGCGCTCCGGGATTCCCGCATCGCCATTGACCCCGGGCACGGCGGCGTGTTCCCCGGCAGCATCGGGTACGCGGGACTGCGCGAAGCCGACCTCAACCTGGACGTGTCCCGCCTGCTCGCGGATCGCCTGCGCCTGGCCGGCGCCGCGGTGCTGCTCACCCGCGATTCGGACACCGACTTCGTGGGCCGGGACTCCACGCGGCTGCGCGACGACCTGGAGGCGCGAGCCCAGAAGGCCAACGCGTTCAGTCCGGACGTGTTCCTCTCCATCCATCACAACGCCGACGCGCTGCGGGACTCCTCCCGCAACGCGGTGGAGACCTACTACCGGATGAGCGACGCGGGCCCCAGCGTGGACGTGGGCTCGCGCTCGCACCGCCAGCTGGCCGACCGGCAGGGCATCGCCCGGGCGGAGCTGATCCCCGGCAACTACTACGTGCTGCGCCGGTCCACCGCCTCCGCGGCGGTGCTGGGAGAGGCCAGCTATCTCAGCAATCCCTCCAACGAGCAGCGGCTCCTCCGGCCGGAGCGCCGCGCCCTGGAAGCCGGGGCGTACTTCACCGGCCTGGTGGAGTACTTCCGCAGCGGGGTGCCCCGCCTCAAGGCCATGGATCCGCCCTCCGCGACGCTGGACACCCTGCCCGCGGCGCTGACCGCCGAGATCGAGGACGGGCCCGACGGCGCGCAGCTGGATCCCAGCTCGGTGCAGGCGGTGCTGGACGACGTGCCCACGCGCAACGCGGTGGTGGAACGGCTCTCCGCGTCCGGACGCGCCGACAGCGCCGACACCTCCGCCCCGGTGCCCGGCCGGCTGCGGGTGAGCGTGGCCCTGCCGCCGAACCTGTCCAACGGCCCGCACTCCTGGTCGGTGCAGGCGCGCAACCTCAACGGCAACGCGCTGCCCTCGCGCGACCGCAGCTTCGAGTTGCGCGAGCCGGTGGCCTCCCTGGGGGTCCGCACCGTGCCGCCCTCGATCCAGCTGCTGGGCCACTCGGGCGGGGACATGTTCGAGGTGGTGGTGGAAGGCTCCGACGCCCGCGGGCTGCCCGTGGAGGGCGTGGAGGGCCGGCTGTCCCTGTCCAACGGCTGGTTCGTGCTGCCCGACGGCGAGTTCGTGCGCGACCCGATCCCGTTCCGCCTCAGCGGCGGCGTATTCCGCGCGGTGGTGCGCCTTTCCGCGCACGGCAGCCGCGACGTGGAGATCGCCGCCCGGACGGGCGGGCTGGTGGCGCGCGCCGCGGACGCCGGCGCCTCGCCCCCGGGAACGTGGTTCCTGGTCTACGCGAAGTCCGTGTGCGGGGACCGCACCTGCGCGCTGCCCGGTGCCACGGTGCTGTGGAACGGCCGCGTCCTGGGCCGCACCGACGCGGCTGGCATGATGGCGCTGCGCACCGACGTGCGCCCCGGGCGGCTCGACAGCCTGGAGGTGGTGGCCCCCGGGCATCTGCGCCGCAAGTACCTGGTGCGCACCGCGCTCAACGACTACACGGTGGACCTGGGCTCGGGCTACTCCTCGTCGGGGGCATGGCCGTACTTCAGCTTCGACCAGGCGGTGCTGCCGCAGATCCCGGACGCCGCGCTGCTGCGCGGAGTGCGGGTGGCGCTGGATCCCATCGGCCCCCGCATGGGCACGGAAACCGCCTCCCTGGAGTTCGGGCCCGACCTGAACTTCCTGGTGGCGCGCACCCTCAAGTCGTATTTGGAATCGGTGGGCGCCGAGGTGCTGCTGACGCGCGGCCTGGGTGACGCCCCGTCCGCCGTGGCGCGGCTGCGCGCGGTGGAAAAGTTCGGGGCCCAGCGGCTGCTGCTGATCGACCACGACGGCGTGCCTTCCATGGGCTACAACCCCGGGAGCAACAACGCCCGCACGTGGTGCGAGGCCCAGGTCCGGGTGTGGGAGGAGATCGGAGGAGGCCGGCGCCCCGCCGTCACCGAGGACGCCCGCTACCTGATGCGGCAGAGTTCGGGCCTGGCGCTGATGGCGCAACTGGGGAGCGTGACCGGCCCGCCGGAGATGCAGTCCGTGCGGGTTCGCCGGGAGGCGCTGGCGCTCTACCAGGGCCTGGTGGCCTCACTGGCCAGCCCGGACCAGCCCGCGGCGGGGCGGATGCGAATGACCTTCGGGCACAACTGGGCCCGCACGGTGGTCCGGGTGGACGAGAACCTGCTCCTGGACCTGGACCGCGACGGCATGGCCACGCTGCCCATCGTGGCCGCGGGCCCGCACCGCGTGGACGCCAACCTGGACGGCGAGGCGGTGTGGGCGGTGGTCCGGGTGGACTCCACCGGCACCTGCCGGGTCTCCGACACGGACCTCCGGCGCTACGGCGAGCATGCCTCGCCCAACGCGGGCCTGCCGGACTTCATCTTCCACCAGCGCTACCCGGAGGAGCTGTCCACGCGCACCCGGCCGGTGCTGGCGGTGCCCCGGGAGACGGGGACGCCCCGGTAGGCGGCTCCATAAGCAGCGCGGGGAGCCGCTGGGCTCCCCGCCGGACACACTCTTCGAAGCACAGCCTAGGGGTTGAACTTCCCGAAGTCCTCCGGATCCAGGTCCTCCAAGTACCGCCGCAGTTCCTCCGCCCGTTGCTCGTCGCTCATCGTCTGCTCCGGCTTCGGGGCCGGCCCGCCCTGCCCCTCCCCCTCGTTCGTCAGCAGCGCGTCGGCCACGAAGATATTGGCCTTGGCCCGCAGCGCCAGCGCGATGGAGTCCGACGGGCGGGCGTCGATGGAGGCGAACTCGCTGTCCCGCTGCAACAGCACCACCGCGAAGAAGGTGTTCTCCCGCAACTCGGAAATCACCACCCGTTCCACGCGGGCGTGCAGGCCCTCGATCACGCTCATCAGCAGGTCGTGCGTGAGCGGCCGGGTGAACTTCTTCCCGGCCAGCTCCAGGGCGATGGCCTTGGCCTCGTTCTCCCCGATCCAGATCGGGAGCACTCGTTCCCCGGACACTTCCTTGAGGATCACCACGGGGCTCTTGGTGCGTTCGTCGATGGCGAGGCCGGTGATCTTCACCTCGACGATGCGGTCGTCCGGCACGTTCCCTACTTTCCGGGTTTCCCCTCGGACTTCCCTGCCGGCGGGGCCGGCAGGCTGTCAGGGAGGTCGAACTGCGGGGCGTTCTTGCGCATGTTCTCCAGCATCCACTGCGCCGACTTCACCAGTTCCGACTTCGGGTAGTTCGTCACCAGCTTCTTGAACTCCTGCTCGGCGCGGTCGTAATCGGACAGTTCCTCGGAGTACACGAACGCGATCATGAACTGGGCCTGGTCGCAGTAGTTGCTGCCGGGATACAGGCTCATCAGTTCCTCGTACATGCGAATGCGGGTCTGCGGGTCGGTGGTCCCCTGGGCCTGGCGGAAGAGCTCGGCCGCGGAGGGCTGGAACAGCGCGCTGTCCCCCACCACCGCCGAGTCCACCTTCCAGCCGAACTTCGCGCGGAGTTCGTCCAGGTGGGCGGTGTAGACGGTGCGAATCTTCTCGCGCTCCAGGCGGCCGCGGATCTGGTCGCGCACCGCGTCGAGCGGCTGGAGCCGCTCCGGCTCGTGGGTGTCCACGCGGAACACGTGCCAGGCGTCCTTGAGCTGGACGGGGTGGCTGTACTCGCCCTCCTTGAGCGCCAGGAGCGTCTCGGCCAGCGCGGGCTCACGGCCCAGGCCGGCGAAGAAGCCGTCGCGGGTGACGGTGCCCAGGCTGCCGCCGTTGTCCTTCGTGGCGGCGTCCGTGGAGAGCTCCTTGGACAGGTCCGCGAATTCCCTCTGCTTGAGCTGCAGCAGGGTGCGGACCTTCTGGGCCTCCTTGAGCGTGGCCACCTGGATGTGGCGGACGGTCACGCTCTCCTTGATCCTGTAGTCCTCGGGATGCGATGCGTACCAGGCCGCGATCTCTCCCGAGTCGGCGCGGGCCCGCGGGCGCAGTGTCTTTTCAAGGTAGGCGTTGATCAGGATCTGTCGCCGGGCGTTCTCGATGCGCGAGGCCACCAGCGAGTCGGTGCCGATGCCGGAGTTCTCCGCACCCAGGAGCAGCACCCTCGACTCGAACAACTGGTCGAGCGTGCGCAGCCGGTCGCGCGTGGTGCGCGCCGACTGGCGGGTCTCCGGGGCCATCTCGCGGAGCCAGTCCGCGACCGTGAAGGGCTTCCCGTCCAGCACGGCCATGACCCGGGACGTGGAATCCTGCGGGACCGGGGCCGCGACCACCTTCGGCGGCGGGCGATGATCTTCGGTGCGTTTCCGGCCCGGATCAGGCCGTCTCGGATTCGCGGACCACCCACACGCGCAGTTCGGCGGTGACGTTTCCGGGCAGCTTCACCGGGACCTTGAACACGCCCAGCGCCTTGAGCGGCTCGTCCAGCTGGAGCTTTCGCCGGTCCAGCTCGATGCCCTCGGCGTTGACCTTCGCGGCGATGTCCATGGAGGTCACCGAGCCGAACAGCGTGTCGTCGTCGCCGGCGCGGGCCGGGATGGTGATGGCCAGCGCCTCGAGCTTGCGCGCCAGCTCCTCGCTGCCGCGGCGCAGCTTGTTGTTGCGGTTCTCCTTGCGCTTCTGCAGCTCGCGGAACAGGTTGGCCGAGTTGCCCGCGGCCGCGATCGCGATCTCGCGCGGCAGCAGGTAGTTCCGGGCGTAGCCGGGCGCCACCTTGACGGTCTCGCCGGTCTTGCCGAGCCCGGTGATGTCCTCCAGCAGGATCACTTCCACCTTGTACCTCCGTGCGTTCGTTACTGGAAACCACGCCCCGCGTCGCGGGGTCGTCTTCGAATCACCGCGGGCCCGTCCGGGGACGGGCCTGAATCTTCCGGAAATCCAGCCACACGTCCGAGAGCCCCAGGACGCAGGCGAACACGCTGAACAGCGGCGAGAGCAGCAGCAGCCACACGGCCAGCACCGCCGCCCCGGCCAGCCACCACACCCGCACCGCCAGGGCCAGGAACGTCATCACCGACAGGCCCTGGAGAAAGTAGGCCGCCGCCATCACGGCCACCACGTTGGCCCCCGCCCGGTATACCGCGGCCTGGCGGGTGACCAGCAGGAGAATGCCCAGACTCAACACCCACACCGCCGCGTCGGGCACGCGCAGCAGCGGAAACCTCGTCAGCGGCGCCGGCTCGTGCGCGCTGCCCTGCAGCGCCGCCCTCGCCATCGAATAGCCCCACGCCATCAGCGGCGGGGCCTGCAGCAGGCAGAACGCGGGCATCAGCAGCACCACGGTGTCCGCGCCCCGCTCCAGCAGCGCCCGGAACGCCTGGGGCGTCAGGCCCAGGCGCGGATCGAACGGCACCCGGCGGCCCAGTTCGGTGAGCAGCTCCGCGCGCAGGGCCGCCTCCACCGTGGCGTGGCCGGGGCCGGTGAAGTAGCCCGCCACCCACGCCAGCAGCGGGGCCGCGGCCAGCAACACCGCCAACCCGGGGCGCATCCGCGCCCGCATGGCGAAGGCCATCGTCAGGGCGCCCACCGTGAGCGCCAGCGCGAAACCGGACCACGTCCATGGAACTCGCGCCAGCGCCAGCGCCGTCATCCCCAGGAACCCGACCGCGGGCGCCCGCCAGCCCGGCAGGCGCACCCCCAGGACCACCATCAGGGCCACCCAGGCGGCCAGCGGGGTCCACAGCATCCAGCCCGGCAGGTCCGCCACCAGGGGCAGGGCGGCCAGCGTGGCCAGCCACAGCCCGGCGTGCCCCCGCAACCGCATGAGGGCCTCCGCCCTAGCGGTAGACTTCGCTGGCGAACGGCAGCAGCGCCAGGTAACGCGCGCGCTTCACCGCCGTGGTGATCTGGATCTGGTGCTTGGAGCAGGCGCCGGAGATGCGGCGCGGGACGATCTTGCCGCGGTCGGTGATGAACCGGCCCAGGCGCTTCTCGTCCTTGTAGTCGATCCGCTCGACGCGCTCGAAGCACAGCTTGCAGAACTTCTTCTTTACGCCGCGCCCTTCCTTTTCACGTGCCATTTCGAGTTTGCCTCCTATGGGTGCCACTTGGACGTCGCTTCGACTCCGCCGCGGCGGGCCCGCTCCGCTCACCCCTGCTGCGGGGCGTCCAGCGGGAGCTCGGGCTCCGGCCCGGGGCCGGGCGACACGATCTTCAGTTCTTCCACGCGGATCTCGACGGGCCCCCGGACGATGCCGTCCGCGCCCGCCGCCGCGTGCGACTGGAGCTGCCCCTCCACGTAGACCTGGCCACCCTTGCGCAACTTCTCGTGCGCCTCGAGGGCCGCCGGGCCGGTGACCACCGCGCCGACGTGGCCGGGGACGCGTTCCAGCATTCCGTTGGGCCGGCGCACTTCCCGCTCGAACTCGAGCGAGAGCCGCGCCAGCGGCACTCCGGTGGGCAGGTAGCGCAACTCCGGCTCGCGCGTCACGCGCGCCGAGAGCTGCACCCGGTTCACCGGGGCCGGGCCCAAGAGGCTACTCCAAGGCTCCCGGGCCCTCGGCGGCCGGGGCCACGGGGGCCGGGGCCGGGGGGGCCGGAGGGGCCGGAGCCGCGTGCGCCGCGGCGCGCGGGCCGGTGTGACGGTCCCCGCGGTCGCCACGATCGCCACGGTCGCCGCGCTCGTAGCGGTCGCCACGGTCGTAGCGGTCCCCGCGGTCGTAGCGGTCGCCGCGGTCACGGTCGCGGCGGAACCCCTCGACCGGCTCCTCGGTGGAGGGCGGCGTGAACTCCTCGTGGTGCACCACCAGGTGGCGCAGCACCGACTCATTCAGGCGGAAGCGGCGGTTCAGCTCGGAGAGCACGATCGCCTCGCCCTCGAAGTGGACCAGGGTGTAGATCCCTTCCTTCTTCTTGTTGATCTCGTAGGCCAGGCGCCGGCGGCCCCATTTCTGGACCTCCTTCACCTCCCCGCCGTTCGACGTGATCCACTGCTTCACCGTCTCGACGTCCTCTTCCCACTTCGCGTCGTCGAGCGTCGGGTCCAGGATGTAGACGGCCTCGTAGGCTCGGACCATGGTGCCTCCTGTTGGGTCAGTTGTTGAACCGGTTCATGGCGACGCGCAGGCCCTCGCGGGCCCAGGCGAGGGACGCTTGCGCGCCACGCTCGACCATCTCCGCCACCGCCGGCTCTTCGTCCTTCTCGAATGCGTCCAGCACGAACTCGCGGAACTCCCCCGCGTCGTCGGGGCGCCCGGTTCCCAGGCGCAGCCTCGCGAACTCGTTCGTGCCCAGTTCGTCGATCACCGACTGGATCCCGTTGTGTCCCCCGGCCCCACCGGAGCCCCGGATCCGCGTGCGGCCCAGGGGCAGGTGCAGGTCGTCGGCCACCACCAGCACGTCCGCGGCTTCCATCACGGCGGAGCGCCGCACTTGCGCCAGCGCCCGGCCGCTCAGGTTCATGAACGTGAGCGGCATCAGCAGCGCCACGCCCTCGGCGCGGGATTCCCAGCGGCGCACCACCGCCCCGCCCCCCGCGGGGGAGGCCTTCAGCAGCCGGCGCAGCCGCTCCACCACCCGGAAGCCCAGGTTGTGCCGCGAATGCTCGTATTCCGCGCCGGGATTGCCCAGGCCGAGGATCCACTTCACGGGCGACGGGCCTCCAGGACCTACTTCTTGTCCTTATCCTTGTCCTTGTCCTTGCCCTTCTCCTCGGTCTCGCCCTCCGCGCCCTTCTCCTTGGTGATGAGCTCGGGCTCCGCCGGGGCCTCGCCCTCGGCCGGCTTGACCTCTTCCTGGACCGTCGGCGGCACCACCGTGACCAGCACGGCGTCGCCGTCCGTGAGCACCTCGGCCTTGGGCACCGTGATGTCGCGCACGTGGATCGAGTCGTGGACGTTCAGCCCGGACACGTCCACCTGGATGCGTTCGGGGATGTCGCCCGGCAGGCAGCGGACCTCGATCTCGCGCGAGAGGTGCTCCAGGATGCCGCCGAAGTTCTTCACGCCGTTCGGCACGCCGAAGAAGTGCACCGGGATCTTCACGTCAATCTGTTCGGTCATGCTGATGTGGTGGAAGTCAATGTGCAGGATGTGGCCCGACAGCGGGTCGCGCTGCACCTCGCGGATCAGGCTCATCTGCTCCGGCGGCGTCGCGCCGGCCACCTTGAGCGCCACGATGACGTTGCCGCCGCCGCGGTTCTGGAGCGCCTTCTCCAGCTCGCGGCGCGGGATGGTGAGCGCCGTCGCTTCCTCGCCGGCGCCGTAGATCACGCCGGGCACGTTGCCGGCCAGGCGCGCCTGGCGGGCCGGGCCCTTGCCGCGGCCCGTGCGGACCTCGGCCGATAGATTCAGGGTTGCCATGCTTCGGGTACCTCCCTGGGTGGTTTCCAGGCCCGGCCCGCCGGGGGCGTTCCGGGCTCGCTTCGAAAGCCTAGTGTTCGGGGCTCTCCAGGATCTCGCCGGGCGCGCCCGCCCGGCTGTCAATGAAGAGCGAGGACAGCGATTCCTCGGTGTGGATCCGCTTGACGGCCTCGGCCAGCAGCGGCGCCACCGAGCGCACCTTGATCTTGCCGGGAATCGTCGCGGGGTCGTGCGGCACCGTGTCGGTGACCACCACCTCGCGGATGGTGGAGCGCGCGATGCGCTCCTTGGAGTCGCCGCACAGCACCGCGTGGGTGATGCCGGCGAAGATGTCCCGCGCGCCCGCCTCGCGCAGCGCGCGCGCCGCCTCGATGAGCGTGCTGGCGGTGGTGACCATGTCGTCGAACATCACCACCGTGCGGTCCTTCACCTCGCCGATGATGTTCATCACCTCCACCGAGTCGGCCTTGGGGCGCCGCTTGTCCACCAGCGCCAGGTCCGCGCCCAGCCGCTTGGCGTAGGCGCGGGCCATCTTCACGCTGCCGATGTCGGGCGCCACCACGGTGAGGTTCGGGAGCTTGCGCGTCTTGTACTCCTCGATCAGCACCGGGGCCGCGAACAGGTGGTCGAACGGGATGTCGAAGAAGCACTGGATCTGCGAGGAGTGCAGGTCCATGGTCAGCACCCGGTCCGCGCCCGCCACGGTGATGAGATTCGAGACCAGCTTGGCGGTGATGGACACCCGCGGCTGGTCCTTGCGGTCCTGGCGCGCGTAACCGAAGTACGGGACCACGGCCGTGACGCGCCGCGCCGAGGCGCGCTTGCACGCGTCCACCAGGATCAGCAGCTCCATGAGGTTGACCGCGGGCGACTGCGTCGGCTGGATGACGAAGATGTCCTCGCCGCGAATGTTCTCGTTGATCCGCACCATGGTCTCGCCGTCCTCGAACTGCGCGACCTGGGCCTGCCCCAGCGGCACCCCCAGCGCGGCGCAGATGTCCTGGGCCAGCTTGGGATTGGAGTTCCCGGTGAAGATCTTCAGCTTGTCAGGCAAGGCTTCCCCCGCTCACGGACGAAGGTCGAAGGCGCCGGTCAGAGGCGCGCCCGCCGCGGGCGCGCGTCCTCCGGATTCCCTGCTGCCGCGCAACTGGTTGGGGCGGGAGGATTCGAACCTCCGAATACAAGATCCAAAGTCTTGCGCCTTACCGCTTGGCCACGCCCCAGCAATACGGTTCTTCCAAGCGATTGCGAAATAGTGGTTTGACCGAAGAGTACACCTGGCGATGGAACCGCGTAACCACGGAGACCTGCCACGAGGTTTGCCCGGGAGCCCCATGGGCTCCGCGCCGCTCAGCGGGATCGCACCCGCCCGGACGCTCGGTCAAGCACGCGCAGAATAGCAGCTTGGGCGGCAGCGCGCAAGACCCGTGCGCCCGGCCGCCCTGCCCTCTATACTGCCAGCCGTCCCGGCCACCGCCCGCCCCCAGGGCCCGAGACTTCCGCACCTCAGGAGACCCGAATGCCGCGCCGTCCAGTCCTGGGCCCGTTGCTGGCCGTTTTCCTGTTCGCCTCCGCCGCCCGCGCGGGCGATCCGCCGGCGGTCTACTCCCTTCCGTCCGGGGGGCCGCCCCGCCTGGTGGTGCTCCTGGTGGTGGACCAGATGCGGGCCGACCAGCTGCTCGGCTGGGGGGACCGCTACACGGGTGGCTACCGGCGGCTCCTGGACGGGGGGGCAGTCTACGAGCAGTGCCGCTACCTGCAGGGCCCCAACGAGACGGCCCCGGGGCACGCCGTGCTGTCCACCGGGGCATGGGCCCACCGCAACGGGATCACCGCCAACACCTGGTGGTCCCGGGAGGAGAACCGGCCGGTCTACGCCATCGAGGACCCGGCGGAACACCCCGTGGGCGCGGGGGACACCGCCGGCCTGGGCTGCCGCGGCGCGGAGAGAGGGGTCTCCCCCCGCAACCTGCGCGCCGAAACGCTGGGGGAGCTGTTGTGGGCGCGCACCGCCGGGAGCGGCCGCGTGATCGCGGTGACCGGCAAGGACCGCGCCGCGGTGCTGCTGGCCGGGCCCCGCGGCAAGGCGTACTGGCCGGATGAGTGCACCGGCCGGATGCGCACTTCGTCCTGTTACCACCGGGACGAGCGGGACCTGCCGCTTTGGCTCACCCGCTTCAACGCGGAGTGCGGCGTGGAGAGATGGCGCGTGCCGGCGTGGGAACCGCTGGACGCCGGGCCGGCCGCGGACGGCAGACCCGCGGACGGCAGACGGGCGGACGGGAGCCCGGCCGGAGGGGCCCGGCCGGCATTCTCCCATCCCCTCCCGGCGATCGCGCCGGGAGCGCGGCCCTCCCGGGAGTACCTGCACGCCTTCTCCCTCACCCCCTACGCAGGCGAGTGGGTGCTGGCGGCGGCGGAATCCGCGGTCACCGGCCTGGGCCTTGGGCGCTGGGAGGCTCCGGACCTGCTGTTCGTGGGGCTGTCCGCACACGACCCGGTGGGGCACGAATACGCCCCGGGAAGCGCCGAGGCGCTGGACAACTGCCGCCGCGAGGACCTCGCGCTGGCCCGCTTCCTGGACCTGCTGGACGAGCGCGTGGGCCGCGGCTCGTACCTGCTGGCGCTGTGCGCCGACCACGGCATGTCGCATCTGCCCGAGGACGCGGCGGCGTGGCGCCTCGACCCGGACATGGCGGACCCGCTCCGTCCCCACGCCCGCACCGGGGACGAACCGCTCTTCGCCGACCCACGCGAGCGGAAGGGTCGTTTCCCACCCCCCGCGCGCCTGCGGGCCGGCGACTTCCTGCGCGCCGCCGACAGCCTGGCCGCCCTGTCCGGCGCACCCGCCGGACACTGGCGCTGGTGGGATCCGTACATGTACTTCGTGCCGGACTCAGTTGCCGAACGGGCTCCCCTCCCGGAGCGCCTGCTGGGGGGGCTGCGCGCGGTGCTGACGCAGGAATTCCCCATGGCGAGGATGTTCCTGCGCTCGGAGCTGCGCGACACCTCCGCCACGCGCGATCCGCTGCTGCGCCCCGCGCGGCTGGCCTACATGCCGGAGCGCGCCGGCGAGTTCTACGTGGTGCCCGACCCCGGATTCGTGATGACCTATGCGCGCTCCGGAAGCCGCCACGGGGCGCCGTACGCGTACGACAACCACGTCCCGCTGGTCTTCTACGGCGCGGGGGTGCGCCCCGGCCGGCATGCGGAACCGGTGAGCCCGGCCGACGTCGCGCCCACCCTCGGAAGCCGGCTCAACATCGGCGCACCGGCCCAGGCCGAGGGACACGCGCTCGATCCCTAGGGACGGGAGGCGCGGACCGCGTCTCTCGAACCCGGCTCCCGCCGGGGCCCGGGAGCCCGCACTGGATCACCGCTCGCGCCGGCAGGCGAGCGCCCACAAACGACCAGGGCGACCTTTCGGTCGCCCTTCTCGTTTCTCGTTTCGAAGGTGAGCCCGGCTCAGTCGTCGCTTCCGGCCGCGGCACCCACGGGCGAGCCGACGCGAGCCGCCTCGGCCTTCACCCGTTCATACTCGGTGATCACGAAGCTCTCCAGTTGGTCCCGCATGGTGTTGTTGATGGGATGCGCGATGTCCTGGTAAGTGCCATCCGGCTTCTTCCGGCTGGGCATCGCCACGAACATGCCGCCGTTTCCCGCGATGATCTTCAGCCCGCGGACCACGAAGCAGTCATCGAACGTGACGCTGGCGAAGGCCTTGAGCTTGTCATCTTCCCGCAGCGCGATCCGAACTTCCGTGATGTTCACGCAGCTCACCACCTTTTCGCTCACCCGATCGGGGGTGCTTCCAGGTGCAGTGGTCTCAGGAGCCTCTCCGTGCTCCACTTTCCGCGTGCGTCAGTCGGTACCTGGTCCGGGGAACTCCACTCCGTACTGAACGGGTCGAACGATCCAGCACTCGTAACCGGCCCGTCGAACGCGGAGGTGGAGCGCCCGAGCGGTGCGGAGATCCGGGACCACACCGAAGATGGCGGATCCGCTGCCCGTGACGCGGATGCCGCAGGCTCCCGTGGCGGCCAGCTCCCTCTGAATTTCCGCCATCCGGGAAAATTGACTCCGAAGCATGGGCTCGAAGGCGTTGGTACCATTGTAGACGTGTTTCGTACCTGCGCAAGCTGCCCAACTATAGTGGTTCAGACTAGGTTTCCGGAATCGCCTTGTCAACGGAATTTCTAGGGCCTCGAAGGCTGCGCGGCTGGATACCGGGAACCCGGGGTACACGACCACCGCCAGAAAGTCAGGCAGTGTCCCACGGCTCAGCACCCGGTCCCCCCGCCCGCCCATCCAGGCCGCTCCCCCGCGCAGGAAGAAGGGCACGTCGGCCCCCAGTTTCGCGGCCAGCGCCCGCAACCGCGCGGGGCTCGCGTCCAGGCCCCACAGGCGGACGCCGGCCAGCAGCGCGGCGGCGGCGTCGGAGCTGCCCCCGCCGAGCCCCGCGCCCACGGGGATTCGCTTCCACAGCCTCGCGGCGGCACCCTCCCGGACCTTGAAGGCGGCGCGCAGCGACTCCAGGGCGCGCAGCACCAGGTTGTCCGCGGCGACACCCATAACGGCGTCCGCGGGGAACACCCTGAGGCGAAGCGGGCCGTCCGCGGCGCTCAGTTCCAGGCGGTCGTGCAGGTCGATGGTCTGGAAGAGGGAGTGAAGCTCGTGGTAGCCGTCGGGGCGGCGGCCCAGGATCTCGAGGTGGAGGTTCAGCTTGGCGTGCGCCAGGGCCCGCACCATGAGGGCGGACCGGGTGGGGCCAGCCGCGGTTCCCGGGGCCGGGCGCGACGGCTGCCGTGGCCGATTCACGGGCGCCCGGGCCGCGCCCGACGGACGCCGCGACCCGTTCACGGCTGCCAGGGCCACCGGCCGTAGACGATCGCCACCACCACCAGGATCCACAGGCTGCCGTTGATCAGGATCGGGCGGTCGCGCAGCAGCACTTCGGTGGGATTCTCCCCCTGCTCCCGGGTGCGCGAGAGGTAGAGGTAGCGGAAGATCCCGTACACCACGAAGGGAATGGTGCACACCAGGCCCTCGGAGTGGAACTTCTCCACCGTGGCCGGCGCGATGGTGTAGAGGGCGTACGAGAACAGCGTGCCGGCCGCCGAGATCAGGATCACGTCGTCGAGCAGCGGCACCGAGTACTGGCGCAGCACCTCGCGGCGCGACTCTTCGGCCACCAGGGCCAGTTCCTGGCGCCGCTTGATGGCCCCCAGGAACAGCGCCCCGAAGAAGGTGCACACCGCCAGCCACGGCGAGATGGCGATGTCGGGCACCAGCGGCCGCAGCGCCTCCACCCCGGCCACGGCCCGCAGCACGAAACCCGTGGCGATGCACAGCACGTCCACGATCAGCACCTGCTTGAGCCCGAAGCTGTAGGCGGTGTGGAGCAGCACGTAGGCGGCGGCGCAGGCGGCGAAGGTGGGCCCCAGCAGGCTCGCGATGGCCGCGGCCCCGCCCGCCAGCGCCACGAACATGATCGTCGCCGCCACGCCCCCGATGCGGCCCGAGGCGATGGGGCGGTGGCGCTTCTCGGGGTGCAGCCGGTCGCGGTCCCGGTCCACCCAGTCGTTCACCACGTAGACGGCGCTGCTCACCAGGGAGAAGGCCGCGAAGCCCATCAGCGCCCGGCCCCACAGCAGCGGATCGGAAGCGCCGCGCGCGAAGATCACGCCCGCGAACAGCAGGCCGTTCTTCACCCACTGGCGCGGCCTCAGCTGGGCCAGGACCTGGGCGAACAACTCAGCGCCCCGGGAACAGCAGCGCCTCGGCGCGGGCGCAGATCACGTGACCCAGCAGGATGTGGCCCTCCTGGATGCGGGCCACGTCGTCGCTGGGGACCACGAACAGGTGGTCGCACCAGCGGCCCATGCTGCGCCCCTTCGCGCCGGTGAGGCCCACGGTGGTCATGCCCAGCCGGCGCGCGGCGCGCAATGCGGCGAGCACGTTCTTCGAGCGACCGCTGGTGGTGATGCCCACCAGCAGGTCCCCGCGCCGCCCGTAGGCGCGCACCTGCCGCTCGAACACCTCGTCGAAGGAGTAGTCGTTGGCCAGCGCCGTGAGCGCGGAGGAGTTGGTGGTGAGCGACGCGGCGCGCAGCGGCTTGCGGTCCTTGTAGAACCGCCCGCACAGCTCCGCGGCCAGGTGCTGCGAGTCGGCAGCGCTGCCGCCGTTGCCGCAGAAGTACACCGCCCCGCCCGCGCGCAGCGTGCGCGCGAACAGCCGGGCCATCTCCTCCACCCGCTCCGCCTCCTGCTCCGCGACGCGGGCCAGCACGTGGGCCGAGGCCAGCATCATGGTGCGCGCCATCAGCGCGCCCTTCCCCGTTCGCGGCTTCACGCCGGCACCCCCGTCGAGAGATACTCCCGGACCGCCTCGCGCCACGAGCGCAGCCGGTGCCCCAGCACGTGGTGCAGGCGGTGGTTCGCCAGCACCGAGTACCGCGGGCGGTTGGCCGGGCGCGGAAACGCCTCGGTGGGAACAGGCACCAGGGACGCGGTGCTGCCGCGCAGTCTCAGGATCTCCTGGGCCAGCATGTACCAGGTGCATTCATTGTCGTTGGTGGCGTGGTACGTGCCGTGGTGGCGGGACTCCAGCACCGTCACCAGCGCGGGGGCCAGGTCCGCGGCGTAGGTGGGGCTGCCCACCTGGTCGTCCACCATCTCGATCAGCTCTCGTTCCTCCGCCAGGCGCGCCACGGTGTCCACGAAGTTCTTCCCGCCGTCCCCGAACACCCAGCTGGTGCGCACGATCCAGTGCTCGGTCAGGGCCTTGCGCACCTCCGCCTCCCCCGCCAGCTTGGAGCGGCCGTACTCGTTGATGGGGTTGGGCCGGGCGTCCTCGCGGATGGGCTCGCGGGCGGTCCCGTCGAAGACATAGTCGGTGCTCACGTAGAGCATCCGCGCCCGGTGGGCCCGGCAGGCCCCGGCCACGTGCCGGGTGCCGTCCCCGTTCACCCGGAGGGCCTTCGCGGGGTCCAGCTCGCAGCCGTCCACATCGGTCCAGGCGCCCAGGTGGGCCACCGCGTGGGGCCGGAAGCCGGCCACGGTCCGCTCCACCGCGGCGGCGTCGGTGACATCCATCGAGTCCACGTCCGTGGCCAGCACCTCGTGGCGCGGGGTCAGCTCACGCACCAGCGCGCGGCCCACCATGCCGTTGGCCCCGGTCACCAGGACGCGCATCCGGTCGCGCAGCGCCATCTCTAGACCACCTCCACGGCGCAGGAATCGCCGATCATGAAACGGTAGCTCCTCGGCCGCGCGCCGGAAGCGCGGATCTCCACGTCGCGGCCCACCAGGCTGCCCTCCACGCGGGCCGACAGGCGCTCGATGCGGCTGCGCTCCAGCACGATGCTGTGCTCGATCTCGCTCGAATCCACCACGCAGTCGTCGGAGATCGAGGTGAACGGCCCGATGAACGCGTCGCGCACCACGCAGCGCTCGCCCAGGATCAGCGGCCCGCGCAGCACCGAGCGCTCGATGCGCGTGCCCCGGCCCACCACCACGCGGCCCTCCAGCCGGGACTCCGCGTCCAGCGTGCCCTCGTTGCGCGGCTGGAGGTTCTCGAGCATCATCCGGTTGGCCTCCAGCATGTCCTCCAGCTTGCCGGTGTCCTTCCACCAGCCCGCGATGACGTGCGAGCGCACGTCGTACTTCCTGTCGATGAGGTACTGGATGGCGTCGGTGATCTCCAGCTCGCCGCGGCGGCTGGGCTTGATGGCCCGGACGGCCTCGAACACCTTCGCGTCGAACATGTACACGCCCACCAGCGCCAGGTCCGTCTTGGGCCTGGCGGGCTTCTCCTCCAGCCGCACCACCCGTTCCCCGTCCAGCTCCGCCACGCCGAAGTCCTGCGGGTTCTTCACGTGCGCCAGCAGGATCTGGCTGTTGGGCCGGTCGCGGCGGAACTCCTCGGCCAGCGCGCCGATGCCGTCGCGCACCAGGTTGTCGCCCAGGTACATCACGAAGGGCGAGTCCTTGAGGAAGGGCTCGGACACCAGCACCGCGTGCGCCAGGCCCAGCGGGGCCTCCTGGCGGATGTAGGTGATCTTCACGCCGAACTTCGAGCCGTCGCCCACCGCGTCGCGGATTTCCTGGTGGGTGTCCCCGACCACGATGCCGATGTCGGTGATCCCGGCGTCGCGGATGCTCTCGATGCCGTAGAACAGGATCGGCTTGTTGGCCACCGGCACCACCGACGGCGAGCTGGCCGAGGAGGTGCGCGCGACGGTCCTCAAGCAGGCCGCCAAGCGCGTCGGCCTCGAGTTCGCCGAGCGCCACCGCGCGACCTGGGACCACCGCAAGCTGGGAGGCGTGTACTAGTGCAACCGCTGAAGGGCCTGATCCTGTCGGGCGGGAAGGGCACGCGCCTGCGGCCCATCACCTACACGAGCGCCAAGCAGCTCGTCCCGGTCGCCAACCGCCCGGTGCTGTTCTTCGGCATCGAGGCGATGGCCAACGCGGGCATCGAGGAGATCGGGCTCATCATCGCCCCCGAGACCGGCGACGAGATCCGCGCCGCCGCCGGCGACGGCTCGCAGTTCGGCGTCAGGATCACCTACATCGAGCAGGACGAGCCGCTCGGCCTCGCCCACGCGGTGCTGA
>JACRLI010000016.1 GCA_016235265.1 Candidatus Eisenbacteria bacterium
GGGCCATCGGCATCTCCCGCAGTTGGTCAGCGCACTCGCCCGCGCCCTGAACATCAAGCAGCAGTCCAAGCGGCTGGAAGAGGCCGCGTGATCACACGATGGAGCCGTGGAGAATTCCAACTAAGAATGGGCTTGCTTCCGGCAACCTCCGCCGCAAGATAAGGTGCTGGAAACAGCCCTGAACACTCCGTTCCTGAAGCCAGCACACGGGACCTAGTACTTGACCTGCTTGTTCCAGTACATGATCGCAGGCTGTAGCCCGGCACCCGCCTTGATTCCGCTGATGAGACGTCCTGCCTCCTCAAGACGGTCCTTGGCGAACGTCCCTAGAGTCCGGTGAGCGCGGTGTCGGATCGGATTCCACTTCTCATGAACCCTGGTCGTTCGCAGCTCTTCGAGACCCTCCCTGAGCTTGACGTTTGGGAGAGCTGCAAGCTTCTGCTTGGGGAACTTGCCTCCGACCATCGAATCGAGACGCGCAAGGAACACGCGTACCTCGGCACTCGAATGAAACGGCGCCTCTAGAAAGGCGTAGATCGCCGCAAGCCGAAGCCTCTTGAATGGGTATCTTGCTATCGCAGTGTCGAGTTCTCGGATTAGCTCGTTAGCGACCTGGGGGTCTGTGATCTCACCGCGAGCCCATGGCTCCAACACGAGCACGGCTTGCATTGCACATGGCAAGAAGTGCTCCACCGCTTGCGCAGCGCCCGTGATCGCGTCCGCATGCTGCTTCTCTCGGAGCTTGACCGCCGCCTGCTCGAGTATCTTGTCGTAGCTTTCATTCACCCAGTCCCCGCTGATCCAAAAGGCCTGGCCGCAGTGCTCGCAGGGCACCGACCTTCCGCAGATGGGCTGGATGGTCTTCAGGTCGTCCAGTCGATTGTAGACATTCCGCCCGCCGCAATTCTCACAGTTGGCTTCGACGGTCTCATGAGTGGCTCTGGTGATCTTCACTCCCCGGCCCTTTCCATAGATAGACCGCTGGACGCGCTCAACTAGCCATTGGACCACTCCCCATAGCTCCACTTGCCATCCTCGCATCGCGCGCCACTGGCCCTGCCCCGCTTTCGCAGACGACTTGCCCATGCTATCTACGTCGCCCAGGCCTTCTCGAATGCCGCCGGACTAACCGACCGATCACCGATGCCTCGACGTTCATGTCACCTCAGCGGAACCCACCGTGCGGTAGTCCATTCCCATTCGCTGGCTAGTGCTCACCCGGTCCCTCGCCCCGTCCCCTCCCCACCGCCGGAGCATCCGGCCAGACTCTGAACGACGTGCTGAACTTCTGCGGGCCCCTTTCTAGCAGATTCCGCCTCGGAGAACTCCCGAGCCGGTCAACAACCTCTATGACTCGCCCGCGGCTACAATCCTAGCCGGGATGGGCACAATGCTCGAATATGCGCGCCGCCAAAATGGCTTCGGATGCTCGGCAAATGTCCTGCCGACTGTGCCTATCATCTGCTCGTGTTCTCGCATCCACACGTCATCGCCTCTAAGTTGAGGAAACACGCTAGGAGCCAGAAACAGAAATCCCCACATGAAGTACATGGTCATGTTGAGAGTCCCAGTAAAACGAGCCTCGTCGAATTCACGCCCGAGCGCAATGCCCTCCGCACGTCTCCTGTAGAGCCTCTCAAGGTCACCGACGACATCAACTATGTGCGAGTGCGAGTGAGCCGATAGAAGGCGGTAGACGCTGCGGTACAGGTTCAGGCCGGCCTCCCGATCGGCCGCTTGCATGTTTAGGCCTGGGCTCATCCCATGTGACAATTCGCCGGGTCGTTCAGCAATCAGGATCACACGAACGAGCGACTCGTACGTCGTGCGAAGGACCGCGTAGCATTCCGTGTAGGCAGACTTGAAAGCGAGATCAGCCGCGGAGAATGCCGCAGAGAGGCCGCGCACGTAGAACAGGAGAATGACCTTCCGAAACTGCGGGTAAGCGCCCCACGGCTTGCCATCGAACCACGCCATCGTCTTCCAGTAGAAGCCGAATAGGTCTTCGAATGCGAGCGAGAGCCTCCCATATTCTCCGTCGACTCGCAGCATCATTGCGCTTGCAGCTTCGAAGTACTGCAAGTAGATCTCCGAGTGTTCCTCGTTCTTGTCTCCAAGAGTCACATCGCCTCCCACGAACACTCCAGCAACCAACGTCACGGGTGTCGCCGGTCTCAAGCTCGGCGACCACGAGCATCAGCAGGCGGCGCCACGCGGATCTCAGGCGACCAAGGAGCCCTCTGATCAACTCACGGACCTCAGTTGAACCGCTCCGGGTTCTCCGGAGAGCTCTTTGCGTGAAGACCGCCAGTTCGGCTGTGGGCGCCTGACGATCGTAGAAAGACCCGACCCCACATTTCAGGACTTCAGCACGGGTTGGCGTCATCCGCGCCAGGCTCGCAGAACGGAAGCTCCATCCGCTGCGTTGGCTACTGGCGAGCAAGAATATCGTCCACCGAGCGCGCCACAATGTACTGCGCTGGGGTCTCGCGCACCTCCAGGGCCTTGAAATGCGCTTTGCCACACGTGATCTTCGCCCCTTCTTTGCCCCGCAGATCCTCGAAGAAGAGAGTGCTCTTCGTCTCAACCACCAAGTACAGCCGTACCTCATCGTCCTTCTGGACGAGCACCGCCCAGTCGGGGTTGTAGGGGCCCAGAGGGGTGGGAACAGTGAACCACCCCGGCAGCTTGGCGTAGACTTTGATCGCCTCGTTCTTCTCGAGGCCATCGGCGAACTCCGCTTCCGTGCCCGAGTCGTAGACCACCTGCTCGTAAACGGACTTGCGGACGTCCGTGAGCATGTTCCTGAGGTAGCCAGTCAGCTCCTCCTGCTCAAAGAGCTCCTGGGCATAGTAATACTCCTCGCCGAGGCGCTGGTACTTGATGCCGTCCACAATGGCAAGGCGCTTGCGGCGGCAAATGGCCTCGGCGGCCAGTTCGATGAAGGCCTGCGGATTGCGCTTGAAGTCGTCGAGCCGACCACTGCCCGTCAGCACGCGGTGAATCGTGCGGCGAGTAAGCTGCGTGCGGTCCTGGAGCTGGGTTAGCAGGTCCGGCAGCTCGATGTCGGTTTCGTCGAGCAACACGGTCTGTGCTCCCTCTCGCTCGGCCGCCTCCACCCCAGCCTTGCCTATCGCTAGGTCAGCCTTGCGCCACTGAAGACGCGTTTTCGGAATTGGGGGCGCATCGCGCATCGCGCTAACGCAACTCTCGATGAGCTTCTCGTTGTCGAAATCCACCCGATATGTGGTTTTGTGCTTGATTCGATCCCAGAGCGCTTTGAACTCAGGGCTGTGGAGGATCACCTGACGTGGGCGCACCTGCCGGCGCTCGTCAGCGTTCTTGATCTCAAGGCGGCCAGCGAGCTTGCGGAGTATCTGGTTGATTTGGAATGCCTGGGCTTCTAGCGCCCCCGGGAGCTTCACTTCGTCGCTCTTGAGGGCACTCCGCAGGGCGTCCTGCACCCTACCCCTCGCATCAATGTAACCCTGTGCCTTCAGGTGATCCCATAGCTCCTTCGACGGCTCGACGCCTAGCGGCGACGTGCTGCCATCTTCGGCCGTCACCGTGACGATGGCAAACTGATGCGGCTCGACGATGCCGAATCGAATGCCGGTCTCCTCCTCGATCTCCTTCTGCAGGTTTTCAGCGAACTGTTCGTAGCTCTCCGTCGCCACCACCGTGAGGGTGTTGACCTCGAACCCACGCAGCCGCTGGCCTTCCTGGTTGACGCACAATCGCAGCCCGCGGCCGATGGTCTGGCGCCGTTCGCGCTCTGTCCGCACGTTTCGCAGGGAACAGATCTGGAAGACGTTGGGGCTATCCCAGCCTTCCCTTAGCGCCGAGTGGGAAAAGATGAACTTGAGAGGCGTCTCGAAGGACAGAAGTTTCTCCTTGTCCTTCATGATCAGGTTGTATGCCTGCTCCGCAGCCTCGCGCCCAGCCTGGTTTCCTTCCTCTGTGTCAACGACTCGCTTCGACCTCTTGTCCACCGAGAAGTACCCGTCGTGGACCTCCTCGGCGGCGCGGCTCAGGTCTACCTCCGCAAAGAGCGTCCGGTAATCTGGGTGGTTCGCCAGCCGCCGATACTCCTCCTCGAAAAGCCGGGCGTACTCACCCTTCACGGGGTTGCCGTCGCCGTCGTATTGCCGGTAGCGGGCCACCTCGTCGATGAAGAAGAGCGACAGCACCTTAATGCCCTGCGGCCGCAGCCGCTTCTCCTTGTCGAGGTGCTCCTTGATCGTCCGTCGGATCATTTCGCGCTGCACGGCGAGCGGGTCTACGTCGCCCCAAGCCTGCCCGGGGCGCAAGAATTGCTCCCCACCAGGCACACGCAGTTCCATGAACTCGTCGCCCTTGGCGACGCGGATCTCCCCGACTCGGCAGTCCGCATAGACCGCGCGCTTGGTCGTCTGCTCCAGGTCGTCGCCATCCTGCACCGTGACCTGGCGCCGCTGCGCGCCCGTGGCGGTCTGAACGTCCAGCTCGACCATGGCGCCTATACTGCCGCGCCGGTTGCTCACCGAGATCAGGCGCACATAGGAACGATTGTGGGCATCTTCCACGGTCGCCGCCGCGACCTCGATTTGCTTTACGAGACGGCGCTCGTAAGCGTCCACTGCGTCGAGTCGGTAGACCATGTGATGCTTGTCCACGTGGGTGGCCGAGTAGCGCAGCGTGCAGAGTGGATTCATGGCGTCGAGTGCCTGCTTGCCGGCGCCAGAGAGTCCCCCGTCCACACTCTGCGGCTCATCCACGATGACGATCGGCCGGGTGGCCTTGATCAGCTCAATCGGCTTCTCGCCGCCGGTCTTCTCGCTGTCCTTGTAGAGGTTGTTGACGTCCTTCTTGTTGATGGCGCCAACCGTTACCACCATGACCTGGATCTGAGCGCTGGTAGCGAAGTTGCGGACCTGCCCGAGCTTGGCCGAGTCGTAGAGGAAGTAGTCGTAGGGCACGCCGGCATATAGGCCCTTGAAGTGGTCCTCAGTGATCTGGAGCGACTTGTAGACGCCTTCCTTAATCGCGATCGAGGGGACCACGATAACGAACTTGGTGAATCCGAAGCGCCGGTTGAGCTCGAAGATCGTCCGCAGGTACACATAGGTCTTGCCGGTACCGGTCTCCATCTCGACGGTGAAGTCACCGGAGACGAGCGCCTCGGCAGGGGCTAGCCCGTTTCGGACCTGGATGTCCTTCAGGCTCTCCAACAGCTCGTCATCAAGCAGGGTCAGGCGGTTGCCGATGCCGAGGTCGTTCTGAGCGAAGCCCAGTCGCGTTTGGGCATCTGCCGGATCACGGGTAACGGTGAACTCAGTGCGGCATACTTCCTGTCCGCGGAATAGCTCGCAAACCGCCTCGATAGCCTGGTGCTGGTAGTCAAGGTTGGGTTCGAAGTGAAGTTTCATTGCGCGGCCTCCCTCACAGGCTACGCACGTTTGCGATGCCGTGCTGCTCGAGGATTGCAGCTAGATTCGTCTTGGCGACGTCGTCGGCAAAGGCGCTGTCGCGGAAGACGCAGGTCGTGTCCCCGGCCGGCGCCAGTGCCCGGTGCCAGTCAACGATGCCTTGCGCCAGCGCTTCGACGTCGCCGCGCTCGATCCGTTCGTCAAGGCAGGCGATCAGAACGCCGGCCCCTACGGCATGCACATCCTTCCCGGCGACCACGCGCCTTTCGATCGGCACGCAGAGGTCGAGGCCGAGCTTGAGGAGAACCTCGTAGAGCACGTCCGCCTCAGTGCGGCCGAGCTTCAGGTGCTCCACGGAGTCCAGCAGCGTCTTGTCGAGATCGTCTCGGTCCGGCCCCCACGCACGGATGTTGCTGGAGTCAAGCGTGAAGACGCGGAAGCCCAGGTCGCCCGCGAACATTGGGTTCTCGTCTTTAACCTTCCTTGCCGCGCGCCGGAGACGCTCTTTCGTCAACTCAGCGATGTTTCTGGGCTTCCCCAGCTTGTCGCAGAATTCGGCGGCAACTTTCTGTTCCTTGATGCCCGGGTCCAGTGGTTCGGGCAGTTGGACCAAAATGTAGCGACGCGCCCCGCCGTCAGCGGCGTTTCGGCTCATCACCGCATGCCCAGTCGTTCCGGCGCCTGCGAAGAAGTCCATCACGATGTCTGACGACCTGGACGCAATCGTCACGATTCGTTCGATCAGAAACGGAGACTTTGGGAAGTCGAGCACGGGGCTGCCCAGAAGCTCCTTCAGCGACTTCCGCCCGTAGTCGTTGTTGAATTCCTTGTCTAGCCACAACGACTTCGCGAGTGTCTCCGCCACTTCGCCGTTGGCATCAATCAAGTAGTCTTTACGGAATACGCGCCACGTACCGTCCTCTGCTCTTTCGGCGAAGAGAAGTTCGTTGTCAGCGTCAACCTTCTCGCGACCCCATGTCCAACATGTTTCCACGCCGTCTCGGGTAACCGGAAGAACCTCCTCTCTGAAAGCCGCATCCTTCGTGAGGGCAACTCGGCCGTTATCGGGATTCACGTACAGAGGGAAGAACAAGTTCGGACGTGTCAGCGGGTTGAACGCCTGATTCCGGTTGCGTAGCCCCAGCGCTCGGTACTTTCCCCGCTCGTCCTCCCTGTCGTACTCCTCAACCATGGCCTCGCCCTTCGTCATGCCTTCGATGCTTCCATCGACGTCTGGAGTCTTGACGAACACCGCCAGATAGTCATGAGTCTTGGCGATGAACTTGTCCAGATGCCTCCCACGAGGATTGACGAGGACTGGCAAGATGCCTACGAACGCCTCCTCTCCTAGGATTTCGCAGCCCACCTTCTTGAGGTTGTCAATCTCCGCGTCGTCGATGCTGACAAAGATGGCACCATCGTCGCGGAGCAGACTCCGTGCGACCCTCAGCCGTGGGTACATCATGTTCAGCCAGTTCGTATGAAACCGCCCGCTCGACTCAGTGTTGGTACTGCTCTTCGCGCCACCCTCCACTTGCCCTGTCAGCTCCAAGTAGTTCTTGATGCTGTCCTGAAAGTTGTCCGGGTACACGAAGTCCTTGCCTGTGTTATATGGTGGGTCGATGTAGATGAGTTTAACCTTCCCCGCGTAGCTCTTCTGGAGGAGCTTCAGCACCTCAAGGTTGTCGCCCTCGATTATCAGGTTCCGCGTTGTATCCCAGTCCACGCTGTCTGCCGGGCAGGGACGCAGGGTGCCGGTAGAGGGGGTCAGGGCGAGCTGGCGGGCGCGGCGCTTGCCATGCCAGTTGAGGCCGTATTTCTCTTCCGCATCCGTGACGGTCTGGTCGCCCACAAGTTGCTTGAGCACGTCCAGATTCACGGCCGCTCCGTCCGGCCCCTCGGTGACGAGTTCCGGGAACAGCGCCCGGAGCGCTGCGAGGTTCTCGGCGGCGAAGTCGGGCGATTTGGTCTCAGGGTCGGCGGCGGTGAGTTTCTGCATGTTGTCCTCGTTCTTCACAGGTTAGCACGAGCGGCAGCCTGGGCCACTTCCACGCGCTTGAGTTCCAAGTTCAGTTCTACTCGACGCGCTATCTGCTCTTCCTTCGCGGCAGAGGCACGGAGGCGGGCTATCTCTCCCTCCAGCCGCGCGCATTCTCGCAGGGCAACACGCCGGACGGCAGCCCATTCAGCGTTATCAGCAACCGCGAAGGTCCCAGTCACGCGAGCCGCATGGAGCGCAAGCAGGGTGTCGATCCAGCCCTGATACAGCGCGTACAGTGAAGCCCTCGGCTGCCGGCCGAGCGCGAGCGCATCGCGGAACGCAGGCCAGAGTCCCGCATCGCGGCCATCGTCCCACTCAGCAGCGACGACCTCGTCCTCCAAGACTGTCCTACCCGCCTCGCCTTGCGACCAGCGCTCGTGCGCGGCCGAGAGGCTGATCTGCCCTTCGTGCTCCGTCAGCAACAGCACGGGGTACGGGATCGCCCGGTGCACTAGTTCCACAAGCCGCGCCGCCCTGGCCCTCCCTCGCAGTGTGAGCCGCAGCACGGCGATCTCCAAGTACTCCCGCTCCACATCGCGATACTCTGGCACGCCGACCGTCGTGGGTTTGAGCGCGTACAGCCAGCGCAGCTCCTCAATACCCTCGTTGATCTGGCGCCTGTCCGCGGAGGTCGGGGCGCCGTTTTCGACCAACAGCGTCTTTGGAATTCGTTGGTCAACTCGGCTTGCCGGCGGCAGGTCGAGCGCGGCAATAAGTGAGTCGCCATTCATGCCCTGGCCTCGGGCAGCACAACCAGATAGGCCAGCACTTCGAATTCATTGCTTCCCGCAAACTCCCCCTGCATGGCGTGCGTGCCCCCGGGGGTGAAGAGGCTGGCCACGGCCCGCTCCTGGCTCCTACCGATTACAGAGGACACCGCGGCAGCGAGTAGCCGCTGGGCGGCGCTCATATCCTCGCCCTGTTTGGTGGCCCTATCGAGGCGGGCGCAGGCAGCACTGTCGGGCAGGTCACGCCCCAGGCAAAGGCGCTTGAGCCGGTCCAAGATCAGTTTGGCCTGTGTGTGGGGTAGCTTCACCACACCGTCTTCCCCTACGTGCACGAGGTAGTGGGCGCCGAGCGGGTAGCCGGCCTCGGGGATGCGCTTGGCGGCGGCACCTTCGGCCCGCAGGCAGAAGATGATCCCTGGCGGAATCTCTACCTCGCTGCTCATCGTCACGGCGGACGTCCCAAGCGGCAGGTCCTCTAGGACCCCCGGGTGAGCCGAGAAGTACTGCGCGAGGTCGATACGGAAGTCGGTGAGCGTCAGGTCGGCAATGGATACGCCGGTCGAGAGGTCCTCCAAGTCAATTACCGCGTCCTGGAGCCTGAGCAGCTGCTTCCGGCGGTACTCCAGATCGTTCATAGGGTCGCCCGAGTCCTGCTCGATCAGGTTCTCCTCACCGGTGGCTGAAATGTCGAGCAGTACCATCCTACCGCTCACGCGCTGCTCGAGGTTGATGTACTCCTCCAACTCCATGTTCGGCCAGAAGTTAACGAGTTGGATGCGCGTGTTGGGTGAGCCAATGCGGTCGATGCGCCCAAAGCGCTGGATGATGCGCACTGGGTTCCAGTGGATGTCGTAGTTGATGAGCCAGTCGCAGTCCTGCAGATTCTGGCCTTCGGAAATGCAATCCGTAGCGATGAGAAGGTCAAGCTCGCCTTCACCGGCGAAGTCCTCCGGGCGCTCTTTGGAGCGAGGCGAGAAGGCGGTGAGAATAGACGCCAGGTCCTTGCGCAGCCCGGCCAAGGTGGTCTGGTTCCCGCCCGAGCCCGTGACTAACGCGCTCTTGACTCCGAGCGTAGACTTTGCCCACGGCGCAAGCTCGCCATAGAGATAACGGGCGGTATCGGCAAACGCCGTGAAAACAATGATCTTGCGGTTGCCTTGGTTGATCGGGCTGTGGCACTTCTCCTGGATCATCGCTCGCAAGGCGGCGAGTTTTGCGTCTCTCGCCGCGCTCACTTGGGCCGCGGCAGCATGTAGCGTCGCCAAACGGTTGCGGTCTTCGATCAGGTCCTGCTTCCAGCGGATCAGGTCCACGTCCTTGAGTAGCACCTTCACCTTGCGGCCCACGAGCAGGCTCTCGAAGGCGGGGTCGTCGAGATCCACATCCTCGATCTCGAGCTCCTCCAACTCCTCAGAGTGGGCTTCGATGCGGGCGAGCGTAGCCTCCACGTCGCGCAGCTGCCGCTGGACGGTCAACGCGAACGACGGCACCGCGCTCTCCATGCGCTTCAGTACATTCACACGAAGCAGGTGGATCAGGCTCTCTTCGCGGTCGGCCTGCCGGAAGAAGCCCGTACCACCCTTGATCTCAGTGCTGTACTTCCTGTCATACGCCGCCTGCTTGTGCGGCAGCACGTAGCGCAGCGGGGCGTAGGACGCGAGGTTCAACCGGCGGATCTCCTGGTTGATCTCCCGGATCGAGGGGAATTCGCCAGAGAGGTCAACGTCGGCCTTGATGTTGATTGGCTTCAATCGGTCCGGGAACCGGCCGGTCTCGGCGATGCCGTAGTACTTCTCGATGTGCTTGCGGGAACGGGCGATGGTGAGTAGATCAAGGAGGGTGAAGTAGTCGAAGCCCAACATCTCGATTAGGCGCGAGGGGGTCCGCTCTTCTTCAATCAGATCCAGCCAGCGGTTGAACTGCTTCTGGGCCAGACGCGTGGTGCTGTCGATGCTGCCGATGCCCTGATCCAGCAGCGCGGCATCGTCGCCCTCGGTCGCAAAGGCGATCTGATTTCGAAGGTCGGCCAGACGGTTGTTGACCGGTGTGGCCGAGAGCATCAGCACGCGAGTCCTGACCCCCTCCCTGATAATCTGGCGCATTAGCCGGTCGTAGCGCGTCTCGCTCCCTACGCGCGGAGTCTTCTTGTTGCGGAAGTTGTGCGACTCGTCAATCACGACGAGGTCGTAGTTGCCCCAGTTGACGTTGGCAAGGTCGATGTCGCCAGACATTCCGCCGTTTCGTGACAGATCTGTGTGGTTCAGTACATCGTAGTTAAGCCGGTCGGGGGCCAGAAAGTTGCGCCGGTCGTTGGCCTTGTATAGCGTCCAATTGTCGCGCAGGCGCTTAGGGCAGAGCACGAGAACACGATCGTTGCGCAGCTCGTGGTACTTGATGATCGCCAGCGCCTCAAATGTCTTTCCAAGGCCGACGCTGTCGGCAATGATGCAACCACCGAAGCGGTTCAGCTTGTCGATCGCGCCGACCACGCCGTCGCGTTGGAACTTGAAGAGCTTTTTCCAGACGATCGTATTGCGTATCCCGGTCGCCGACTTGACGATTCTCTCTTCGTCGAGATCATCGCCGCGCTCGAGGAAGAGGTGGTAAAGCATGAGGGTGTAGACGCGGAATGGGTCGCGATGGCCACCGATTGATTGCAAGGCATCGATAAAGGCGGTCTTGGCACCAGGGTCGTCGACAAGACCAGACCACTGGGCATCGAACCACTGGCTGAGCAGGCGGGCCTCCTCGGGTGTTTCGGACGCCTGGATCAGGCTCAGCGGATTTCCCGGCGTAAGCCCGAGACCATCTGTGCTGAAAGCCAGCGAGCCGAGGAGAGCGTGAAGGGGCAGGGAATCGCCATCGCGGACGACAAAGGCCCCCTGAGGCACGGGTCCGGCGGCGTGGCGTATTTCAACCTTGCGCTCAAGCCAGCGAATCAAGCACTTCGCGAGCCAGCGAGTCTGGAGCTGATTGCGTGCCGCACGGTCGGCGTCCGTTCCCAAGAACGCGAGCGCTGCATTGTCTGGTGGCAACAGCAAGCGGCATCGCCCAAGTGCCTCAACTTCGCGGAGCAGCCCAGCGAAGGCAAACAAGGACAAGACTGGCGTCACGACATCGAGCTGGTTCCCGAGTCCAAGCGTCGTGCGGATCAGGTCGATGACGCGATCCGTGCCTGTGTTTCGGATAAGCTTCACGCGACCCACCTGGGCTCATATCGAACGACGTGAAAGCCCTCCAGGCTCATGCGTGGATATGTCCCGCGGCCGGTTAGGCATGCCCGCTCGACCGACGGTCTTCTGCCCCCTCCAGCCACTGGTTCCCATCCTCCCCTTCGCAGAAGCGCCACTTGCTCCCTATCGTGGAGCCGGGGATTGTGCCGCTGATCGCCGTCTAGTGGATCGGGTCCCTGGGGAGGTGAGGTAGCAGGCAGCCTCCTGTCAGGTCTGTCGGTCTCGCTACGGATGGCGGTGCCCTCCCTCTCCACGGGTCACAAACGTCACCAAGTCTTGCCGAGGGATGCAGCAGTGTCAAGCAAGGCGGGATGGACCTCGCGGCCTCAGATAAGATGCTCGGCCTATGATGACCAAAGGCGCACAACCCTTACAGCTGCGGGTACTTCTTTCGAATCCACTCGGTAGCCCTCCGTATTGCTTCCTTATCACTCTCCGTCTTAGGGCGTCGGCGTCTCGCTGCTTCGCGACGCTTCTCGGATACCGCCATCAATCGAATGTAGTCCTTCCACGCCGGGCCGTCTCTACCCTCGCGAACTATCCGCAGTATTCTAGGTCCAAGAACGCGGACCTCATCGTCGAGATCGTCTGTGAGTCTCTCCAGTACGCCAAATCGCACTCTCAGCCCCATGAACTTCAACCGATGACCAACTCTTGGCTGGCCCGTGCGCGGATCGAAGCCAACATATGCGCTCTGCAGCCGAATCTCGTGCCCTCGTTTGAGCGCCCGCCGAAGCCTGCGAAGCTCCTCAACCCGCTTCGAGCGTGCGATTCTCCTTCCTCGCTCGTCTGTCCCGTACCGCATCATGTGCGCAACAGCCTGGTTGACTCCCAGCGACGCTTGTTTGATCGCCCAATGGGCCTTTCCCGGGTGGTCTCGCTCGTCACGAAACGAAAGCGTCAAATCTTGCAGGCCAAAGGAAGATTTGTCCCACAGCATCGCCGCTTTGCCGACCTCCTCCAAAGAAGCCTGCCACAGGATCGGAACGTACCTCCATCTGCGCGCCTCAAACAGGAATTCGGCATCCGCCTTCAGCCCTCTTGCGTTGCGAATACAGAGCCGGATGGCACGCCTCACTTGGTCTCGTGAGAGCCGGATGGAACCCTTCATCTCAACTCCTCCACCGCGCCCAACCGGCCTACTGCAACGCGTATGCAGCATCACACACGAGCCGCTCCAACCGCTTGATCTGAACCTCTCGCACCGCCACCGCCGCGTCGATCCCGGCCCACTGCCGAATGAGCGCCCAAGCTGGACGGGGGTCGCTCAGCGCCTTCAACATCCCCAGTTCCTACAGCTCCCTCCTTGCCGCCAACCATCGGAGGATGTCGCTGCGCAGGTATCGAATTAGCCCGCCCACGCGAATGAAGGGCAGCCCTCGCGTCACACGGAACCGCTGGACGGTCTTTTCGGGCTCCTCTCAGAATTCCGTGAGCTCATAGCACGATTTTCGCCCATGGGTTGTCTGGCAGCGAGCAGCGCTGGAAGATCTTGAGCTTGAAGTACTCGGCGTCGCGGTAGCCGCGGGCCTGGAAGCGCAGCGCCGCGATCTTTGCTGGCTGCCAGCGATCACCGCATCGAGGTGCTGGGCGAGTCGCAGGGCGACCTTCTCGAACTCGCCCAGGCCGCTGCCGAGGGCGGCCACGATCCACTCATGCAGGCGGCCGCGGAGCACGCCGAAGTACGTCCAGGGATGGCGCAGGATGCCGCGCAACTGCTCCTTGAGCAGGTACGCCTGGTAGAGCGGCTGGTTGAGCTCCATGAGCTCCTTGAGCAGCAGCTTGTCCTTGTGCTCGAGGCTCTCCCGGGCCGAAAGGAGCAGCCACTTCTTCACCTTGAGCGTGCGCCCGAGTTCCTCGCGGGGCGCTCCCGAGAACAGCCGCCGCCGCAGCCGGGTCAGGGCCTCGTTCACCCACTGGACGATGTGGAAGCGGTCGAGGATGTGCACCGCCCGCGGCAGGCGGCTGGCGACGATCGACTGGTAGCCGAGGTCGCTCACCACGCCTTGGATCCGCCGGCGACCCTTGGCTCCCAAGGCGCGCAGGAACGGCAAGAGCCCCCGGCGCCCCTTGCCGTCGCCGATCCAGACCACCCGCCCGCTCTTCAGGTCCGTCACGATGGTGAAGTACACCCGGCCTCCGGTGCGCGAGACTTCGTCCACCCCGATCCAGCGCAGATCCGCCAGGGCTCCCGTGCGATCCCCCAGCGCCAGCTCGATGGCTCGACCGTCCACCCGTGCCACCGTCGCCCACGAGTGCTTGGCCATCTGCGCCACCGCCTCGACCGGCAGCCGCGTGCACAGGGCCGCGATCCGCTCGAAGAAGCGCCGCGTCATGCGAAAGCCCGGCATCGCAAAGGGCAACCGCTCAACCCGGGTCCCGCCGCAGCAGGCCAGGCGCATCGGCCGAACCTCCAGGTACGTCTCCAGATCCCCGATCGAGCAGTCCCGCAGCCGGATCGGCGCTGCCTCCGTGAACAAGCCCGCTGCGTGCCGCCGCCCGCACTCCGGGCACTCATGCTCTCCCGAGCGCCGCACAACCCGCACCACCTTCACCGGCCCCCGAACCGGATGCCGGGAACGCTCCACCGAGACCACGCCAAACCCTTGCAAGCCAAGGTACGTCGCGACACAATCGCCCTGCTCCTGGTTCATCCCTCTGACCTCCCTCTCTTGGTAGGAGAAGAAAGGTCATGGATGAACCAGGGCACCTCAACACGTCAAGTCAGGCCGCGGCTCCCACGGAAAGTCGAGAGGAGCCCATCATTGACCGGGGCGCTGGCGGAGGCCCGGCACAGGGATCCGATCAGCAGGCTGTCGGTCGTGTCCGACACGGCGCCCCAATCCGTCAGCCGACGGCGGATCGAGAACTGGTGCGGCGTGACATAGCACGCGTGCGTCCGGCTGACAGCGATCATCGCTTCGCACAGGCTATGGGTGGCGTCGGCAGGGGGGCCCGCGTATCCCGGAGATAGGGCATACCGAAGTTGTTCCGCGAAGGCTGGAACCGGGGTGCCCACGAAGATCAATGCCGCAACGAGCACCATCAGAGGGAGTAGCTGCGTGAGTGCATGCGTGCGTCCGGGAGCGTGCATGGATGCCTCCAATGCGGGGTCGTAGTGGCAGGCGGGATGGATGCAGGGGAGTCAGGCAGATCCGCCGGTTTCACACAGAGAGCCAGAGGGCTGCAGGGTCTTGGCGGCGGCGAGGAAAGCTGGGTTGGTAGGCACATCGAGGGCGATTGCGAGGTGTGGAGGTGATCGATGGCCGTCGCGGAGCGGAGTATTCACTGCAAGACAGTATTAATGCAATGGTACACAAGTATCACGCGCGGGCTACAACGAAGTGGAAGGCGTCGTGGGCCCGGGTGGGGCACCCAGGGCACGGGCTGGGTGCGCGAGGCCCGATCTTGTGGTATTCTTGGGTGCGGGCCTGTTTGATTGCGTCTGCGTCCTTGGGGGTATCGCAATGCTCCGCAGTCCGCCGTGCAGGAGACTGATCCTCTGGGTTGCGCTGGCGTCGATTGCATGGACCGCGCCCTGCTTGGCTGCGTGGTCCAGCGATCCACGGCAAAGCACCATAGTCTGCGGGGACAGCCTGTCCAGGCCTTCGGAGCCTTGCATGGTTGGTGATGGGGCTGGCGGGGCGTACTTCGCGTGGTTCGACGGGCGGCACCAGTCCACGGCTGGAACCCCCGAAACAGTTTACCTCCAATACTTCACGTCGAAGGGAGAGATTGGCCCCGGCTGGCCGGTGAACGGCAAGCCCGTGAGCCCCATTGGCACCGATGCCTCCATGGCGGCCGGGATGGCCCTCGCACCAGATGGTCAGGGAGGCGTCCTGATCGCCTGGACCGACAGCCGTTACCAGCCCTTCGGCAATGTCATCGTCCAGCACATCCGCCCTGACGGCTCGCACCCCGTCGGATGGCCGGACTCGGGAGTCGTGGCCTCCTGTGGCAGCGTGGGGCAGGACAACCCCGTTCTGATCTCAGATGGGGTCGGTGGGCTCCTCGTGGCCTGGCAGGATGAGCGGTGGTCCTTCTCCTCGGACATCTACGCCCAGCACATCCGCGCCGACGGCTCGGTCGCACCCGGCTGGCTCGCAGATGGGAATCCCATCGGCCAGGCGGTCAACTACCAGGTGGCGCCCGAGATGGTGAGCGATGGCGCGGGCGGTGCGATCATCGCCTGGTCCGACAACCGCAACACCACCTGGCACGGCACCAATTACGACATCTACGCCCAGCGGGTGACTGCCGAGGGGCTAGGCCTGTGGACGAACGGCGGTGTGCCCGTGTGCAAGGCACCGGGCAAGCAGCAGGCCGTCCAGTTGTGCTCCTCGGGGGATGGCGGGGCCATCGCGGCCTGGATCGACGGGCGCACGACCTCCGGCTACAATTCGGCGTTGTACGGGCAGCACCTCCTGCCGGATGGGTCCATGTCGCCGCTGGTCCCGACGGACGGACGGGCGCTCTGCTCCACGCCCACGACCAGACCGCCCTTCTCCCTGGCCGCAGACGGGGCGGGAGGCTCGTACGTCTCCTGGTTCATCTATGCCGGCACCTACACCCAGGCGGCCCTGCAGCACGTTTCGGGCAATCTTCAGCCCGCTCCTGGCTGGGCTTCTGCCGGGATGCTCATTTCCTCCGTGGGCTACGTCCCGGCACTGGCGGTGGACGGCTCGGGTGGAGTCGTCCCGGTGACCGAACCTGACTGGTGGTACCGTCCCGACATTCGGGCCTATCACTTCGCGGCAGACGCCACACCGGACGTGCTCTATCCGCCGGGTGGACTAGTGATAGCCCAGGACTTCGCCGCCAGCTCTCCCCCTCTCGTGGATCGCTCCGGATCCAACACTTGGATCTGCGGGTGGGTGGGCGCACAGTGGCCATGGGGCCCGGATACCCCTGACTTCCTCTACGCCCAGGCGTTCCCCTACCCCCTGGTCACCGCGACCACCTTTGGCGCACTCACCGTCGTGCAGGCCGGGGGCCTGGGCGTGCGGGTGACCTGGGACGCCTATCCCGAGGGCTCGGGTCGCTTCCAGCTCTTCCGTGCCGAGCATTCCCTCGGGCCGTTTCTGCCGATCGGAGCCGAGATCGACATCGCGGGAGGCGAGCACCATTTCAGCCAGGACGACCCCACGGCGCTTCCCGGACATACCTACTACTACCGCGTGGGATTACGCCAGGGTATGAGCTGGACCTACTCCTCGACCTTCAAGTGGGCCGGCGGAGAGCAGGCCGGCTTCGTGGTGCTCAGCGGCAATCCCTCGCGCGCGCCGATGCGATTCGCCCTGAGCCAGGCCGAGCCCTCGCCCTACCGCCTGAATGTGTACTCGGTCGACGGCAAGCTCGTTCGCCGGCTTTCGAGCGACGGCCCAGTGCTGGCTGCCCGCATCGAATGGGACGGTGTGGGTCCGCAGGGCTCGGCCGTGCCGTCCGGGGTCTATTTCCTCCGTCTCGAGACACGCTCCCTGACCACGACCCGACGTATCGTGTTGCTTCGGTAAGCTGCTCGGGGCCCGGCGAGGGACTCCGCGCCGGACTCCACATGGACCGCTGTGCGCTGCCCCCACACGTGGCCCCCGTGCCGAGTCTTTCGCGTGCGCAGCGGGGGGCGTACTATGGGCGGGTTCCATGGCCCGAAGCCGGAGAACCCATGCCCTTCACCGCCCCGCCCCCTGACAGTTCCTGGCGCGACCGCGTGGACCGCGACGCGATCACCCGCGAGCTTGCCACGCTCGTGGGGGAGCGCTGGGTGCTGCACCATCCCGCCGACCTCCTGGTCTACGACGCCGACGCGCTGGTGGTGGAGAAGGCCCGCCCCGACTGGGTGGTGCTGCCCGCCGACACGGTGCAGGTGGCCGACGTGGTGAAGCTCTGCGACCGCGAGGGAATCCCGTTCGTGCCGCGCGGCGCAGGCACCGGGCTCACCGGCGGCTGCGTGCCGGAGTGCGGCGGCGTGGTGCTCTCGCTGGCGCGCATGGACCGGGTGCTGGACGTGGACGCCGTCCACCGCACCGCGGTGGTGCAGCCGGGCGTGGTGAACCTGGGGCTTTCGAAGACCACCGCGCCGGAGCGCCTGCTGTACGCGCCCGATCCCGCCAGCCAGCAGACCTGCACCGTGGGCGGCAACGTCGCCACCAACGCCGGCGGTCCGCACTGTCTCAAGTACGGCGTGACCACCAACCACGTCCTGGGCGTGGTGCTGGTGCGCCCCGACGGCTCGATCCTCAAGCTGGGCGGCCGCGTGGCGGACGCCCCCGGCTACGACCTGGCCGGCCTCGTGGTGGGCTCCGAAGGCACGTTCGGGGTGGTCACCGAGATCGTGGTCCGCCTCCTGCCGGTGCCCGAGACGGTGCGCACCTTCCTGGCCATCTTCGACGACATCGACGACGCCAGCCGCTGCGTCAGCGCCATCATCGCCGCCGGGATCCTGCCCGCGGCGCTGGAGATGATGGACCGGCTCACCATCCATGCCATCGAGCCGTTCGCGCGTGTGGGCCTGCCGCTGGACGCCGGCGCCGCGCTGCTGGTGGAGCTGGACGGACCGCGCGCCGGCATGCCCGCCCTCAAGGAGCGCGCCCTGGAGATCGCGCGCGCCCACGGACCGCGCGAGATCCGCGAGGCGCGCACCGAGGAGGAGCGCGCCCAGCTGTGGAAGGCGCGCAAGTCCGCGTTCGGCGCGTTCGGCCGGATCAGCAGCGGCATGCACGTGATGGACGGCGTGGTCCCGCGCAGCCGCATCCTGGAGGCGCTGCGCCGCATTGCCGGGATCAGCGCCCGCCTGGGGGTGCGCTGCGCCAACGTGTTCCACGCGGGCGACGGCAACCTGCACCCTAACATCCTCTTCGACGCGGAGGATCCCGCGGAGACGGCCCGCGCCATCGAGGCCTCGCACGAGATTCTCAAGATGTGCATCGAGCTGGGCGGGACCATCAGCGGCGAGCACGGCATCGGCCACGAGAAGCGCGACCTCATGCCGCTGCTGTTCACCGACGAGGACCTGGAACTGATGGACCGCGTGCGGCGCATCTTCAACCCGCGCAACCTGTGCAACCCCGGCAAGGTGTTCCCCTCCGGGAAGGGCTGCGGAGAAGTGAAGAGGCTGGCCGCGGTGGAGGGCGCGTGGATCTGACGCGCGCCGCGCGGGGGCCGCACTCTGGCGGGCGCATGGATCGGTCGCGCCCCGCGTGCGAACTGCGCGGCGGCCGGCCGTGACCTCCCCCATCACTCCCGGCCTGGCCGGCGACCTGGGCCGCCTGCTGGGCGAGGCCGACGTCCTGTTCGGCGAGGCCGCCTCGGCCTACGCCGTGGACGGCATGCGCCCCACGCTGGCGGTGCGGCCCGGAACGGTCGAGGAGCTCTCCGCGGCCCTTCGGGCACTGCACCAGGCCGGCGCAGCGGTGGTGGTGCGCGGCGCGGGCACCTTCGCGGAGGTCGGCCTGCCGCCGCGGCGCTACGACGCCGTGCTGCTCACGGACCGCCTGGCGGGCATCACCCGCTACGACCCCGACGATCTGACCGCCAGCGTGAGGGCCGGAACCCGTTTCCAGGACCTGCAGGCCCGGCTGCTCCCGCACCGCCAGTGGCTGGCGCTGGATCCACCGGGATTCGGGCGCGCCACGCTGGGCGGCGTGCTGGCCACCGCGCGGGCCGGCCCCCGGCGGATCTCCTGCGGGGCGCCGCGCGACAAGGTGCTGGGCATGACCGCGGTGCTGGCCGACGGCACCGTCCACCACGCCGGCGGCCGCGTGGTGAAGAACGTGGCGGGCTACGACCTCCACCGGCTCTACACCGGCTCGTACGGGACGCTGGCCGTGATCGCCGAGGCGCACGTGCGCCTGTCGGCGGTGCCCGCCGCGCACCGCACCCTGATCCACCGGGCGCAGACCGCGGACGAGGCCGGGGCGCTGATCGAGAAGCTGCTCGGGGCGCGCCTGGAACTGGGCGCGCTGGCCCTGCTGGACGGCGAGTGCACCCGCGCCGCCGACGCCCGCGGCGGCAGCTTGCCGTGGCGCGTGTCCACCGACGAGCGCGCGTGGACGGTGGCGGCGCTGGTGGAGGGCGAGCCGGACATGGTGGAGGCGCACCTGGAGACGGCCGCGGAGCTGGCCGGCGCGGCGAAGCCCACGGTGTTGGAGGGCGGCTACTCGGAGACATTCTGGGCCGCGGTCTCGGAGCTGGGCGCGCCGGAAGGCTCCTCCCCCGCGCCGGACGGGCGGGGGCGCTTCCGCGCGATGATCTCGGTGCTGCCCTCCGACGTGACCCGGCTGTGCGCGAGGTGGAAGGGCGGGGCACTGGGCGCGGGGCTCTCGGTGCACGTGCACGCCCACGCGGGAGCCGGGCACATCCACGTGCGCGCGGTGGGCAACTCGCATGACGCCCTGGCCCACGCCTGGGACCGGGTGCGCGCGGACCTGGAAGGCCACGAGGCCGCCGCGCAGCTGGTGGACGCGCCGCTGCCGGTGAAGGTGCGCGGTCCCCTGTGGCACGGGCCCGCCGCGCCCGCGGAGCTGATGCGCACGTTCAAGACCACGTTCGATCCCCGCGGGGTGCTGGCTCCCGGCCGGATGCCGTTCGACACATGAGTACCCCCACCGGCTGGTTCGACGCCGACGGCGCGCCCGACGGCGCGAAGCTGCGCGGGTGTGTCCACTGCGGGCTGTGCCTGCAGGCCTGCCCCACGTACCGCGAATTGAAGCTGGAGGCCGACTCGCCGCGCGGGCGGCTGTACCTGATGCGCGCGCTGCACGAGGGGCGCGTGGAGCCCGCACCCGAGGTCCGCGCGCACCTGGACCTGTGCCTGGTGTGCCGCGCGTGCGAGACCGCCTGCCCCTCCGGCGTCCCCTTCGGCGAGTTGATGGAGGCCACCCGCGCGCAGGTGGAGCGCCGGGTGCCGCGCCGCGGCCCGGGGCGCTGGGCGCTCGATTTCGCCCTGCGGCGGATCCTGCCCAGCGGGTTCGGCATGGGCGCCCTCACCGCCACCCTGCGCCTGTACCAGGGCACCGGGCTGCGCGCCCTGGTGCGCGGGTCGGGCCTCTCGCGCGCCCTCCCGCCGGGACTGCGCGCCGCGGAGGCGTTGCTGCCCGACGTGCCCGGTGGCACGCGGCGCCTGGCGCGGCGCACCCCGGCGGCCACCGACCCGCCTCGCGCGCGGGTGGCCTTCCTGGTGACCTGCGTGAACCGGCCGCTGTTCCCGGGCGTGAACCGCGCCACGCTGGCGCTGCTGGCGCGCGCCGGCGCGGAGGTGGTGATCCCGAAGCGGCACACCTGCTGCGGCGCGCTGCATGCGCACGCGGGGCGCCGCGCCGACGCGCTGGCGCTGGCGCGCCGCAACATCGAGGCGTTCGAGGCCGCCGGGGACACCGACTTCGTGGTCACCAGCGCCGCCGGGTGCGGGGCGGCACTGCGTGAATACGGACACTGGCTGGAGCACGACCCCGCGTGGGCCGAACGGGCGCGGCACTTCGCCGGCAAGGCGCGCGATACGCTGGAGGTGCTGGCGGAGCTGGGGCTGCCGGAGCCGTCCAGCCCCACGGGCGAGGTCGTGGCCGTGCACGACCCCTGCCACCTGGCCCATGCGCAGAAGGTGCGCTCCGCCCCGCGCACGCTGCTGCGCGACGCCGGCTACGTGGTGCGCGACCTGGACGACAGCGACTTCTGCTGCGGCAGCGCCGGGATCTACAACCTGGCGCAGCCGGCCATGGCACTGCGGCAGCTGGAACGCAAGGTGGACACCATCCGCCGCGCCGGCGCCGCCTGCGTGGCGGTGGCCAATCCCGGGTGCCTGCTGTTCATGCAGCAGGGCGCGCGGCAGGCGAAGCTGGCGGTGAAGATGATCCATCCGCTGGAGCTGCTGGCGAAGGCGCACGGCCTGACGGTGTAGGCGGGCGGCGCGTGGCGGACGGTGTAGGCGGACGGTGCGGGCAACACGAAGGGCGGGCTCCCTCGGGAACCCGCCCTTCGTGTTCGCGCTTCGCGACTGGTTCAGCGCAGGAGCATCCGCAGTCCGGGCACCACGCCCTTGGTGCGGAACAGCTGCTTGAGGTGGCCCCAGGTGGTCTTCTGGACCGGGCTCTGCGAGATCACCACGATGGTGCCCTGCATGCCGGCGTGGGCGGAGCACTGGTAGCGGAACGTGCCCACGCGGTTGAAGGAGCGCTGGTAGGTCCCGCCCACGGCCATGTCCCCCGAGTCGAATGCCTCGCCGGCGGCGCTGCAGGTGATGGCGTGGGGGCTCGCATCCTGGTTCGTCCAGCGCACCACGTCATGCACGTTCACGGTGTCCACGGCGGGCGAGAACCCGTTGGACCGGATGGCAACATTCGACGTGATGGCCATGCCTGACGATGCGGCGCACAACATCGCGGCCACGCACGCAACCAGGACCCAGGACTTCACGGAACACCTCCGCTCGGGGAACCCGGGAGCGCTCGCCCCGCGGTCCGCCGACACCTGAAACATACGCCGATATTTCGGCAGAGACAAGTTTTCTGCTAACTAGATTATCACCTGTTCGGGAAGCTGGCAACCGTGCCCCGCGTCAGCCCCCCGACCGGATGCGGACCACCTTCCGGTAGCGGGTCCCCGTGGCGCTCCTGACCTGCAGCAGGTAGATCCCGGAGGCCGCGGGACGGCCGGCCCCGGTCCGCCCATCCCAGGCCAGGCGGCGCTTTCCCGCGCCCACGGACCCGCTCCAGAGCCGCCGCACGACCCCACCGGAGACGTCCAGGACGTCCACGTTCAGGGGCCCGGCTTCAAACTCCTCGAGTAGTATGTAAAGCATTGTATTGAAAGGTGTTGGCGACACCTCGATGCGCGGGTTCGGCCGCCCCGGAGTGGGGCTCCCGGCGGGCCCGGTGCGGTGCCCGCGATGGGCCAGGAACGTGAGGGAGTCCGGCCCGCGCATGGCCCCGGAGTCGCCCGGCTGGACCAGAACCCAGTCCTCCGGCCCCACCCGGCCGTCCCCCGAAAGATCCAGACTCCGGAGCTCCCCGGCCGGCAGGGGAAGCAGCTCGTGGCCGCCTGCGCGGGCCCGGGCTGCCCGCCACGGGCCTGGCCCGGCCAGGCGCGCCAGGGCCACCCGAGCCCCGCCGGAGGAGTCTGTGGGGGCCGCCGCCGGGACCCGGATGGGCGCCGCCCCCCCGCCCGGGCTCCCGGGGGTCAGCTCGACCCACACGCTCTCCGCGGGCACGCCCGCCTGCGGGGCGCCTTCGCGATCCAGCGCGGTGAGGGTGAAGCGCGCGGTGTCGGCATCGCCCGCCGGACACATCCAGCCGCCCGGAGGTTCCAGGCGAGCGCTGCCCCACGAAGGGTACACGTGGCAGGCTCCCGCGCGGTCGCCCGGGCCCAACCATGGCCGCCGCCGTCCCAGCAGTTGCGCCACCTGGAGGATTTCGGCGTCGGTGTTCACGTGGCGCAGGCGTAGCCAGTGGCCCGCCTCGTGGAGGGTGACCGTCTGCACGTCGGCGGAGCTCGACGGGAGCCGCGGCTCGCACACGTACTGGAATCCCATGGTGTTGAAGCCGGTGTCGCACTCGTCCAGCACCAGCGAATCTCCCTCGTGGTGCGCGAAGCAGAGAGTGGCTGCCACCCACGTGGCGCTGAACGGCCACGGGTTCAACGGGCCGAACACGTTCACGCCGTCCAGCACCCCCGGCCGCGCCGGGCTCTCCCCCGCGTAGCGAAAGGAGAAGCGCGATCCGGCCACGGAGTTCCAGCCCTCCGCGCCGCGGCGCACGGCGTCCACTCCGCACCCGGGAGGCAGGCCCTCCGGGTTCACGTGGAAGAACACCGGCACCGACTCGTCCCGCCAGCGGCAGTGCGGGTAGTTGTAGACCACCTCGAGCCAGCTCGCGGGGCGGCACGAGTAGTCGGCGCAGCCGTCGTTGAGCAGGCTCGAGCGCCCCTCCCGGTCCACCACCTCCACCGGGCCTGACGTGACCTCGATCTGCATGGCGACATCCGGCACCGGCGGCTCGGCCACGATCACGGTGTCGCTCCAGGCCCGCACGCGCCCGTCCAGGCGCGCGAACCAATCGGGGAAGCGGACGCGGCCGGGGGCGTCGCCGAAGTTCGCGCCCCGGATGGTGACTCGCAGCGTCTCGTCGCCCGCGCTGCCGATCGTGCCGGGGAACACCCCGGTGATCTGCGGTCCGGTCCCGGGCAGGGCCGGCATGCCGGGCGGGGCCGGAGGCAAGCCGCGCCCGCGCGGCGGCAGCGGCAGGAAGATGCGCTCGCGCCCACCCCCCGCCTTCTCCCCTTCGACGAAGACCACGCGATCCGAGTCGCGAACCACGGGACCCGCATGGGCCGCGCGCGCCCGGAAGACAGGGGACCGGACAAGACCAGCGAGGGCCAGGAACAGGAACACGACCCGCAGCCGCGCGCCACGCGCGGATGCGCCCCCCACCGGCGGGAAGCCGGCGGGCCGACCAGGTGTGAAGGACACGAAGGTGCCTCGGAACGGGGGACGACGAAGTGGGGCCGGGGGTGCCGGGAACCGGGTGCGGGGGATGTGCGTTGGCCACGCGGGGATGGCGGGTCCCGGAAGTCTGGCGCGCCGGCAAGTCCCAGTCAAGCGACATCCCGGTCAAGCGACGTCTTGCCCATGTGACGTCTCGCCCATGTGACGTCTCGCCCATGCCCATCCCGCGGTCTATAATGCGCCGGGGGCCCCGGCCCCGTGACCCCCGAGCCGCCGTCACCCGGAGGAGAATTCCATGCGCCGCTCCGCGTTTCGAGTCGCCCTGCTGATGGTCTGCCTGCTGGGACTGGCGTGCGCCAGCCCCGAGAAGCTCACCCGCCAGAGCGAGGAGGCTCTCGCGGGCGGGGACGCCAACACGGCGTACGAGAAGGCCCGCAAGGCACTCGACAAGGAGCCCGCCGGCGAGCGCGCCCACCAGGCCATGACCGCCGCGGCGGCGAAGCTCATGGAAGGCTGGCGCCGCGAGATCACCACACTGGCCTCAGCCGACACGCTGAGCGCCGGCCTGCGCTGCCGCGACCTGGACGCCTTCCGCCGCGAGCTCTCCGAGTACCGCGTGAGCCTGCCCACCGACAACGACTTCGCCCGCGACGAGCGCGCCATCCGCGGGGGCGCCGCCGACATCTACTACCGGCGCGGGACGGCCGAGCTGGCTGACCGCCGGCCGCGCAAGGCCTACGACGACTTCCTGGTGGCCCGGGACATCTTCCCGGGCTTCCGCGACGTGGAGTCGCTGATCCGGCAGGCCTACAACAACGCGGTCTCTCACGTGGCGCTGCTGCCCTTCGCCAACGAGACGGACGTGCGCGGGCTGTCCATGGAGATCTCGGACCGCGTGTACGGCGAGGTGGTGCGCCGCATCACCCAGAAGGATTTCCGGTTCACGGTGCTGATAGACCGCGAGCAGGTCTATCAGCAGGTCCCGGTATCCAGCCTGAGCCACCTGAGCCGCGAGGAGGCGGTGCGTATCGGGCGCAAGCTGGGCGCCGACGTGGTGATCTGCGGCAGGTTCCACAGCGTGGATGCCACCACCAACAACGACAGCTTCCGCCAGCCGGTGGCGCGGCACGAGACTTTCCGGGACGAGTCGGGCGCCACTTCGGACCGCTTCGTCGAGGACCTCATGGAGGTGCTGCTGCGGCACCGCACGGTCTCCGTGGGCTGCGACGTCGAGGCGCTGGACACCGGCGACGGCGCGATCCTGGAACGCGACGCGTCCACCGCGCGCGCCGAGGCGCGCACCATCTACACCCAGTACGTGCCACGCGACGACGTGGACTCGTATGCGCTGTACGCACCCGAATTGAAGAAGACGGAGCCCGAAAAGGCCAGGACCATCGAGAAGAACTGGAAGGAGAAGGTGGGCACGTGGAAGCTGCCCGAGCTGCTGACGCACGCGAAGAAGGAGCAGGAGCGCTCCGCGTGGAAGCCGGCCTTCCGAAGTGAATTCTACTCCGAGACGCGCAATCACCCGGTGTTCCTGGGTGACCTGCCGCCCGTGGGAGACCTGGCCTTCATCGCCCTCGACGACACCTGGCAGCCGGTCTTGTCGATGTTAAGATCCCTCGAGCGGGGGCCGTAAACTCCCCCGGGGACGGTCCCTGCGGCCGACCGCCCCCCGCCCCCGGGGCCGAGGGGGGGTTGCTTCCGGGCGCCTCCCCGAATCGGGCCGCACGCCCAGACTCCTCGCGCACCCGCGCGCCCCTGGAGCCCGCAGCATGCATAGGGATCCGACCCTTCCGTCCGAATCGTCCCTGGACCTGTCTTCGCAGATCGACGAGCTTCGCCGCACCCGGGCCGAGCTGGAGCAGGGTGGCTGGGCCACCGAGGCGTTCCACGCCATCTCGGAAGGCATGACCTTCGAGACAGGGGCCGGTTTCTTCCGCACCCTGGTGTCGAGCCTCGCCCGAGCCATCCAGGCGGACTTCGCGCTCGTGGGCGAGCTGATCCCCGGATCTCCGGCCCGGGTGCGCACGCTGTCGCTGTTCGCGGACGGCCAGCACCTCGAGGACATGACCTACGAGCTGGCCGGCTCCCCCTGCGAGACCGTGGTCGGCAAGAAGGTCTGCTCCTACGCCTCCGGAGTCGCCGACCTGTTCCCCGCGGACACGTTGCTGCGCGAGATCGGCGTCGAGGGCTACGTGGGCGTGCCGCTGTTCGACTCCCACGACACCCCCCAGGGGATTATGGTGGCGCTGTTCCGCCGGCCGCTGGCGCAACCCGCGCGCGCGGAGGCGGTGATGCAGGTCTTCTCCACGCGCACCGCCGCCGAGATGGAGCGCATGCGCACGCACGCCGCGCTGTGCGAGAGCGAGGCCCTGCTGCGCGCCACGCTGGAGGCCACCGCCGACGGCATCCTGGTGGTGGACCGGGACCGCTTCGTCACCAGCGTCAACTCCCGCTTCCTGGATATGTGGCGCATCCCGCGCACCATCCTCGCCAACAAGGCGCGGGTGGCGGACGCGGAGCTGCTCTCCCGCGTAGGGGACGACCTGAAGGACCCGGCCGCGTTCGTGGCGCGGGTCGAGGAGCTGTACGCCAGCGCCGAGCCCGACTTCGACACCATCCACTTCCGAGACGAGCGCGTGTTCGAGCGCTACTCCTGCCCGCTGATGCGCGACGGCGAGATCGCCGGGCGGGTGTGGAGCTTCCGCGACGTCACCTCGCGCCGCAGGGCCGAGGAGGAGCGCCGGCGGATCGAGACGCAGATGCTCAAGACCCAGAAGCTCGAGAGCCTGGGTGTGCTGGCCGGCGGCATCGCGCACGACTTCAACAACCTGCTGACCACGATCCTGTGCAACGCCGACATGGCCGCGGCCACCACCGCTCCGTCCACCCGGACTCACGACCACCTGCGGGAGGTCATCGCCGCCTCGCAGCGCGCGGCGGGCCTGTGCCGGCAGATGCTGGCCTACGCGGGCGGCGGCACGATCGTCAAGCGCCCCCTGGACGTCAGCGCGACCGCCCGCGAGCTGGCCGGGATCCTGGACGTGTCGGTGTCGAAGAAGGCCACGTTCCGCCTGGAGTTGGGAGAGGACCTGCCCGCGGTTCTGGGCGACGGCGCGCAACTGGGCCAGGTGATGATGAACCTGATCCTCAACGCCTCGGAGGCCCTGGAGGGCGATCCGGGGGTGATCTCGGTGGCCACGCACCGGCAGGATTGCGGCCGGGCGGCTCTCGAGGCGGCGGGGCTCGCGGACAAGCTGCGCGAAGGCGTGTACGTGGTCCTGGAAGTGTCAGACTCCGGCCGGGGCATGGACGCGGCCACCCTGGAGCGCATCTTCGACCCGTTCTTCAGCACCAAGTTCACCGGGCGCGGACTGGGCCTGGCGGCGGTGCAGGGCATTGTGCACGCGCACGACGGCGCGGTGCACGTGGAGAGCCGCCCGGGCGAGGGCACCACGTTCCGGGTGTACCTGCCCGCGTGCGGCGGGGATGTGGCGACGGTGGAGGACTCCCGGCCGGCGACGCCGGGCGAACCCGCGCACCGGACCATCCTGGTGGTGGACGACGAGGAGTCCATACGGTTGAGCGGGCAGATGGCACTGGAGGCCCTGGGCTACCGCGTGTTCCTGGCAGCCAACGGCCGGGAGGCGGTGGAGACATTCCGGGCCCAGGCAGGGGCGATCGACGGGGTGCTGCTGGACCTCACCATGCCCGAGATGGACGGCCGCGAGACCTTCCACGAACTCCGCAGGCTCCGGCCGGACGTGCGGGTGGTCCTGGCCACCGGCTACGCCGCCCAGGACGTGGCCCGCGGGTTCACCGAGGACCGGCTGGCCGGATTCATCCAGAAGCCCTACCGCCCCGCGGAACTGGCCGAGGTGATGGCCCGGGCGCTGGCGGCCTAGCCACCGCGATTCCGGCCCCAGAACTCGCGGTCTGGCCGAATCGCACTGCAGGAGCCGGGCGCTGGCGGCCTAGCGGGTCCGCACGCTCAGCCCCAGCCCGTCGTCCAGCGGCAGCAGGCTGGAAGTGAAGTTCGGGTCCGCCCACATCCGGCGCAGGTACTCGCGCACGCCCACGGTGGTCTTCTCGTCGGTGATGGACGGGTCCGCGACGCGCCCCGACCACAGCGTGTTGTGGATCAGCACCGCCCCGCCCACCCGCACCCGCTCCCGCACCAGGTCGTAGCTCTCCGGGTACTGCTCCTTGTCCACGTCCACGAAGATCACGTCGAACTCGCCGGGGGTGCGGCGCAGCACCTCGCGCGCGTCGCCGGTCTTGAACGCCACGCGGTCGGCGAGGCCGGCGCGGGCCAGGTACTCGCGCGCCTTCTCGGTGTTGTTCACGTCGCCGTCGGTGTGGAACACGCGCCCGTCGGGCGGCAGCGCCAGGGCGAACCACAGCGTGGAGTAGCCGTAGCCCGAGCCCATCTCGAACACCCGTTTCGCGCCGGTCATGCGCGCCACCTGGAACAGCACGCGACCGCACTCGGGGCCCACGATGGGGAACTTCTTCTCCGCGGCCACGGCCTCCATCTCGCGCAGCAGCGGGTGATCGTGCTGCGCGAGGCGGAGCAGGTATTCGGCGATGCGCGGCTCGAGGACGTGCGAGGGCATGGCGCCTCCGTGAACGAACCCGGGGCGGCCCCGCGGCCGCCCCGCTATGGATCCGAGCAGTCCCGCATGAACCCGCAGGAGTGGCACACCAGCTTGCAGTGGTGCTCCTGCATGGGCGAGCCGCAGATGTCGCACGGCACCGCTTCGGGACGTCGTCTCACTTCCTTGTCCGGCTGCTTCGGCTCGAAACCCGCATCCCTGGGGAAAAGGTCCATCCTTGGATCCTCCGCGACCGGGGTGTTTCAGCGTTCCTGACGACGATCTAAGGCTGCGGCTTCTTCTGATAGAAGTCCGCGTTCTTCTGGATGAAGTCCTTCCACTTGTCGGGCACATCCACGTCCAGAAAGATCGCGTTCACCGGGCAGGCCGGCTCGCAGGCCGCGCACTCGATGCACTCGTCCGGGTTGATGAACAGCTGGTTCTCCCCGGGGTGAATGCAGTCCACCGGGCAGACCTCCACGCAGGACTTATCAGTCACCCCGAGACAGGGTTCGGTGATCACGTAGGGCATCGCAGGCTCCTTACAGGGCACAAAACTCGGCCGGCCAACCGCGCCATCATCCTCCGGCTCCGCTCCAACGTCAAGGGCCAATTGGAAATAGCTGACTTGACGCCCCCGCCCCGGTACGGCAATCTCCCGGCACCTGAGGCTGGCCGCCTTTCGAATTACATAACTGGAGGTAGTGCTGTGAAACCCTTCGCGGGCAAGGTCGCCTTCGTCACCGGGGGCACCCGGGGCATCGGGCTGGCGACCGCCCGGGAGTTTGCCCGTCGCGGCGCGGACGTGGCCATCTCGTTCTTCACCAACCGCACCCACGCCCAGAACGCTCAGAAGGAGTTGGAGTCCTACGGGGTCCGGGTGGCCCTGCTGCGCGGCAACGTGGGCAATCCCGAGCACGTGGAACAGATGTTCAAGAACCTCGAGGAGAAGCTCGGGCGCCTGGACTTCTACGTGGCCAACGCCGCCATGGGAGTGATGAAGCCCCTCGAAGAGCTGACCCTGGCCGACTGGGACCGCACCATGGAAGTGAACGTGCGTTCCCTGATGCAGGCCGGCCAGCTCTCTCTGAAGCTGATGAAGAAGCACGGCCAGGGCGGACGGATCGTGGCCATCTCCAGCATGGGCGCGGTGCGCTACATCCCCAACTACGCCGCCCTGGGCTCCGCCAAGGCGGCCATCGAGTCGCTGGTCCGCTTCCTGGCGGTGGAGTTCGCGCCCCACAAGGTCTTAGTGAACTGCGTGCACGCCGGCATGGTGGACACCGACTCGCTCAAGCGCTTCCAGGACCGCGAGGCGCTGCTGCAGGACAACCTGCGCCGCACCCCGATGGGCCGCCTCGGCACCCCCGAGGACATTGCCCGGACCGTGGCGATGCTGTGCGGCGAGGAAGCCGGATGGATCGTGGGGCAGAGCGTGGTGGTGGACGGGGGGTTTTCGGTTAATGGGTGAGGAGAGAGCGGGGACGCGCTCAACTCCACGCATTCGGCACAGGTCCCGCTGCTTACCTTACCACTGGTAGACTGGCACGAACCTTCCGACTTCGGGAACGTACATCTTCGGGATTTCAGACTGGACGGGCGATTCGGGCACGTACAGGATGATCACCTTGCCTCTGCGGAGGCGTCTGAGCATTCCCTTGGCGACACCCGAGGCTCTCGCGCGATCCATGCCACACTCGCTCATGAGGAACGGAATTGCCGTACAGTAGACCGGATTGTCGGGATACATTTTAACATGGGCCAGCGATGATCAGTCACCATCGGTCGGAGTGGGTCTGAGGCACTGTCGTCGCTGACATCGCTCTCTCCAGGGGACTTCCCACCGCCACCTCCCCGCTCACGAACGCCTCCCGCCCCGAGTCCGTCAACGCCACCATCCACCTCTCCCCCACTCGGATCCGCATCACGCAGCCGCTGGCGAGCAACACCTCGTCCGGCTCCAGGAACGTGGCGAGCCTTCGCGCTTCGTCCCCGTCCGCGATGAGCCGACACATCTCCTCCACGTCCAGGAACACCGGAACGCGGGGACATGTGCCTTCGGAGAGGAACAAGTACGCCAGGATGCGGACCTCGAGGATGTTGAGGCCGCAGTTGTCCGCCAGCCCCAGCGGGCCGCGCTCGTGGGAGATCCCCGAGGTAAGGCCGAGGACCTCCCGCTCGCGGTGCAGGCGCAGCGCCTCGCACGCGCCCGCCGACTCCCGGCGGGCCCCGATCACCTGCGAGAGGCTCACCAGGTAGTCGAGCGCGGAGTGGAAGGGCTGGATGTCGTGGGCCATGGGGGCTCCTTTGCTCGCGGGCAGGCATGAATGCCTGCCCAACCCCGATAGCCTACGCCATCGGGAGCAACGGTCCCGCGAATGAGACTGTATTCCTGAGGGAAATCAGTACTTCGGACTGCGCGGACGCTCTATTCCAGCGTGCGCGACCACTTCACGAAGTCCTTCGGCGGCGGCTCCGGAAGCGCCTTCACGGCTGTGCGGAAGGCCTCCGCGGACGTCTCGGGCGAAAGCACCTCGGCGTCCCAGCGCCACAGAGTGAGCGCCTGGTGGATGTAGTAGGCGTCGCTGGCGGCGCGGAAGACGTGGGTGACGCTGCCGTCGGCCTGGGCCCGGGCGCCCTTGAACCGCGCGCGGTTGCGCTTCACCTCGGCCGCGGCCTTTCCGCGGAAGCGCATGCGCAGATTGAAGGCGAGTTCCTGGCGCGCGAAGAGGTCGGGGCGGATGTAGTCCTCCCACTCGATGTGCGGGGAGCGCTTGAAGTGCTCCGCCGTCACCTCGAAGCCGAGGATGCGGTCCACGCGGTAGGTGGTGAGCTCGGGCCGCTTCGGATCGCGCGCGAACAGGTAGTCCGCCAGCGGCGCGCACAGGATGCGATGCGGGTGCAGGATGCGCTGGCGCCGGGTGCGGGTGTAGGCCGAGAAGTAGTCGGCGTCCAGGCACAGGCGCTCGTCAACGGCGTGCTGGATCCTGCGCAGCACCGCCGGAAGCTTGGGCGGGCGGATGCCGAAGCACGACCACATCACCTGGTCCTGCAGCGCGCGCCGCAGGCGCATGGGGACCCTCTCCAGCAGGTCGAAGTAGGCCTTGCGGCGCCGCTCGCGCAATTCCTCCACGCCGAGCATGCCGGCCGCGTCAATGTCGGCCAGGTACCCGTCGCGCAATCTCAGGAAATCCTCGACGGTGGGGACGGTGCGGCGGCGCGCGGCCATGGGCGCTCTCCTACTTCCCGGGACGCTTGCCCAGCGTCACGGTGATGGTCACGGGCTGGCCCGCGCGCATCAACTCCACCTTCACCACGTCGCCGGGCTTCCTGGCGCTCAGCGCGTAGAAGTAGTCCTGCAGGTTGCCGACCACCTTGCCGTCGAACTTGACGATCACGTCCTTGCCCAGGATTCCGGCCTTCTCCGCGGGGCTGCCTTCGCGCACGCCGGAGAGCAGCACGCCCTTCACTTCGGGGTTCTCGCCGAAGTCCGGCACGGTGCCCAGGTACGGGCCATAGCCGCCTCCGCCGTAGCCCTCCCCACCCCCGCCGCGGGAGCTGTCCGCCAGTACCTTGGTGAAGGCGATGGCGCTGTCGCGCGCACACAGCGCGCGTGCCACGTCGCTCACCATGGCCAGCACCTTCGCTTCGCCGGGGGCGTTGATCTTGTCCCAGGTGTCGGAGGGCTTGTGGTAGTCGGTGTGCGCGCCGCTGAAGAAGAACAGCACCGGGCGGTCCTTGGCGTAGAAGGAGGTGTGGTCGCTGGGCCCGTAGCCGCTGGCCTGCGGGCTGCTCACGATGCCGCGCGCCTTCGCCGCCTCCGCCAGCAGTCCGGGGAACAGTGGCGAAGTGCCCGCGCCGGCGATGAACACTTTGTCGTCCTTGAGCCGGCCGATCATGTCCATGTTGATCATGGCGGAGATCTTCTCGATGGGCACCGGCGAGTGGTTCACGAAGTGCCCCGAGCCGAAAAGGCCCTCCTCTTCGCCCACGAAGCACACGAACACCACGTTGCGCTTCGGCTTGGTTCCTGCCCCGCTGAAGCATCGCGCCAGTTCCAGCACCCCGGCGGTGCCGGAGGCGTTGTCGTCGGCGCCGAAGTGAATCGCCTTTCGGTCTGGCTCCAGCGAGCCGGGCCCGCCCATTCCGAGGTGGTCGTAATGGGCGCCGATCACCACGCACTCGTCGCGCAGCGCCGCGTCTTCGCCGTGCAGCACGCCGGCCACGTTGGCCACCCGGCGGCGGTCGCGGAGCAGGTCGGTGGCGAGGGAGACGGCCGGGCCTTCCAGCGCCACCGGGCCGGGCTTGCGCGCAGTGTCAATCCGGCCCTGTAGAGCCCCCAGCAGGCTCCCCGTGCTGTCCGGCCGAAGGTCCTTCATGTTCGTGGCCGCCGTCCTGAGCAGCTCCTCCGCCACCTCGCGCCGCACGCTCAGCACCGGAATGTGCCCGCCGCCCACGCCCTGGTCGGAGCGCAGCGGCAGCGCCACGTCCGGTGCGTCCTTGTGACTGGCCGGGCCCAGCACCGCGACGGCGGCGCGGGCCCCATGATTGAACGCGTTGCTGGCCTTGTAGCGCAGGTCGGCGTAGCGGGAGCGGCCGGAGGGACCGAAGGGTGCGGTGGAGTCCTCGTCGGCGGGCAGGTAGCGCAGGAAGAGCGCCACCTTCCCCTTCACGTCCACGCCGGCGTAGTCGTCGTAGCCCTTCTCATCGGCGGTGACACCGTAGCCCACGAACACCACCGGAACGTCGGCCAGCGAATCGTTCTCGGAGAAGCCCAGGGCGGTGAAGTCGGAGTCGGGCAGCCAGGTTCGCGACCCGCCCGGCCCTCGGGTGGCCAGCCGGTTGTGCCCTCCGTCGCGCACGCCCACGGTGGCCTCGAAGCTCTGGAGGTAGGTGCCACTATCGCCCAGGGGAGTGAGGCCGTATTCGGCGAAGCGCGCCGCGATCCACGCCGCGGCCGCCGCGCAGCCGGGGTCCCCCGTGCGGCGGCCCGCGAAGTCCTCCGAAGCCAGCCGGCGCACGGATTTCAGGATCTGCGCGGAGTCGGGCTGCGGGAAGTCCTCGCTCATGGAGAGCGCGGTGGAGCCCGCGGCGGGCGGGCGGGGAGCGGCGAGACTGGCGCCGGCCGTCAGCGCGACGGCCAGCAGCGCGATGCCGAGAGTGCGGCGCATCCGGGTGCCCTCCGAACAGGATGGTGCGGCTAGCGCCGCAGGATCGGCGCGTACGTTTCCAGCGGTCCCGGGCCTTCCGCCCGGAAGGATTTGCCGTCCAGGATAGCATGAACACGGTAGTGGCCGCGCAGCTGCACGAACGCGTGCGAGGCGGCCGCCAGGCTGGCCAGCGAGAGATCCCGATCAACGGGCATGGGCGTGGCCACCGCGCTGCGCACCTCGATGTCCATGCTCAGCGTGTCGCGCTCGCCGGAGGTGGCGCGCAGGCGCACGAAGTCCGGGCGGGCCGTGGTGCCCATCGGCGTCGGCACGCGCACCCGGCCCGGCACCACCTCGACGCTCTCCGGGCGGAACAGCCCGATCATGCCCGTGGGCCCGAAGAGCACCGCAAAGCCCGGCTGGCGCTGTCCGGCCTCGGTGATCTGTCCGTAGACCAGCGAGAGCGTGTCGCTCGCGAACTTGCCCCAGTTCCACGACACGTTGCGCCACACGCCCCAGTTGTGGTCGTGGTAGCCGCGGGCGTCCGCGAAGCGCCACGCGCCGCCGCGGCCGCGGATTTCTCCGGTGGCCGTGCCGCGCACGAACGGCACCGAGTAGCCGGTGACGAATCCGGAGTCGCCGCGCATCTCCCCGGTGGTGAATCCCTGGCCCGGGCCCGGGGTGAAGACCACTTCCCCGCGGGCCTTCGGGGTGCGGAAGCTCACGCGGTAGCGCCGGCCCTCGAGCGTGACCCGCGCCGCGCCGAGGTCGAGATCGGGGCTCGCCAGCGACGGCCGCACCCGCGCACCGGGCACCGGCACCGCGGAGCGCTCGACGCGCCCCGTGGAATCCCCCAGTTGCACCGACGCCAGGCCCATGGCGCGCCCGCTGCGCCAGTCCCCCAGCGCCTGGAATGAGAGATACGCGAACCGGCCGCTGGCGGGCTCGAACACCTCGAAGTAGTGCCACTCCACCCAGCGGCGCTCCAACGCCCGCTCCGGCGGAGCGTGGAAGCGGTCCATGTCGGCCAGCGCTTCGGCGGGCGTGGGGTCGAGCAGGCGGCGGTCCTCCGGGGAATCGGCGAACGAATCGGGCCAGGACCAGCCCGGCAGCACCTCCCGCTCGCGAGAGGGCACCGTGCCGATGGCCAGCACCGGCGTGATCCTCCCGCGGGCCTCGAGATACAACTGGCCGCCCACGATGCGCGGCGACACCGCGGCGATGTGCGGCGCCACCCGCGGACTGGTGAGCACGCTGCGGGTGATGAAGCGCAGCCCGCCGATCTTGTAGAAGAGCGCGGTGGCTCCGCCCACCTTGAGCGCCTCGACGTCAATGCCCGCGGGCAGCAGGATCACGTCCCCGCCACCCAGCAGGTCCTTGTCGCGGGCCTCGCGCAGCACCGCCTCGCCCACCGAGAGCAGCGTCGCCACCACGCTCACCCCGATCGCGTAGCCCAGCAGGAACAGCGCGGTGCGGCGCGGCCGCTCGAGGAGGCTGCGGAAGAGGAGCTTCAGCACGGCGCCACCGGTCCGCGCGAGTGGCGGACGGCAGGCACCGCGGGCGTCGGCGCTCCGGCGCGCGGGATGGACCTCACCCCGCCTCCCGCCCGTCGCGGAGCTTCACCACCCGGTCCGCCAACGCGGAGATCTCGGGGTTGTGCGTCACCACCACCACAGCGGTGCCGTCATGCGCCAGCTTGCGCAGCAGCGTTCCGATCTGCTCGCTGTTGGCGGCATCCAGCTCGCCGGTGGGCTCGTCGCCCAGGAGCACCTCCGGGCGGTTGGCCAGGGCACGGGCCACCGCCACGCGCTGCATCTCTCCGCCGGAGAGGTGAGCGGGCCGGTGACGGCCGCGCTCCTCCAGGCCCACGTAGCGCAGTAACTCGCGTGCCCGCTCCAGGCGGGCGGCGGAGCGCATCCCCGCCTCCATCATGGGCAGCCACACGTTTTCCTCGGCGGTCAGCATGGGCAGCAGGTAGAACCTCTGGAACACGAACCCGACGCGCCGCAGCCGCAGTTCCGAGCGTTCTGAATCACTCAGCGCGGAGACCTTGCGTCCATCCAGGAACACCTCGCCCGAGGTGGGCTGGTCCACCAGGCCCAGCAGGTGCAGCAAGGTGGACTTGCCGCATCCGGACGGGCCGGTCACGGCCACGAACTCGCCGCGCGCCACGGTGAGCGACACGTCGCGCAGGGCGTGCACGGTTCCCCCGGGCGCGGGGTAGTCGCGAGCCAGGTGGCGGGCCTCCAGGAGCGGAACGGCACCCGCGCGGGCGGGGGAATCGTTCACGTCACGGCCTCGTGCAGCGTGGCGGAGATCGGCAGGCGCGCCACGCGCGTCATGGGAACCAGCGCCCCCAGCACCCCGGCCAGGAACAGCAGGGCCACGGTCTGCCACGTGGCCGCGGGGGTGGCGACGAAGAAGTGCAGGTCCGCCGGAAGGCCCGGACCGCTCAGCAACAGCCGGTCGAGGAATCGCGAGGTGACCAGTCCCAACACCAGTCCCGAGGGCACGCTCACAGCCACGAACAGCAGGCTCTCGGCGAGCAGCATCCACACCAGCCGCACGGGACGGATCCCCAGAGCGCGCAGCACCGCCATCTCCCCCAGCCGGTCGTTGAGGGACAGCACCAGCAGCGTGGAGATGAGCAGCCACGCCACCGCGAAGCTCAGCGCACCCAGGATGGCGGAGAACTGCGTGAAGTAGCTGAGCTGTCCGTGCACCCTCCGCACCAGGTCGTCCACCCGGTACACCTCCGCCTCCGGCAGCCGGGCGCGCAGGTCGCGCGCCACGGCGTCGGCGTCCGAGGCGCGCCGCAGGTTCACCGTGACCAGCGAGAGCGGGTCCTCCTCGCGCGCGCCGCGCAGGTCCAGCGCCACGTTCATGGGCACGATGCAACTGTTCTGGTGCGAGGTGTCGAAGCGGAAGTCCCCCAGCGCCGCCACGGGCAGCCGCGCCGTGCGCGCGGCGCGCTGCACCTCGGAGTCCCGCGGGCCGGACACCTCCACCGTGTCCCCGACACCGACCCCCAGTTGCGCGGCCAGATGCCGGTTCAACAGCACCGAGGTGCGCGCGGTCACGGAGTCGGCCCGGCCGGCCCGCACCCGGAACAGCTCGGGGGTGACACCCGTGGCGGCGGTGGCGAATGTCGAGACCGGCTCCCCCCGGAGGGCGCCCGCCCGGCGCATGTAGAGCGTGGTGCCGAAGAACCCCAGCGTCTTCTCCACGCGCGGATCGGAGCGCACCACGGCCAGCACCCGCGTGCCGTCCCGCAGCACGGCACCGGCCGAGAACGGCAGCACGCCGCGGGGCGTGAGACGCAGGTCGAAGTTCATCTCCTTGAGGATGGAGTGGAAGCTGGCCTCCAGCCCGCCCGAGAGCATCACCATGTCGTAGAGCAGCGCGCCGCTCACCGAGATGCCCAGCCACAGCAGCAGCGTGCGCGAGCGGCTGCGGACCAGGTTGCGCACGGCCAGGAAGCCGATCACGGGCAGGCCCCGCGGGGTCTGGAAAGGGCGACCGTCGCCTCGAACATGGGGGTCAACATCGTCACCTTCCCAGCAACTTCAGCGGCGGCACGCGCACCACGCGCAGCGCCACCACCAGCCCGGCGGCCAGCCCGAAGCCCACGCCCAGCAGCACCGATTCCCACGCCACCAGGGGGGTGAGCGCGGCGAACACCAGCGTGGTGTCATAGAAGCGCTGATAGTACGCGTTGAGCGCCGCCACAGTGACACGCCCCAGCACCAGCCCCACGGCGCTGCCGACCAGCGAGATGCCCAGCGCCTCGGCGCACAGGAACAGCACCAGGCTGCGCCGGTGCACCCCGATCAGGCGCAGCGCGCCCAGCTCGCGGCGCCGCTCCTCCGCCTTGAACACCAGGATGGCCAGCAGGAACACCGCACCCGCCACCAGCGTGATGATGCTGATCGCGCGGTGGAACAGCGAGATGACCTCGAAGGTCTGCGTGGTGCGGCGGGCGAGCTCCTCGCTGGTGTAGGCGCGGTATCCGGTTCCGAGGCTGTTCAGCCGGTCGCGGACCAGGCCCGCGTCCGCCGGCGTGCGGGTCTTGAGGATGATCTCGTCCACGTCGTCGGGCCGGTCCTGCACCGCGGCCAGGTCGCTCAGGCGCATCTTCACCCAGAGCGTGCCGCGACCCACGTCCACGGGATCCGCCTTGAGCGGCATGATGCCGGCGACGCGCGCCAGCCTCGCGTCGCGGAGGCCCGGGTCGGGGCTCACGCGCACCACGTCGCCCACGCGCAGGCCGGAGGCGCGCGCCGCGCGCTGGCTGACCAGGATGGGCGGGAGGGGATCGGCGACTGGGGCGACCGCGGCCCGGTCGGCGGCGGGTGTGGCGGCCGGCCGTGCGGCGGCGACTGCCGCGGGGGCGCCCGCGGCGGGAACGGCCCACGCGAGACACAGCGCCAGGGCCGCGAGCGCCGGCGCGGCCGGCGATACGGCTGGCGGCGTGGCCGGCGCGAGATGAGTTGCCGGGGAAATCGATCGCGGCGCGGGGGTCATCGTCTCAGCGATAGGCCGGGATCCCGGTGACGGCCTCACCCAGGATCAGGGTATGGATGCTGTGCGTGCCCTCGTAGGTCTTCACCGACTCGAGGTTGCACATGTGGCGCATCACCGGGTATTCGGCCGTGATGCCGTTGGCGCCCAGGATGTCCCTCGCGGCGCGCGCGATATCCAGGGCGGCCGCCACGTTGTTGCGCTTGGCCATCGAGACCTGCGCGAAGCTCTCGCGGCCCTGTTCCTTGAGCCTCCCCAGCTGCAGGCACAGCAGCTGGCCCTTGGTGATCTCGGTCACCATGTCGGCAAGCTTCGCCTGCACCAGCTGGAAGCCGCCGATGGGACGGTCGAACTGCACCCGGGTCTTCGAGTAGTCCACCGCCGCCGCGAAGCACGCCATCGCCGAGCCCAGTGCGCCCCATGCGATGCCGTAGCGCGCCTGGGACAGGCAGCCCAGCGCCGCACGCAACCCCTTCGCCCCCGGCAGCACGTTTTCCCGCGGCACCAGGCAGTCCTGGAACACCAGCTCGGAGGTCACCGAGGCGCGCAGCGAGTGCTTGCGCTTCTGCTCCGGCGCGCTGAAGCCCGGCGTGCCCTTCTCCACCAGGAAGCCCTGGACGTGATCGCCCTCGGTCTTGGCCCACACCACCGCCACGTCGGCGACGGTACCGTTTGTGATCCACATCTTGGCGCCGTTCAGCAGCCAGCCCTCGCGCGTCTCGCGGGCGCGCGTGACCATGCCGGCCGGATTCGAGCCGAAGTCCGGCTCGGTGAGGCCGAAGCAACCGATCAGCTCTCCGCGCGCCATGCGCGGAAGGTACTTCCGGCGCTGCTCCTCGGTGCCGTAGGCGAAGATGGGATACATCACCAGGGCGCCCTGCACCGAGGCGAAGCTGCGCAGCCCGCTGTCGCCGCGCTCCAGTTCCTGCATGGCCAGCCCGTAGGCCACCGCACCCAGGCCCGCGCAGTCGTACTCCGCCGGCAGCGTGGCGCCGAACAGGCCCAGCGCGGCCATCTCCCCCACCAGCTCGGCCGGGAAGGTGGCCGCCTCGTAGTGGGCCTCGATGATGGGGGTCACCCGGTCCTCGACGAACTGGCGGACCGAGTCGCGGACCATCCGCTCCTCCTCGGTGAGGAGCGAGTCCATGTCGTAGAAGTCGCTGCCGGTGAACGCGGGCATGATGTCTCCGGTGGTTGGGCGGCCGGCACGGTGCGGGGCAGGATGAGGGTCGCGAACCGCCCCAGTATAGGGGATGCGCGAATGCCGGGGTAGCAGTGGCGGGCGCGCCCGGTTCCCGGCACACATGCGAAGGGCCCCGCGGTGCTCCGCGGGGCCCGCTCGCGGGATCGGGGATCGTGGACTAGTGATACAGCCGGCGGACCTGACCCCAGGTGCTGTTCCGCACGGGCGTGGTCACCTGGAAGATCCGGCCGGTCAGCGCCTGCTCGTAGCTCGCCGGGATGCACGCGTACGAGCTGGTGGTGCTGCCGCCGAACTGCCACGAGCCGCGCCGCCCCGGCGGCAGCTCGAACAGGTGCGTGCCGCTGTCCCAGTTCACCATGCCCTGGAACGTGCCCACGCCGTAGCTGTCGGCGTGGATGTCGAAGGTGGTCGAGTACTGGGTGAAATGGCCGCGCAGATAGACCGCGCCGTTGTTGTACACCCCGTCCGGGTTCGTGGTCGGACAGAAATAGTACGTCGGACGGGCATCCTGGGCCGGGTCCTCGTAGATGGAGAACGTCGAGCCGATGACCGAGTAGGTGGTGTAGTACACGGAGTCCCGCAGCACGGAGCCCTGTGAGGTCAGGCCCAGGATCTCCCAGGTGTACTCGTTGGCCACGAAGTTCGAGGTCAGCGGAGCATACAGGGCCGTCACCAGCCCTCGGCCGTTGATCACGGTGCCGGCGATGTTCGGGTTGGTGTTGCGGGTGAAGCCCTCGAAGTGGGCTTCTTCCTGGGCCAGCACCGGCGCAGCCACAACGAGTGCCAGCAGCAGGATCAGAAACAGGGTGGCGGTACGCAGCATGGGGGCCTCCCTTCGGGAGTCTCAAGGCTCGTGCGTTCGGGGCCGCGACCTCGCGTGCGCAACCCCTCCTTCCGTGTTCCACACGGTGGAATCTGCTGGACGGTCCAACTCGACCCCGGCGCCGGGGGATCCCGTGGGGAGCAAGCGGCGTTGGGGAAGCGCCGCGGTGCGGGATCGGACCCGTCACCCATCGCCCACATCGTGGGAGCCATTCCTCGCGTCGCGCGTGGCACCCGGGGCCGCTCGGACCCACGGGGTGCCGGGTCCAGCGCAATCAGCATGATAGCGCACGCGATGGGAAATTGCAAGTAAAAGTCATCAATAGCAAGTATTATATTATTCCGTGGGTTAGGGCATCTTGACCCCGAATGGGGAGCAGATGGGGATCCCAGGGAGCCGCGGGGGAAGAAAACGGGTCCCGCGGCGGCAGCCGCGGGACCCGGAGGTCCGAAATTCGTGGGATCCGGATGCTACTGGTACAGGCGACGGACCTGGCCCCACGTGGTCTTGCTGACCGGCGTGGTGAGCTGGAAGATGCGACCCGTCATCTGCTGGTCATAGGTCGGCGGGATGCAGGCATAGCTGCTGACCGTGCTTCCGCCGAAGGTCCAGGCACCGCGCCGGGCCGGCGGGAGATCGCCGATGTGCGATCCGGTGTCCCAGTTCAGCTGCGCGGTGAACGTGCCCTGGCCGTAGACGTCATAGTGAATGTCGAACGTGGTCCTGAACGAAGTGAAGTGACCCCGCAGGTAGAGCACGCCGTTGTTGAACGCGGCGTCCGGCGCGGTGGACGGGCAGTTGTAGAAGCCCGCGCTGGCGTCGAAGCTGGGGTCTTCGTAGATGCTGAACGACGAGCCCGCCACCGAGTAGGTGGTGGTGTACACCGAGTCCCGCAGCACCGAGCCCAGCGAGGTGAGTCCCAGCATTTCCCAGGTGTACTCGTGCGTGGAGAACGCGCTGACCAGCGGCGGATACAGCGCCGTCACCAGGCCGCGGCCGTTGATCACGGTGCCGGGCAGGCTCGGGTTGGTGAACCGGGTGTAGCCCTCGTAGTGTGCCTCTTCCTGGGCGAACGCGGCCATCGGGGCCATGAGCGCCACCACGAGCAGTGCCGCAATAGTGACAAACTTCCTCATCCGAACCTCCGGTAATCTAAGCAGAGGGTGCTGCCGCACTGCGCCAGCCCAAGGCCGGCGCCGCCTGACTACCCCCCACAAAGGTAGCCCCATCTTCTTCGTGATCCTTCGGGAGTCGCTCTCCGGCCTTGCGGCCGAATCAGTCCCTTGGATGCACAATTCTGACCGAGGGGTGCCAATAACAATGCTGGTCCGCCCAGGGGGGAACTCAAGGCGTCGGATCAGACTGCACGATAACCAAGGTAATTCTTCTGAGCAATACGACTTAAGTATACTCAGCGCGCCCGTTCTGTCAAGGGGGAAAAGTCGCCGATCAACCCTCGGGCGCGAATCGCTAACTCATAGCAATTTCGTGCTTTGACAACCTGATCCACCTTGGTTGACGTCTCTCATCCGAACTGCACTAAATCTAATGGATTTCTTCTCGCTTGTCAATTGGGTTTCGCGGGGGATTGGAGAAGGGACCAGGGGATCGGTCCTCGGGCGGCGGGCCGTCCGCCCGATGTCGGCCTGGCGATCCGCTCCGCCTTGCGGCCCGGCCGGGGGCCTCTTTCCGGCCTCAGGCGCAGATCGAAAGCGTCGCCGTGTCCGCTTCCAGGTCGGCGCGCTCCACCTCGTCCGAATCGAGCGACGCGGCCGGGGCGTGCGGAGCCTCCGCCTGGCGCACCGGGCAGACGTGACCGCGTACCGGCCCGGCGAGAGCCCCGACCGCGAAGGTGCGGGCAGCTTCGAGCCGGGCGTCGAGGGCGCCGCGGTCCGCTCCCAGGCGTCGTTCCGCCCGCAGCCACGGCCCCAGGAGCGCGGGCAGCGCCAGGGGAACGTCCCCCGGGCCGGGGGCGCCCGGCGGCTCCACCACACGGATGCCCGCGGGGGTCCAGAGCAGTTCGCGCGCGCTACCGAGCACGCCTTTCTCCTCCGCGGGATCCAGGAACGGAAACGGCGCGTCGAGCGCCAGCAGGCCCGCGGCGGTGAGCCTGGCATCGGGGCCCGCTCCCAGGCGTTCGGTCAGCGCGGCGCGCAGCGGATCGTAGTGGGCCCGCGCGGCGCTCGCGGCCATTTCCACCGCGTGTCCCAGGGCCCCCGCGTCCGCTTCCTGTTCCAGGAGGGGCGCCCATGCGGCCATGGCGCGCAGCGCGGCATGACGCGCGGATGCCAGGCGAAGGGAGCCGGCCCCGGAAGGCCCGGGCTCCGGGGCCGCCACACCGCGGGCCAGCCGCATCCACGATGGCCACAGTTCCGAGCGCACGAATCCCAGGTCACCCGCCACCTGCGCGAAATGGTGACCCGCGAGCACCCACTCCCAGGAGGGCTCGTCGGCGCCGGAGCGCTTTGAATCCGCGGGCCCGCGCACGGCCGCCGCGGGGTCCGCCCCCGCGCGCAGCACCTCCCGGGCCTCGTCCAGCATCCCGAAGGCCAGCAGCGTCCCCGGCAGCGACCGCCATACCGCGCCAGGATCCGGGGGACCATCGGCGGGCAGGCGGTCAAGGAGGGCGAAGCCGCGGCCGCGCGGACGGATGCGGTAGCGGTCCAGCGCGCGCGACAGCGCCCCGGCTGCCGGGGAGTCGAGCCCCGGCGCGCGCGGCACTGCGGCGATCCTGCGCGCTCCGGTTTCCAGGATTTCCGCCGCCTCCGCGGGCGCGGCGCAATCGAGCCCCACGCGGAAATCCCGCGTGGACTCCCCGGGGGGCAGCGCCAGCGCCAGGCCCCCGGGCCGGAACCACCAGCCGGATCCATGGTGCCGCCGGTCCCAGGCCGGCCCGCGCACGCGTTTCGCCTCGGGGTGCAGCACCTCGAATCGAGCGCGGTCGCCGGTGCGCCAGGCCTGCAGGCTGCCCGGCGCCTCGCCGGCCACGATTCCCATCGCGGGCTCCGGCGCGGCCACCGGCAGTTCCCCTGTGACGGCCGGCGGCGCCCCGGCAGCCGGCTGCCCGGCGACCGGTCCCCACGGCGTGAATGCGGGACGGAACAGCAGCCGCGTGCCCGGGCGGGCACCGGAGACGCACACCCGCAGCGCCACCGCCGGCTCGCCGTGCTGGGGTGCCAGGATGGCCTCGATGAGCGTCTCCCCCACGCGCCAGCGCCAGCGCGGGAGCGGGTCCTCGTCGAAGCCTCCGAAGCGGGCCGCCGAGATCGCAAGGCCGGCCTCGTCCTCGGGCAGCCACATCTCGCGACCGTCCATCTCCAGTCCCAGTCCCGGGGAGGCCCATGCGAGCGAGGTGCCCTCGCCGGCCGCCGGCGCGTACACGCGGTGCCAGGGGCGAATCGGGCAGCCCGCTTGCGCGAGCTGCCCGCAGCCCCCGCGCCCGTCGGGCACGAGGAAGGTATCCATGAGTGTCTCCCGCCCCGCCGATGCCCGGGGCCCGGTGCGCCCCCCGCCTGGCGGCGGAGCCGGCGCTAGACCGACTCGCTGATCGACTTGGCCTGCAGGAACAGCAGCAGGTAATCCCGCCCGCCGGCCTTGCTGTCGGTGCCCGACATGTTGAACCCGCCGAAGGGATGCACCCCCACCAGGGCCCCGGTGCAGCGCCGGTTCAGGTACAGGTTGCCCACGTGACAGAGCTGGCGGCCCTTCGCCAGCGTGGCGCGATTGCGCGAGTACACCGAGCCGGTCAGGCCGTAATCGGTGCCGTTGGCGATTTCCACGCCGTGGTCGAAGTCGCGCGCCTTGATCACCGCCAGCACCGGCCCGAAGATCTCCTCCTGCTCGATCTTCGAGCCCGCCGGGATGTCGGCGATCACGGTGGGCTGGATGAAGTAGCCCTCGCCCGCCGCCTTGGCGCCGCCGTACAGCAGCCGCCCGTCCTTCTTGCCCGCCTCGATGTAGGCCAGGATGGACTTCTCGGCCTTGGCGTTGACCACCGGCCCCAGGTTGAAGCTCCGGTCGCGCACGTCGCCCTGCTTCAGCGCCTGCACCCTGGGCACCAGCAGCTTGAGGAACTCGTCGTACACATCCTGGTGCACGATGGCGCGCGAGCAGGCCGAGCACTTCTGGCCCTGGAAGCCGAACGCCGCGGAGCACACGCCGGTCGCGGCCGCCTCGAGGTCTGCCTCGCGGTCCACCAGGATGAAGTCCTTGCCACCCATCTCCGCCACCACGCGCTTGATCCACTTCTGGCCCCCGGGGGCCTTCGCGGCCAGCTCGTTGATGTGCAGGCCCACCTCGCGCGAGCCGGTGAAGGAGATGGCGCGCGTGCGGACATCCTCCACGATGGTGTTGCCCACCGTGGCGCCCCCGCCGGTGAGGAAGTTGAGCACCCCCGCGGGCACGCCGGCCTCCTCGAACAGCTCGAAGGTCCGCCACGCGATGCCCGGCGCGTCGCTCGAGGGCTTGAGCACCACCGCGTTGCCGCTGACGATCGCCGCGCCGGTCATGCCGGCCAGGATGGCGCACGGGAAGTTCCACGGCGGGATCACGGCGATCACACCCAGCGGAATGTACTCCAGTTCGTTGGCCTCGCCGGGGACGTGGGTGATCGGCTGGGGACCACCGTAGCGCAGCGCCTCGCGCGCGTAGAACTCGCAGAAATCAATGGCCTCGGCGGTGTCGCCGTCGGCCTCGGGCCAGCTCTTGCCCACCTCCAGGATCATCCACGCGTTCAGTTCGAAGCGGTGGCGCCGCATCAGGCCCGCCACCCGGAACAGCACCGAGGCGCGCTCCTTCCATGGCATGAACCGCCACGACTCGAACGCCCTGGCCGCCTCGCCCACCGCCTCACGCGCCTGCTCGACCGTGGCCTGGGTGAACTTGCCGATGACCTGCTTCGGGTTCGACGGGTTGAGCGAGTCAAACGTGGGACCCCCGGTGATGCGGCGGCCCCCCAGGACCAGCGGATACGTGCGCCCCAGCTTGGACTCGACCAGCTTCAGCGCGGTCTCCTGGGCGGCCACCGCCTCCGGGCGCGAGAAGTCGGTGAAGGGCTCGTTCTGGAACTCTGGACGCATGGGACGGATTCCTCCGATTCGCGGGACAGGGAGAGGGGAAGCGGGGTTGATCGGAGCCAATTTATCATGCAGCCCGGAGGGCGGCAAGGCGGGCGCGGCGCGGCGCTGCAGCCCGCCACAGCCCGCTGCAACCGCGCTTCCACACTGCGCCGCAGCCCGCTTGCGCCCAACCGCCCCCCCGGGGATACTCGACGCCGATCGAGCCCGCGAGGGCACATGCGCATACAACCTGGGAGGTGAGCGATGACGGGGATGGACCGGCCCAAGGGAGTCACCATGCACCTGGACGGCCGCGTGGCCGTCGTGACCGGCGGTTCCCGCGGCATCGGCCGTGCCTCCGCGGCGCTGCTGGCGCGCGCCGGCGCGCGCGTGGCGTTCGGCTACCATCGCGACACCCGCGGCGCCAAGGAGCTGGTGGACGAGATCCGCGGCACCGGCGGCGAGGCCGTCGCGCTGCGCGGAGACCTGGGTGAACGCTCCGCGTGCGAGGACCTGGTCCAGACCACGCTCAAGAAGTGGGGCCGCCTCGACATCCTGGTGCTCAACTCGGGGATCTGGACCGAGGGCGCCGTGGACCGCATGAGCGACGCCGTGTGGCGGGACACCATGCGCGCCAACCTGGACTCGGGCTTCTACCTGTGCCGCGCGGCCGTGCCCGGCATGAAGCGGCGCCGCAGCGGCCAGATCGTGTTCATCTCCTCCACCGCCGGCCAGCGCGGCGAGGCCAACCACTCGCACTACGCGGCCTCCAAGGGCGCGGTGATCAGCATGACCAAGTCGCTGAGCACGGAACTGGCGCCGTGGAACATCCACGTGAACTGCGTGGCGCCCGGCTGGGTGGAGACGGACATGGCCGCCCCGGGCCTTCGCGGCGCGTTGCGCAAGAAGGTCACCGCCACCATCCCCCTGGGCCGCGTGGGCCGGCCCGAGGATGTTGCGGCGGCGGTGCTGTTCACGGTGTCGGGCCTGTGCCAGTTCATGACCGGGGAGGTCATCAACGTCAACGGCGGCGCGGTGTTGTGCGGGTGAGGAAGTCGTGAGAACCGGCACCCTGCACCCACGGCGAGTTCTGTGCTACTCTGAGGTCTGGGGTTGGGTGGAGGCTGTGGGGCCGCCTCGCTGTTGAACTTGCTTCGCTGCACAAGGCCCGCGTCATCCCGGTGAAGCGTCTACATTCGAAGAGAAAGTCTCCCGAGCCATGACAAAATTCGTCACACCGCAAGAGGCCGTCTCGGTCATCCAGTCCGGTGACCGCGTCTTCGTGCACAGCGTCGCCGCAGCGCCGCAGCGACTCATTGACGCCATGACGGCCCGCGCGCCCGAGCTGCGCGACGTCGAGATCGTGCACCTGCACACCGAGGCCACGGCGCCCTACGCGGCGCCCGAGGTGGCCGACAGTTTCTTCGTCAACGCCCTGTTCGTGGGCGCCAACGTGCGCAAGGCCCTGCACGAGGGCCGCGCCGACTACGTGCCGAACTTCCTGAGCGAGGTGCCGGCGCTGTTCCGCAAGGGCATCCTGCCCCTGGACGTGGCGCTGATCCAGGTCTCGCCGCCCGACCGCCACGGCTACTGCTCCCTGGGCGTGTCGGTGGACGTGGCCCGCGCCGCGGTGCAGGTGGCCCGCCACGTGGTGGCGCAGGTCAATCCGCAGATGCCGCGCACCCACGGCGACAGCTTCCTGCACATCTCCGAGATTGACACCGCCGTGGAGGTGGACGACCCCCTGCCCGAGGTGGCCCTGCCCCCGATCGGGGACGTGGAGCGCGCCGTGGGACGGCACGTGGCCGAGCTGGTGGAGGACGGCGCCACGCTGCAGATGGGCATCGGAGCCATCCCCGACGCGGTCCTGAGCGAGCTGACCAACCACAAGCGCCTGGGCATCCACACCGAGATGTTCTCCGACGGGCTGATCCAGCTGGTGGAGAAGGGCGTGGTTACCGGCGAGGACAAGAAGGTCCACCCGGGCAAGATCGTGGCCGGGTTCGTGATGGGCACCAAGCGGCTGTACGACTTCATCGACGACAACCCGATCGTCACCATGCTCGACATCGCCTACGTGAACGACACCTCGGTGATCCGGCGCAACCCCAAGGTGACCGCCATCAACAGCTGCATCGAAGTGGACCTCACCGGCCAGGTGTGCGCGGACTCCATCGGCACGCGCCAGTATTCCGGCGTGGGCGGCCAGATGGACTTCGTGCGCGGCGCCTCGCTGTCCGAGGGCGGCAAACCGATCATCGCGCTGCCGTCCACGACCAGCCGGGGCGAGAGCCGCCTGGTGCCGTTCCTGAAGCAGGGCGCCGGCGTGGTGACCACCCGGGCGCACGTGCACTACGTGGCGACCGAGTACGGCGTCGCCAACCTGTACGGCAAGAATATGCACCAGCGGGCCCGGGCGCTGATCGAGATCGCCCACCCCGACCACCGTGAGACGCTGGCGAAGGCCACCGTGGAGCGCTTCGGCTCCCACCTGTGGAACATGGCCGCGCGCAAGCAGGAGCCGGCGCTGGCGAAGTAGGCCCGGAACAGGGGAACACGCTGTAATGAGAGGCGGCCGCCCGATGACTGCCTACACCTGCCTTCGCCGCGACCCCAGGAACCACCGCGCCGCCAGCAGGCCCGAGCCCGCCAGGTAGAGCAGGAGGGCGGTGTCCACCGCCGGCCCGCGTACGTACCCGGTGTCGCGCGCCACGAGGCCCGCCACCAGGAACAGCACCGCCAAGGTGGCCACCGCCAGCAGCGGCAGGGTCCGCTCCCGCCACATCATCAGCGAGATCAGCACCGCCGTGAGCGCCGCGCCGAACGCGGCCGGCACCAGCACGAAGATCGCCATCATGGGGGTCATGTCGTCGCCCGGCTTGTGGAAGGCGGTGAGCTTGTACACGACGTAGAAGAAGAGGATCACCGCGTCCAGGAACAGGAAGCAGCCGTAGGCCATGTCCAGGCGCTGGCGGCGGTCGTCGGTGATCGGCCCGCCACCTTCGCGCGCCACCATCGCCGCGGTCGGCGGCCCCACGCGCACCTTCCACGAAGCCACCAGGAACACCAGCAGCGGCAGCGAGCCCGCGATGGCCCACACCAGCGAGGAGCGCAGCATCAGCGGTTGCATCCCGAACTTGGACTGCATGTTGACGGACACCATCACGCCCGCCACCAGGCTCAGCAGCGAGCACGCACTGGCGAAGATCGCCACCCATCGGCTCCACCCGCGGTCCAGGACCAGGCCCAGCCCGCCCACCACCATCAGCCCCCACAGCAGGGCGTCCAGGGACAGCGGCCAGGTGTCGTGCGTGTCGGGAGCGCCGAGGGCGGCGGCGAGGCGGAAGAGCGTGCGCGACGTGAGCGCGGCGTAGGCAAGCATGGCCCAGCCAAGGATCCTCGATCGGTTCATCTCGACCTCCAGGGCGGCCGTCTTGGCCGGTGCGGACGAACACCGATGGGCGACTGCGGGTGAATTGTGCGACAATTCTTTCATACTCCCGGTACGGAATCCAAGAGCGAAGTTTGCGCCGGCCCTGTCCCGCACCCCCAGAGGAGGACCCATGGACCACACGATGGTCACCACCGCCCCGTTTCTCGACGGCTACCGCGTGCAGCGCCACCTGGGCGTGGTGCGCGGCATCATCGTGCGCTCGCGTTCCGTGTTCGGGACCATCGGCGCTGGAATCCAGACGATCTTCGGCGGGAACATCACGCTGTTCACCGAGCTCTGCGAGAGCACGCGCAAGGACGCCTACGAGCTGATGATCCAGCACGCGGACCAACTGGGCGCCAACGCGGTGATCGGCGTGAGCTACGACGCCACGGAAGTGCTCTCCGGCGTGACCGAGGTGATCGCGTACGGGACGGCGGTGGTGGTGCAGAAATCCTAGCTTCCGCGGGGGGCGCGCCTGCGTGCGCCCCCCGCGCGGTTCCCCATCTCCCCTACTTGAGATACCTCCCCAGCCACCCCAGCACTTCCCCGAACCAGAAGCGCGAGTTCCTGGGCTTCAGGATCCAGTGGCCCTCGTCCGGCAGCACCACCAGCCGGGCCTCGAGCCCCTGCGCCTTGTAGGCGGCGTAGATGGACAGCGCCTGGGCGTGCGGCACGCGGTAGTCGCGCATGCCGTGCAGCACCAGCATCGGCGTCCTGAAGTCCGCGGCGTGGCGCACGGGGTTCCAGCGGTCCAGGCCCTCCAGGTTCTCCCAGGGGGCCCCGCCCAGGGAGGCGGGATCGTCCACGGTCTCGTCGCTGGCGAACTGGGTCTGGGTGTCGGACACGCCGGCGTGATTCACCAGGCAGGCGAAGCGATCGGTGTGCCCGGCGATCCAGCTCACCAGGTAGCCGCCGTAGGATCCCCCGGTGGCGGCCATGCGGGCCCGGTCCACGAAGGGCAGCTTCTCCAGCACGTCGGTGGCCAGCATGATGTCGCGGAACGGGCGGTCGCCCCACGCCCCCTGGATGCACTGCGCGAACTCCTGCCCCCACGACGTGGAGCCGTGGAAGTTGACCAGCGCCACCACGTGGCCGGGCGCGGCGAAGGCGTGCGGGTTCCACCGGAAGTGGAACTGGTCGCCGAAGATCGCGTGCGGGCCGCCGTGGATCATGTGCACCAGCGGGTACTTCCTCTTCGGGTCGAAGCCCGGCGGCAGCACCAGGATCATCTGCACCGGGTGGCCCTCGCTGCCCTGGAACTCCATCACGCGCGATTCGCCGAGGTCCAGCTTCGCCAGCACGTCGCGGTTGAAGCCGCTCACCCAGCGGAAGTTCGCGCCGTCGCGATCGCACGCGGCCGCTTCGGGCGGCGCGTGGAGCGTGTCCTGCACGAAGTGGATGGCGCCCTCGGACACCGAGATGCCCGCGACGTGCCCCCCGCGGTGCAGCTCTACGGGCGTGGCCGGGGCGGCTTCCGCGCCCGCGGCCGCCGCGCCCACGCGGATCTCGTACAGCGCCGTCACTCCCCGATCCTCCGCGTGGAACACGATCGAGCGACTGTCGCGGCTCCACTCCCAGCCGCCGGCGGAGCGGTCCCAGGCCTCGGTGAGCACCGCGTGCGCGCCGCTCCGCCGGTCGCACAGCGCCAGGCGCACGCGGTCGGCATAGAAGGTCAGGAGCGTCTGCATCCCGTACAGGATCCAGCGGCCGTCGGGGCTGTAGCGCGGCCGCAGGTCGTGCCCCGGGTTGCCCGCGGTCAGGTTGCGCACCGGCCCGCCGGTGACCGGAACGGTGAAGATGTCCCAGTTCATCAGCGTGTGCGGCGCGGGGCTCGAATCCGCGGAGAAGGCGATCTCCGAGCCGTCGGGCGAGATGTCGTACTGCCCGGCCGGGTCCATCAGGTCGAACCAGCGGGTGTTGTCGGGGGTCAGGTCGCGCAGCTCGCGGGTGACGGTGTCGAGCACGAAGATGTGCGGCACCTCGCCGTCGGTGAGCCAGCGGTCCCAGTAGCGGCACATTCGATCCTCGGTGACGTGGGCCTTCACCGGCTCCGCCTCGCGCTTCGCGGCCAGCTCCCGCGTGCCCGCGGGTGTGGGGGCCTCTCGCAGCAGCGGCACAACCAGCGCCACGCGCCGGCCGTCCGGGAACCACTTCGGGTCGAAGCAGCCCAGAGGCAGGTCGGTGAGCTTCTCGGCCTCGCCTCCGTCCAGGGGCATCACGTGGAGTTGCGCAGGTTCCTTGTCCCTCGCGCGCACGAACGCGAGGCGGGTCCCGTCCGGGCTCAGCGCGGGCTCGCGACTGCTGGAGTCGTCGGCGGTGAGCGCGCGCGGCGCTCCGCCGCCGGCCGGCAGCGACCACAGGCGGGTGCGGCCCTGGTTCTTCTCCATGTCGTAGGTAGTGACCGGCACGACCAGCTTCGCGCCGTCGGGAGACACCGCCGGGGGAGCCACCCGGGGCATGGCCCACAGGTCCTCGACGGTAAGGGGGTGCTTGGGCTGCGTGGGCACGGCGATCCTCCGGGGTCGGGCGGCCGGGTTCCAGGGTGGGCGGCGCGGATCCGCGACAGTGTAGCAGCCCGCGGACGGCTGGGAATGCCCCCCGGGGTCGCCTTGACCTCCCGCCCCCACCCGCCTAAGGTGCATGCAGATCCGGCCACAATCCGGCCATCCACCAGGAGGCATTTTGGGCAAGAGCAAGCAGCGCGTCCGCAAGACCCGCATCCGCCAGCGCTGGAAGCGTCGCCGCAACCTCAAGAAGGCCGCGGCGGCCCGGCGCGGGGGGCGGTAGGACCGATCCGCAGCATCCGGACTCACCGTCGGGCCCCGTCCGGGCCCGGCGTCGTTTCGGCCGAGCGGCCGCCGGCCACCCCGCCGGCGGCCGCATTCGCAATGGCACCCCCTATGGAATGGGAGGATCCCGCATGCGGCGACACTCGCCGTGGATGATTCCGCTGCTGGCGCTGCTGCTGGCCGTCCCGGCCGGCGCGCAGCGCCTCGACGTCAAGGAGCACCGTCTGGCCAACGGCATGCAGCTGCTGCTGGTCGAGGATCACACCCTGCCGGTGATGACCTACTTCGTGTTCTTCCACGTCGGCAGCCGCAACGAGGTGCAGGGCATCACCGGGATCTCGCACCTCTTCGAGCACATGATGTTCAACGGTGCGAAGAAGTACGGCCCCGAGATGTTCGACCGCACCCTCGAGGGCAACGGCGGCTACAGCAACGCCTTCACCGGCCGCGACATGACCGCCTACTACGAGGACTTCCCCAGCAGCGCGCTCGAGACCGTCCTGGACCTGGAGCAGGACCGCATGCGCGACCTCAACCTCACGCAGGCATCCATGGACCACGAGCTGGGCGTGGTGCGCGAGGAGCGGCGCTTCCGGGTGGACAACACCACCGAGGGGCCGTGCGAGGAGCAGCTGTGGGCCACCGCCTTCAACGCCCACTCGTATCACTGGGACGTGATCGGGTGGATGGCGGACCTGGACAGCATGAAGGTGCAGTCCTGCCGCGAGTACTTCCACACCTACTACGCACCCAACAACTGCACCGTGGTGCTCTCGGGCGATTTCGACAGCCAGAAGGTGCTCCCGCTGGTGGAGAAATACCTCGGGGTGCTGAAGGCCTCCGACCCGCCCAAGCGCATCCCCACGCCCGAGCCCGAGCAGATGGGCGAGCGCCGGGCCGAGATCCGCAAGGAGGGCGAGGTGCCGCTGGTGTACGTGGGCTACAAGGGCCCCTCCGCCACCGACCCGGACATGCCCGCGCTGGACGTGCTCGAGTACATCGTGGCGCGCGGCGAGAGCTCGCGCCTGTACCGCTCGCTGGTGGCCGGCTCGCAGACCTGCCTGGACGCCGGCGCGAACTTCGAGTGGATGAAGGACCCCGGCCTGCTGGTGCTCACCGCCACGGTGAAGCCCGACAAGGCCCCCGCCGACGTGGAGAAGCTGCTGTACGCGCAGCTGGACACGCTGGCGCGCATCCCGGTCGCCGCGCGCGAGCTGGAGGCCGCCAAGAACGGCCTGGAGGCGCACCTGGTGCGCGAGCTCAAGACCACCGAGGGCCGCGCCCTCGTGCTGGGCAACTACCAGCTGATGCTGGGCGACTGGAAGCTGGTCAACACCATGATGGACCGCTACCGCGCCGTCACCGCCGCCGACGTGCAGCGCGTCGCGGCCAGGTACTTCAACCCGCTGCGCCGCACGGTGGTCACGTTCATCCCGACCGAAACCGCCGCGGCGCCGGCCCGCTAGGAGGGGACATGCGCAACACCGTTTGCTTCGCCCCGCGGCTCGCCCTCCTGGGCCTGCTCCTGTTCCCCGCGCTCGCCCCGGCCGGCCCGCTGAAACTGCCCGCCTACGAGCGGCGGGTGTTGCCCAACGGCCTGGTGCTGCTGGTGATGCCCGACCACCGTTTGCCCCTGGTGCAGCTGCACCTGGTGGTGAAGTCCGGTTCCACCGCGGACCCCTCCGGGAAGGAAGGCCTGGCCGACCTGACGGCGACGCTGCTCAAGCGCGGCACCGCCACCCGCACCGCCGCGCAGGTCGCCGGCGACGTGGACTTCCTGGGCGCGCGCCTGGAGACCGGCGCCGACCGCGACCAGTCCACGGTGGACATGGAAGTGCTCAAGCGCAACCTGGACCAGGGCCTGGCGCTGTTCGGCGAGGTGGTGACCCGGCCCGCGTTCGCGCCCCCCGAGTTCGACCGCGCGCGCAGCGAGGTCGTGGGCCGCCTGGCGCAGCTCAAGGATCAGCCCGGCGAGATGGCCGACCGCCTGTTCTTCGCGGAGCTGTTCGGCTCGCACCCGTACGCGCACCCGCTCGAGGGCACCGAGGCGTCGGTGAAGGGGCTCACGGCGGATGACGTGAGGCTGTTCCACCGCCGGCACTATCTCCCCAACAACGCCATCCTGGCGGTGGTGGGCGACATCGAGGCGGCGCAGGCCGAGCAGCTGGTCACGCGTGCGCTGGCCGGCTGGGAGCGCGGCGAGGCGGCCGCGCCGGTCGCGGGGGCCGTGCCGCCCGCGCGGCAGGGCCTGCGCATCGTGCTGGTGGACAAACCGGACGCGGTGCAGAGCGAGATCCGCATCGGCTGCCTGGGAGCGCCGCGCAGGAGCCCGGACTACTACCCGGTGCAGGTGGCCGACGCCATCCTGGGTGGCGGCTTCACCTCCCGGCTGGTCACGGAAATCCGCGTGCGCCGCGGACTTTCGTACAGCCCGCACAGCCGCGAGGCGTGGTACAAGGACGCCGGAGCCGCGTACGTGTCGGTGAACACCAAGAACAAGTCCACCCTCGAGACGCTCAACATCATCTTCGGGATCCTCAAGGACATGCGCGAGGTGCCGCTCGGCACCGAGGAGCTGGGGCGCGGGCGCAACTACACCAACGGCCTGTTCCCGCTGCGCATCGAGGCCCCGGAGCGCCTGGCCGGGGTGATCGGCGGCATCGAGTTCTACGGGCTGGACCCGAAGTGGGTGGACGGCTTCCAGGAGAGGGTGGGATCCACCAGCTCCGCCGACGTCCTCAGGGTGATGAAGACCTACTTCTGCGACAGCCCGCTGCTGGTGGTGGTGGGCAAGCGCGCGGAGATCGAGAAGGACCTGCTGACGCTCGGAAAGGTGGAGTTCAAGCCCATGTAGGGCCGCGGAACCAGCCGTCCGGGGCCGGGGTGATCCCTGCGATGGTTCATTCGATCTCGTAAGCTAATGCCGGAGGCGGGTTTCCGCCTCCGGCTCTCTCTTGGCCTACGCCTGGACTCGACGCCGGCCCGACTGTGCCAGTCGGTACTTGTAGCAGAATCCCGAATCCGGGGCGGGTGTCAGGTGGACACCATCACGGTACACTCTACCCAGCCTACCTCTTCCCAACTACTTCCACCTCAATCTCATACGGTCCACGTCGTCCCCTCGACGTGGAATCCGGCTCGAACCGCCACGCCTGGAGCCCCTCGTAGACAGCCATGGCAACCTCTCTCTCAAGCGGCACATCCTCCGGGAATTCACTCGTCTGCATTATCCCTGCGGCATTGAGAGTTATCCAGACCTTGACTCGCCGAGGAAGATTACGGCAATCGCTGCACACCACCCGTTCGCCTCGCACGACCTTTGGCGCCATTGGAACCTGCGTCACGAGGACCTTCCCGGCGGCATCTAACTCCACAAGACCACGCGCCGTATACCGGAACTTTCGCGCGCCCGCCCAGTACTCGAAGGTGTGCGATTCTTAGTTGGAAATTGAAACGGCTCCAACCTCTGTGCTTTGATGGCGTTGCGAAGCGTCCATCAGGCGCAGACGAAAGGAGCCGTAGATGGGTAGTGTCATTCGTCGGGTTCGGAAGCGCAAGCGTT
>JACRLI010000017.1 GCA_016235265.1 Candidatus Eisenbacteria bacterium
GCCAGAACGACTGACCGCGGCGCACCTCGAACTCCTTCACCGAGAGCCCCTGCTGTTCCACCCAGGTGTAGTAGCCCAGGTTGAACACGCGGCGGCGGTCCGTCTCGGAGAGCTCGAGCAGGTGGTCGGTGGCCGCGCCCAGCAGGTGGCGGCCGAACACCTCCCCGGCGGAGACCTCGTCGAATCCACCCGGGAAGGACTTCTTCAGGGTCTTCTCGCGCTCGGAGCCGTACATGGCCTGGCCGTCGGTGGCCAGGGTGATCACCGCCTCTTCGGGGCCCAGGCCCAGGTACTTCGCGGTCTTGATCCCGGCCAGCACGTTGCAGATGCTGGAGAGCCCCAGCGAGGAGAGCGCGTCCACCAGCGTGGCGGGCACCCGCCGGCGGCGCACCAGGTAGTCGCGGCCCGCCGGCGAGTTGAACAGCACGCCCAGCTCGTCGGTGGCGCGGTCCGAGACGGCCACGGCGAAGTCGGTGTTCATCACGTTATGGATCAGCGGGATGTGCTTGTCGCCGATGCCCTGGATGTTGTGCTCGCCGAAGCCGTTCTCCAGCATGGTCGGGCACTCGGACGCCTCCACCGCAGCGATTCGCGTGCCGTAGGTGTCCTTCAGGAAATCCCCGGCGCCGATGGTGCCGGCCGATCCGGTGGCCGAAGTGAACACGCTCAGCTTCAGCCCCGGCTGTCTCTTCCGCAGCACCAGGTACACCCGCTCCAACGCGGAGCCGGTGGCGCGCCAGTGCGCCAGGTGGTTTCCGAACTCACAGAACTGGTTGAAGATGATGTTTCCCGGGTCTCGGTCCAGCTCGGCGCACTTGTCATAGATCTCCTTGACGTTGCTCTCGGTGCCCACGGTGCGCACGATGTCGGCGCGGTCGGCCACCCACGCCTCGAGCCAGCGGAAGCGCTCCGCGCTCATCCCCTCCGGCAGCACCGCCACGCCCCGGCAGCCCATGATGCGCGAGATGGCCACGCCCCCGCGGCAGTAGTTGCCGGTGGACGGCCACACGGCCTTGTGGGTGGTCGGATCGAACTGGCCGGTGACGATGCGCGGGGCCAGGCACGCGTACGCCGCCAGCACCTTGTGCGCGTGAATCATGGGGAAGCGCTCGCCCAGGACCACCACGATCGGAGCGTCCACCCCGGTCAGTTCCTTCGGGAGCACCACGTGACCGGGGATGTCGGCCGTGTCCCGGCGCGACGCGCCGTTGTGCCAGTGCACGCGGAAGAGGTTCAGCGGATGCGGCGAGTCGGGGTCCACTCCGGCCAGCGCGGCGCGCACGCCGGCCGGGGCCAGCGCCGGATCGGCCAGCTGGGCGAATGTGGGCAGCAGGATGCGTGCCTCGCGGAAGCGCTGCACCGTGCGGTCGTAGACGCTGCGGTCGCCGATTTCTCTCTCGAGCCCGAGTCGTGCCATGGTGGGATTCCGCCCCTCCCCTTGCCGGTGTGATGCCCGGCGCCGGCGTTCGGAGGCCCGTCTGGCGGGCGCGGCGGCGCTCCGGGCGAACGATGCGAATCCGTTCGAAGGTACACCAGGCAGCCCGGCCCGGCAACGCGCCGGCGCGGGCCTGGCGCGATCCCCGCGGGCGCACAGAGCCGGGCGCGCGGATTCCCGGGGCGGGCTCCCGCGGGCGCCGGGGCTCAGGCGGGCACGGAATCCCGAAGCGAGCGAAGCACCCGGTCCAGGTGCTCGAAGTAATTGCGCACGGTGAAGCTGGAGCGAGCGCGCTGAAGGGCCGCGCCGGCCAGGCGGGCGCGGAGAACGCCGTCGTCGAGGACGGATTGCAGCGCCGCGCGGAGGGCGCCGGGATCGCGGATGGGCACCGCCAGCCCGTGCACGCCGCTCTGGATGTAGCTGCGGGATCCCACCGGCTCGTTCAGGACCACGCACTTGCCCAGGTGCATCGCGGCACAGTAAGTGATGACTCCCGGGAAGCGCAGCGAGTCGTCGGGGGTGAGCGAGAGAGCCACCACCCGCGCTCCCGCGATCTGCCGGAAGTACTCCAGGCGCGGGACGGTGCCCAGCAGGCGCACGTTGGGCGGCATGCGGCGCGCGTCCACGGCTTGCGGCGGCGCGGCCAGGCGGACCTCGATGGGAAGGTCGCGCACCGCCTCGAACAGCGTGGGGTAGTCGCGGTCCAGGATCCCGCCGGTGAAGATGTAGTCGCCGTCGCGGACCTCGAAGGCGGAGCGGTCCAGGTCCATGCAGAACGGCACCCACACGAACTTCTCGCGGGCGATGCCGAAGAACGACGCGTACCGCTCGATCTCCGCTTCGCAGAACACCTGGATGGCGCAGGCGCCGGCGGCGATGCGGCGGTGGTGGGCGCGGGAGAAGGCCTGGCGAAGAGTGTGCCGGGAGCGCGCGTGCCACTCCACGTCGAGCAGCACCAGCGGCGGCCACCGGCGGCCCAGCAGCCCGCGCACCAGCGAGTAGGCTTCCCCATACCGGCCCGCGACCACAGCGGCGGGGGCCGGCCGCAGCGACAACAGTCGGCGCGCGACATTCAGGCGGGCCATGCTCTCGGAGATGAAACCGGCGTAGCGCTGCCCGGACTGGGCCGACACCAGCGCCTCGTCGGCGACCAGCCGGTAGCCCTCCGGAAGCGTCCCGTTGGAGAGCAGCGTGGTGGGCCGCGAGAAGGCGACAGTCATCGGGAAGGACCGGGGCCCAGGGGCGACGAGATCTTCACGGACATCCACTCCGGCGCGGCGCGGGGCGTGTCAGGGGAAACCAGACGGTGCGGGAGAATGTAGCACATCCGGCGGGCCGGGCGCGGGGGTACGGCGGCCGGGAGCGCCCCCTTTGACTCCGCCGCCCGCTCCTGCTAGAAATCAATGATTATGGCCGACACGATCCCACGCCCCGACACCCCCCCCGCCCTCGTGGCCATGGGGGGCAACTCCCTGCTGGATCCCGCCCTGCCACCGACCGTCGAGAACCAGTTCGCAGTGACCGCCCGGGCCGTCGCCCCGGTGGCCGAGCTCATCCGCCGCGGGCAGCACCTGGTGCTCACCCACGGCAACGGGCCGCAGGTGGGATTCATGCAGCTGCGCTCCGAACTGGCCAAGAACCAGATCCACGAAGTCCCGCTGGACTCGCTGGTGGCCGACTCGCAGGGCGCGATCGGTTACATGATCCAGCGCGACCTGCGCCAGGAGCTGGGCCGCCTGGGCCTGAAGGTCGAGGTGGCCACCGTGGTCACCGAGGTCGAGGTGGACCCGAACGACCGGGCCTTCACCGAGCCCACCAAGCCCATCGGCAAGTTCTATGGAGCCGCGGAGGCGGCTGAGCTCCGCCGGGAGCGCGGCTGGAACATGGTGGAGGACTCTCACCGCGGCTACCGCCGCGTGGTAGCCTCGCCCGCGCCCATCTCCATCGTGCAACTGGAGACCATCCGCCGGCTGGTGGCCCAGGGCGTGACCGTGATCGCGTGCGGCGGCGGCGGCATCCCGGTGATGCGCGGCAGCGACGGGCGCATCCGCGGCCTCGAGGCCGTGATCGACAAGGACCGCGCCAGCGCGCTTCTCGCCGTGAACCTGGGAGTGAAGCGCATGTACATCACCACCGGCGTGGACGCTGTCTACAGGGACTACCTGACCGACCGGCGCACCGCGCTGCGCGAGACGACCGTCTCCGAGCTCAGGGAGATGGCCGCGCAGAAGCAGTTCCCTTCGGGGAGCATGGGGCCGAAGGTGGAGGCCGCCATGTACTTCCTGGAGCGCGGCGGTGAGGAGGTGCTCATCTGTCACCCGGAGGCGCTGGCCGAGGCGTTCGACGGACACGCCGGAACCCGCATCCTCAAGGAGAGACCATGACCCCGACCGCCGCCACGGCCCCCGACCGGAAGACCCTCGAGGGCCTCTTCGGGAAGAGCCTGCTGCTCACCACCGACTGGACCGCCGCCGAGCTGGACGCGCTGCTGGCGGTGGCCTCCGGGTTCGAGGCCGCCGATTTCGCCGGCCGTCCCACGGCGCTCCTGCCGCACGAGCTGGCCTATGCCCTGTTCTTCGACAACTCCACCCGCACCAAGTCGGCGTGGGCCGGCGCCGCGGCGCGGCTCGGCATGCAGCCGGTCATCGTGGACGGCAGCTCCACCCAGGTGGAGCACGGCGAGACCGCGGCCGAGACCGGCGCCATGCTGGGGATGAACGCCCACGCGCTGGGCGTGCGCCACGACCTGATCCTGGGCGAGGGCAATCGCTTCATGCGCGAGCTCAAGCGCGGCATAGACGACTACCTGGAGGCCACCCGGGACCCGCGCAAGGTGGGGATCGTCAACCTGCAGTGCGACATCGACCATCCCACGCAGACGCTGGCCGACCTCATGTGGCTGCGGCAGTACTTCCCGGACGGCATCCGGGGCCGGAAGATCGGCGTCTCATGGGCCTACTCGCCCAGCTACGCCAAGCCGCTGTCCGTGCCGCAGGGGCTGGCCACGCTGCTCACACGTTTCGGCGCGCACGTGACGCTGGCCCACCCCGAGGGTTACCGCCTGATGGACGCGTGCATGAAGTCGGCGCAGGAGAGCGCGGCGGCCTCGGGCGGCTCATTCACCCTCACCCAGGACATGGACGCCGCGTTCCAGGACGCCGTGGCGGTGTATCCCAAGAGCTGGGGCCCCTACGACCTGATGCTGCAGCGCGTGGAAGCCAACAAGGCGCGCGACAAGGGCCGCATGGGCGAGATCGAGAGGCAGGCCCTGGAGCGCAACGCGAAGCACCGCGACTGGATCTGCGACGAGCGGCGAATGAAGCGGACCGCCGGCGGCGACGCGCTGTACATGCACTGCCTGCCCGCGGACATCGGCGACGAGGTGTCCGCCGGCGTGATGGAGCGCCACAAGGTGAACGTGGCCCGCCAGGCGAACAAGAAGGTGTACGTCATCATGGCGATGCTGGCCGTGGCCAAGGTGCCCGGACTGGCCGGCCGCCTGGCCCAGATCTGAAGCCCCCCGCGGAGGATTCGTGCCCACCCCCGACCTGAAGCAGCTGGATGCGAGGATCGCGGAGCTGGCCGCGAAGTACCGGCCGCTCGCCGTCGAGATCCTGAAGGAAGCCATCCGCATTCCCGCCGACCACGTGGACCGCGCGCCGGACCAGGGCGGCGATCCTCGGTGCGGGCTGAGCAATCACGAGGGGCCGCGGCTGGAGTATCTGCGGCGGCGCATCGTGGAGATCGGCGCCGTGCGGCGTCCCGACGACGCGTTCTTCGACGAGTTCGGCAACCTGTGCTGGACCGCCGGAGACCCCGGCGACCCCATCCCCGCCTCCGAGAAGGCCGTCATCTACCTCGACGGCCACACCGACACCGTGAAGCCGCTGCGCGAACAATGGCACGCCAAGACCGGCGGGCTCGACCCGTATCTCGGACTGGTGGACCCGAAGAGGATCGACCGCGCCTTCCTGCGCCGCGAGCTCGGCTACCTCCCCCCCGACGGCGAGTGGGAGCACCTGGTCTTCGGCCGCGGCTCCGCCGACCAGCTGGGCGGGGTGGTGAGCCAGATCGTGTCCACCAAGGTGGCGATCGAACTGACGGAACTGGGGGCCCTGCGCGGCTGCATCGTGCGCGGGTACGGCACCGTGGCCGAGGAGGACAACGACGGCGGCGGGCCGCTCTACATCATGCGCAGGTTCCTGCCGGGCAAGCCGGCCGAGCTGGTGCCGGACGTGGTGATCCTGACCGATTCCACGGGTGACTCCGCCAGGGGCGCGCTGGGCATCTACCGCGGCCAGCGCGGGCGCATGCAGATCGAGGTGCGCGTCACCGGCAGGTCCTGCCACGGCTCCATGCCCTGGGAGGGCCTCAATCCGCTGGAGCACGGCGGGCACATCCTCGCGGAGGCCGCGGAGAAGTACGAGCAGCGCGAGGGCTTCCTGGATCACCCGTTCCTGGGCCACGGCACCCGCACCGCCTCGTGGGCGGTGCTGGAGTCGCCCAGCGACTGCGCGGTGCCCGACCGGTTCACCTTCCGCTTCGACCGCCGCCTCACGGTGGGCGAGACCCCGGAGCAGGCCGTGGCCGACGTGGCCGGCCTCGAGACGGTGCGCCTCGCGCGCGCCGCGGGGCTCAAGGTGGAGGTGGGCGTGCCCACCTACGACCAGCCCACCTGGAAGAACTACGTGCCCGGGAACCCCCAGATCTACATGAGCTGGATGACGCCCGAGGAGCACCCCGCCATCCGCGCCGCCGTGGACGCGTATTCGGGCGCGCTCTCGCCGCACATCCCCGCGGGCGGCACCCTGGGCGCGCTGCGCCGGGAGCCGCGCGTGGACCGCTGGGTCTTCTCCACCGACGGCGTCGGCTTCCCGGTGCCGGCCGCCGACCGCTCCATCGCCGTGCCCGAGGGCAAGCGCTGGGTGAGTTCGGGCGGCTTCCGCCACCCGGCCATGCTGGGCTTCGGGGTGGGAATCGAGCAGAACACGCACAAGATCGGCGAGTGCTCGGACTCGCGCGAGCTGCAGCACGCGATCGCCTTCCTGGCGAGGTTTCCGAGCGCCTACGCCACGGCGCGCACGCGCTGAGCGACACCGGCGGGGACGGCTCCGGGCCGGGGCCGCCCCGGGCCCGCACCCCCGCGCGCGGGCGACTCCCGGGAGAACCACACAGGACGACGGGCGGACCGCGCCCGGGGAAACCACGCTCATGCTGCAGGTCGAATTCACGCTGAACGGCACGCAGGTCCGCACCGAGGCGCGCGAGGGCGAGACGCTGCTGGACGTCCTCCGCCACCGCCTCGGAATCACCTCCCCCAAGAAGGGCTGCCAGCCGCAGGGCAAGTGCGGCGCGTGCCTGGCGCTGGTGGACGGCGAGCCGCGCGTAACCTGCACCGTGCCCGCGGAGCGGGCCTCGGGGCTCACGGTGATCACGCTGGAGGGCCTCCCGGAGTCCGAGCGCACGCTGTTCGCCGACGCCTTCGCCGCCACCGGCGCGGTGCAGTGCGGCTTCTGCATCCCGGGCATCGTGATCCGCGCCCGGCACCTCCTGGGCACCACTCCCGATGCCACGCGCGCGCAGATCGTCGAGTCGCTTGACGAGAACCTGTGCCGCTGCACCGGCTACGTGAAGGTCATCGAGGCCATCGAGATGGTGGCCGCGGCCCGGCGGGGCGGACCCCTGCCCGCGCCGCTCGCCGAGGGCGGCGTGGGCGCGCGCGTGCGGCGCTACCGCGTGGCCGACCTGGTCCTGGGCCGCCGGCCGTTCGTGGACGACCTGTCCCGGCCCGGCATGCTCTTCGGCGCCCTGAGGCTCAGCGACCACGCCCGGGCGCGCGTGCGGCGCATCGACACCTCCCGGGCCCGCGCCCTGCCCGGCGTCGGGGCGGTGGTCACCGCCGCGGACGTGCCCGGTGAGCGCTGGAACGGCATCCTGTACGAGGACTGGCCCGCGTTCGTGGCCGAAGGCGAGGAAGTCCGTTATGTGGGCGATGTGCTGGCCGCGGTGGCGGCGGTGGACGAGGTGACCGCGCGGCAGGCCGCCGCGCTGGTGGAGGTGGACTACGAGCCGCTGCCCGCGGTGCCGGGCCCGGCGGAGTCGCTCCGCGAGGGGGCGCCACAGGTGAACCCGAAGCACGCCAACCTGCTCTCCCGTTCGGTGATCCGCCGCGGTGACGCGGAGGCGGCGCTCCGGGCCAGCGCGCACACGGTGTCCGGCACGTGGCGCACGCAGCGCATCGAGCACCTGTTCCTGGAGCCCGAGAGCGCCCTGGCCGAGCCGAAGCCGGATGGGACGCTGCACCTGTACACCGGCGGTCAGGGCATCTTCGACGACCGCCGCCAGGTGGCGAAGCTCCTCGCGGTGCCCGAGGAACGCATCTTCGTGGAGCTGGTGCCCAACGGCGGCGGCTTCGGTGGCAAGGAGGACATGTCGGTGCAGGCGCAGACGTGCCTGCTGGCGTGGGTGACCCAGCGGCCGGTGAAGCTCACGCTCACCCGCGACGAGTCGGTGCGCGTGCATCCCAAGCGCCACCCGATCACCATCGAGCTTTCCGCCGGCTGCGACGCGGAGGGCCGCCTCACCGCCGTTCGGGCGCGCCTGACCGGCGACTCCGGGGCCTATGCCTCGGTGGGCAGCAAGGTCCTGGAGCGCGCCGCGGGCCACGCGTGCAGCACCTACAGGGTTCCGCACGTGGACGTGGAATCGGTGGCCGCCTACACCAACAACCCGCCCTGCGGCGCCATGCGCGGCTTCGGGGTCAACCAGGCCACCTTCGCCATGGAGGGGGCGCTGGATCTGCTGGCCGCCAAGGCCGGCCTGGACCGCTGGGAGATCCGCTGGCGCAACGCCGTGGACGTGGGCGACATGCTCACCACCGGCCAGGTGCTGGAGAAGTCCTGCGGCCTGCGGCGGACATTGCAGGCGGTGAAGCCGCGCTACGACGAGTTCGTGAGACAGGGCCGCGCCGTGGGCATCGCCTGCGGGCTGAAGAACAGCGGGCTCGGCAACGGGGCGCTGGAGTGGGGCAAGGCGCGGCTGGTGCCGGAGCCCGACGGCACCATCTCGCTGTACAACGGCTACACCGAGATGGGACAGGGCCTGCTCACGGTGTTCTCGCAGCTGGCCTCCGAGGTGACCGGCCTGCCGGTGGCCGTCTTTCGCCCCAAGGTGGACGCCACCTTCGCCCTGGGTTGCGGCCAGACCACCGGCTCGCGCGCCACGCTGATCGGAGGGCGCGCCGTGGTGGCCGCCGCCCGCCGCCTGCGGGAGGCGCTGGATTCCGGAAGCCCACTGGCGGATCTCACCGGCCAGGTGTTCGCCGGCGACGAGAAGATCGACGACACCCACCCGCTGGGCGCGGACGTCCCCAACCCCAAGACCCACACCTCCTACGGCTTCGCCACGCAGGTGTGCGCACTGGACGCCACCGGCCGGGTGGAGAAGTTCGTGGCCGCGCACGACGTGGGCCGCGCCATCAACCCCACCCTGTGCGAGGGCCAGATCCAGGGCGCCATCCACATGGGGCTGGGCTACGCGCTCACCGAGGAGCTCCCGTGCGCGGACGGCATGCCGGTGACTTCGAAGGTGCGCCAGCTGGGCGTGCTGCGCGCCAAGGACATGCCGGAGGTGGAAGTGATCCTGGTGGAGGAGGCCGAGCCCGAGGGCCCGTTCGGAGCCAAGGGCCTGGGCGAGATCGGCCTGGTGCCCACCGCCGCCGCCGTGGCCGGCGCGCTGGAGGCCTTCGACGGCGTGCGGCGCACGGTGCTGCCCATGAAGGACTCCCCCGCCGGCAGGGCCATGAGCGTGGGCCGCATCCACGCGAAGGCGCCGAAGGAGACCTGGCGGTGACGGTCTCGCAGTCCTCCGCGGGCGCGGCCCCCGCCGCCCGGCTCGCGCCGGACCCCCGCAGGACGGCGCTGGCCGGGGAGATCACCCGACCGGGCTACGTGAACGCCCACACCCACCTCTACAGCGGCCTGGCCCCGATGGGAATGCCCGCGCCCCGCGTCGCGCCGCGCAGCTTCATCGAGATCCTCGAGCGTGTGTGGTGGCGGCTGGACCGTGCGCTGGACGCGGATTCGCTGCGGGCATCGGCGCGCCTGTACGTGGCCGAAGCGCTGCTCAAGGGCACCACCGCGCTGATTGACCACCACGAGTCGCCCGGGTTCATCGAGGGCTCGCTGGACGTGCTGGCGGACGCGTGCGAGGAGTTGGGGATCCGCGCCGCGCTGTGCTTCGGCGCCACCGAGCGCAACGGCGGCCGCGCGGAGGCCCGCCGCGGGCTGCAGGAGTGCCGGCGGTTCTGCCGGGCGAGGCACGGCCGCCGCGTCCGGGGGCTCGTGGGGCTGCACGCGTCCTTCACCGTTTCCGACGACACCGTGCGCGAGGCCGGCGAACTGTGCCAGGAACTGGGCACCGTGATCCACGTGCACGTGGCCGAGGACGTCGCCGACGTGGAGGACGCCCGGCGCCGCGGCTACCCGGGGCCCCTGGAGCGGCTGCGCAACCTGGGCGCCCTGCCCGAAGGCTCGGTGCTGGCGCACGGCGTCCACCTGACCGAGGCACAGGTGCGCGGCGCGTCCCAGCGCGGCTGCTGGCTGGTACAGAATCCCAGGTCCAACGCGGGCAACGGAGTGGGTTACCCTCGCGCGCTGTCCGCCAGCCGCCGGGTGGCGCTGGGCACCGACGGCTATCCCGCGGACATGCCCGTGGAGCTGGATGCACTGGTTCGCCAGGCACTGGAGCTGGAGCCCGGCACGCCGACCCCCGAGGTGGCCCGCCGCCTGGACGCGGGGCGCACGCTGATCTCGCAGCTGTTCCCGAATTCGGAGGGTCCCGCCGCCGGGGAGGTCGTGGTGCGGCGGCTCGACTCCGGCGGCGAAGCGGTGGAACGCGTGACCATTGACGACCAGGTGGTGGTGATCGGCGGGCGGCTGCTCACCGGCGACATCGACGAAATCCGGGTGCAGGCGCGCGAGGAGGCCGCGCGCCTGTGGCACCGCATGGAGGCGCTGTAGGAGCTTCCGGGGTCGCGCTCCCCGCCCTCCGGGCCCGTCACTTGCCCTTCCCGGGCTCCCCGCACAACCCCTCCAGCGCCCGGTCGAGCTCCACCTCGTCCAGCCGCGTTGGGGTGTACCAGCGCACCACTCCCTCCCGATCCACGAACACGAAGGTGGGCGTGCTGGATCCACCGTAGCGCTCCATGGACGCGGTGCTGATCACCACCGGCACCGGCCCCAGGTCCTTGTAGACCGTCTTCCACACGCTGTCCACGCGGGCCGTCTCGGCGTCGCGCTGCGCAGTCTCCTCGTAGTGGCGGGTCAGCGCCACCACCCTGAGCCCGCGGTCCGCGTACCGCGAAACGGAGCGCGCCAGCGTGGCCGCCTGCGCCCTGCAGTCGCCGCAGCCCTCGGCGAACAGGAACAGCAGCACCGGCTGGCCGCGCAGGCCGGCCAGCGTGGGCGGGCGCTCGCCGGGGTGGTCCTCGATCTCGAGCTCCGGCGCCGGGCTCCCGGCCAGCGTGAGCATGTTGATCCGCTTGTTCAGCCGCGACCGCAGCGCCACCGGCCCCTTCACCTTGTCCAGCTCGCCCCGCACGAAGCGGGCAGCCTGCGCCGCGCCCGCTTCGCGCTGGAGGCTCTGCGCCTCCACTTCGATGGCCGCCCCCAGGGCGATCTCGAGGTCATGGTCCTTCGCGAGCTCCGCGCCGCGCGCCATCCGCTCGGCGCAGCGGGCGCGCGTCTCGGAGATGTAGCGCTTCGTCTTCAGAGGCTCCCCCAGCAGCTGCGCGCCGCGAGCCAGCCACGAGAGTCCCACCAGCCACGGGCCGTCCTCGCCGTACTTCGCGCGGTGCACCTCGAGGATGGACTCGGCGCTCAGGAGGTCCCCGGCGGAGATCTTCGAGCGGATGCCGCTCACCGGCGAAGGCGGCGGTGGCGCGGGGGCCGTCGCCGGGGCCGCGGGTGCGGCGCCCTGCGCGTGCCCGGCGGCGGCCACGAGGGTCCAGGCGAGTGCGAGGCACACGCCGCGGCGTGCGAGGTTCAGGGGCATCTGTGTCCTCCAGGGTTTCGGGGCCAGTTCGTCACGCGGCGGCCGACTTCTCCTTCACCGGGTCCAGGTTCACCCCCTCCGTCAGCCAACCCTTGAGCAGTACCGCCGTCACCAGCCCGGCCAGCGCGAACACGCCCAGAAGCAGCCACATGGCCTCCGGCGAGCTCCAGAATGGCTGCGTGCCGGCGAGGATGCGCGGCTGGATGCCCTCCGGACAGAATCGCAGCAGCATGTGGCCCGAGAGCAGACTGATGAAGGTCTTGGCCACGAAATAGGGCACCAGGGACATGCCCAGGTAGGAGCCCTCCTGGCCGGGCGGCGCCACCGCCGCGGTGTACTCCTGCAGCTTGGGCGACCACAGGATCTCGCCGATGGACAGCACCACCAGCTGGATCATGGTCATGGTGGTGTAGGAGGCCACCAGGTTGTCGCCAAACCAGCGCCACGGCAGCACCAGCGCGAACAGCGAGATCGAGGAAATGATGCCGCCGAACACCAGCATCTTGAAGATGTTGAACTTGTTGGCCAGCGGGATGAACAGGATCAGCCCCACCACGATGAGGATCGGGTTGACCGCCTGGAACATGCCCATGGGGGCATTCTCCCCGATCACCCGCAGCCAGTACTTGGGCGAGAGGAGCGCCATGTACAGGAACACGGCGCGCACCCCGAGCAGGCAGGCCACCAGCACGATGAACCGCCAGAACGCGGCATGCCCCACCACGCCCGCCAGGATCTGCCACGGGGTCTTGCGCTCCGGCGCCTGCTCCTCCCGCTCCACCTCCCCCGCCGCGTGCACCTGGAGCTCGTTGCGGATGAACAGCATCGTCAGGAGGGTGCACAGAACCGCCGTTGCCACGCCGATGTTGATGATCCAGGTGTTGTCGGCCTTGAAGTTGAGCCGCACCACGTCGATCACGATTCCGCCCAGGGCGGCGCCGATGTTCATCACCAGGTACCACATGCTGTAGCCGGCCCCGCGCGACCGCGCGCTGGTGTAGCGGCGCACCGAGGACTGGAACACCGTCTGGACCATCGCCGTCCCCGGCGCCAGCAGCAGGAACAGCGGCCAGATCAGGGCGTTCCGGAACGGCATGCCGGGGAAGAACCCGCACAGCGCGATGCCCCCGCGCGAGAGGATCAGCAGGGCCATGGCCAGGTACAGCGACCTGCGGATGCCCAGCGAATCGGTGACGAATCCCGAGAAGAACAGCAGCAGCGACACGGTGGTGGTGAAGATGGTGAACACGTAGCCCGCGCGCACGTCGGAAAACCCGAGGTTCTGGGAGAGAAACACCACCGCGATGTTGAGGAACGAGAAGTAGGCCAGGCAATCGAGGAAGTTGATGGACTGGATGATCCAGTACTCGCGGGGGCAGTCCTTGAGGACCTTGAAGTCCAGGAAGTAGCTGCGGATCATCCCCCACGCGGACGCGGGCCTCACGGCTGCGGCTGGTTCCACGGCGGTCCCTTTCCGGGGACATGGGCTGGGATCAGTCCGACTCCTCCACTCCCGACCGCGGGCACAGGTCCGCCAGGGCGCACCGCGAACAATGCGGCTTGCGCGACGGACACACCCGCCGGCCGTGGTGGATGAGCAGGTGCGAGAACAGCGTCCACTCCTCGCGCGGCAGGCGCGCCATCAGGTCGAGCTCCACCTTCACCGGGTCGTCGTTGGACGTGAGACCCAGGCGCCGCGACAGGCGTCCCACGTGCGTGTCCACTACGACTCCGGGAATTCCGTAGGCGTTGCCCAGCACCACGTTGGCCGTCTTGCGGCCCACCCCGCGCAGCGCGGTGAGCTCCTCCATCGTCCGGGGCACCTGGCCCCCGTGCTTCTCCACCAGGTCGCGGCAGCACTCCTGGATGCTCCGGGCCTTGGAGCGGAAGAAGCCGGTGGAGCGGATCACGTCCTCCAGCTCCGGCCGGCCGGCCCTGGACAGCGCAGCGGCGTCGGGGAAGCGCTCGAACAGCCCGGGCGTGACCATGTTCACGCGATCGTCGGTGCACTGCGCCGAGAGGATGGTGGCCACCAGCAGCTGCAACGGGTGGACGTGTTCGAGGGAGCACTTCGCGTCCGGGTGCAGCCGCTTGAGGCGCGCGATCAAGTCGGACACCCGCGCGGGGGCCCATTCCGGAAGCGCGGACGACTCCTTCCTCGCCGGCGCCGGCCTCTTCGCGGCGCCGGGCTTCCCCCCGGCCACGGCCTTCGTGGCGGCAGCGGGCCGCTGCGCGATGGACGCCCGCCTCGCCACCCCCGCATTCCCCGCGGCCCTCGTCCTCCTGCCGGCGGAGGGCCTTTTCGCTCCCCCGGTGCGGGGGCTGGATTTCGGCATGGCGTCCTCATGGTTCGTTCGGGTTTCCGGATCGGAAAATCGCGGCGCGGGCCGGCCGCATTGTAGCAGGTCGGACGGGCCCCGGTTGACGCGGCCCGTGTCCCACGCAATCATGGGCCCTTACCATGGACGGCCGTCCACACGGAGGATCCTTGCCCCTGCCGCCTTTCGACAATCCCTGGAAAAGCCTGTGGGAAGCCTCGCGCGCCCTGGACTCGCTGCTGTCCCTCGACGAGCTGATGCCCATCGTCAACCGCCTGGTATGCCAGACGCTGGACTGCGAGTGCGCCTCGCTGCTGGTGGTGGACGAGGAAATGGGGGTGCTGCGCCCGCACCTGGCGGTGGGCCGGACCGGCGAGGCGGTGAAGTCCATCCTGTGGAGCCCGGGGCGCGGGATCGCCGGCCGGGTGCTCTCGCGCAACTGCGCGGAGCGGCTTGAGGACGTGAGCCGCGACCCGGACGCCGACTTCTCCGTGGAGGCCTCCCTGGGAGTCACCGTGCGCGGCCTGCTGGCCGCGCCGCTGGGCCGCGACGGCGTGCCCGTGGGCGTGATCGAAGCCATCAACAAGACGCACGGGGAGTTCACCGAGGAGGACCTCGAGTTCCTGCACCTGCTCAGCTACGACATCGCCTCGGCGGTGGACAACGCGCGCATCTACGACCGCGAGCGCTGGGAGCGCTCGCAGAACGAGGTGCTCTCGCACGTCGCGGCGCGCGTGGCGCGCTCGGTGGCGCTCAAGGACGTGCTCGAGGACATCCTCGACGCGGTCGAGGAGCTGGTGCCCTACCACGCCGCGGAATTCTACCTGTGCACCGACGACCGCACCGAGTTCCAGCTGCTCGCGGCCCGCGGGTACAGCTTCGAGCGCCGGCCGGACTTCCGGCTGCCCATCGGCTTCGGGCTGGTGGGCTGGGTGTGCCAGACGGGGCGCGGGGTGATCGTGCCCAACGTGGAGCGCGACGACCGCTACGTGAACTCGCGGCCCGAGACGCGCTCGGAGATCGTGGCTCCGCTGCGCTCGGGCGACCGGGTGATAGGCGCGTTCAACCTGGAGTCCGACCGGCTGAACGCGTTTGGCGAGCGCGACCTCGAATTGCTGGGCGCGTTCGCCGCCCACGCGGCCATCGCCATCGACCGCGCCCACCTGTACGAGGAGCTGGAGGAGAAGCGCCGCCTGGAGCGGGAACTGGCGTTCGCGCGCTCGGTGCAGCGCACCTTCCAGCCGCGCCGCAGCCCCGAACTGCCGGGCTTCGACATCGCCGGCCTCAACGAGGCCTCCGAGGAGGTCAGCGGTGACTACTACGACTTCGTGCACATCCATGAGAACCACTACGGGCTGGCCCTGGCCGACGTCAGCGGCAAGGGAGTGCCGGCCGCGCTGATCATGGCCAGCTTCCGGGCCAGCCTGATCGCGGAGATCCGGAACAACTATTCCATCCGCACGGTGATGGCCAAGGTGAACCGGTTGCTGCTGGAGAGCGTGGAACCGGGCCAGTTTGTCACCGCCTTCTACGGGGTGCTCGACGTGGAACGTCGGCGCCTCACCTACGCCAACGCCGGCCACAACCCGCCGCTGCTGCTGCGCTCGGGCGGCAAGGCCGAGCAGTTGCCCGCCACGGGCTCGATCCTGGGCGTGTTCCCCGGCGAGGTGTTCCGGGAACGCACTGTGGAACTGCGCCCCGGCGACCTGTTGCTGCTCTACACCGACGGCCTCACCGAGGCGACCAACGCGGAGGGCGATCTGTTCGGATTGAGCCGCGTCGAGGGCCTGCTGAGCTCTTTCCGGGAGCGCCCGGCGTCCGAAATATGCCGCGGATTGCTCGCCGCGGTGCGCGAATTCGCGGGCCAGCGCTGCCTCAAGGACGACGTCACCATGCAGGTCGTGAAAAGTCTCGAATAGTCCTCGATTCGAGATTCACCCCGGTGCGGAACCCCTTGCCGCGGATTGGCTTGAGCGCGGGGCGAATTGGGCGGTCCGGCGCGCCGATGGGAGCATCCAATCAAGTACGTGAGCCTACCCTTCCGCCCGCCGCATGCCGAAAACCCCCTCGGAGCGTGCCGGCGCCGCGGAGCGGCTGGCCCGGCGGCCCGCCCCCCTTTCCAAAGCCGACCCAAGCCTCCCTTTCCCATCACCCTGAAGCGGGGGACCCGACATGGCCCTGGATCCCGTTCCACAGCCTGAGCGCGCCGTGCACGGTCCCTTGCCCGTGGTCCCGGTCACCACCACGGTGGTGTTCCCGGCCGGCATTTCCTCCGTGCATGTGAGCCCCTCCGTGGCGCCGCGCCCGGGCGCCGACGGCTTCCACCCGGGCGCCTCGGTGGTGCTGCTGGGCGGCGTGGATCCGCGCTCCGCGGACGCCGGTCCGCTGCCGCGCGTGGGAGTGCTGGCGCGCGTGCTGCGCTGCCTGGAGACGCCGGGCGGATCGCTCCAGCTGACCGTCGAGGGCCTCGCGCGGGTGCGCGTGGACGCCTGGCGGCAGGTGGACGGGCAGCTGGCGGGCGAGGTGGTCCCCATCGAGCAGGATGGCCCCGGTGAGGGCGAGCCGGCCGCGCCGCGCGCGCTCGCCCGGCTCGAGACGGTTCTCAACCTGGCGGGACAGCTGCTGCGCACGGACGGCCGTCACTCCGAGGGCCTGCACGAAGTCTTCGAGCTTCACCGCGGCGACCCGGGCCGCCTGGCCGACGTGATCGCCTCCTCGCTGCACCTGCCGCTGGAGCAGCAGCTCGGCATCGTCGAGACCGTGGATGAGGAGGAGCGGCTGCAGCGGCTGGAGTCGGTGCTCCGCCGCGAGCTGGAACCCTGGCGCGGGTCCGCGCAGCCGGCCGCCGGTCCCGAGCCCCCGGGCGAGACGCGGCGCGAGGCCGCCGAGCGGCACGCCGTGCAGGCCGAGAGCGCGGAGCTGTTCGAGCTGCTGTCCACGGCGCAGGCCCCTCCGCACGTGGCCGCGGAGATCCGCCGCGACATCGAGAAGCTCCGCCACATGGTGCCCGGCTCGCAGGAGCACGCCGACCAGCGCGCCCACGTGGACTGGGTGCTGGGCCTGCCGTGGCGCGCCGCCGCGCCGCGCAGCTTCGACCTCGACCACGTCCAGCGGGTGCTCGACGAGGAGCATTACGGCCAGGCCAAGGCCAAGGAACGAATCCTGGAATACCTGGCCGTGCTGCGCCTGCGCCGGGACGCCCCCAGCCCGATCCTGTGCCTGGCCGGGCCCTCCGGCACCGGCAAGAGTTCGCTGGCCCGCGCGGTGGCCAAGGCCCTGGGGCGCGAGTTCGTGCTGGTGTCGCTGGCCGGCGTGCGCGAGGAGGCCGAAATCCGCGGCCGCCGCCGCCCGCTCAACGCGGCCCAGCCCGGGCTGATCCTCGAAACGCTGCGCAACGTGGGCTCGTCGGGGCCGGTGTTCGTGATTGACGACATCGACAAGCTGGGTCACGACGGCAACACCACGGACCCCACCGGCGCGCTGCTCGACGTGGTGGACCCGGAGCGCAACCACTCGTTCCTGGACCACTACCTCGGCGTGCCGTACGACCTGTCGAACGTGCTGTTCATCCTCACCGCCAACATGCTCGAGCTGGTGCCCGACACGCTGGTGGACCGGATGGAAGTGATCGAGATTCCGGGCTACACCGACGCGGACAAGGTGCAGATCGTGCGGCATTACCTGCTGCCGCGGGCGCTGGAGCGCCACGGCCTGGAGGCCGGCGACCTCACGCTGGGCACCGACGCGATCCTGAAGCTGACGCGGGAGTACGCGCTGGAGGCCGGGCTGCGCAATCTGCAGCGGCAGATCGAGTCCATCTGCCGCAAGTGCGCCCGCCGCTACGCGCGCGGCGACCTGGGCCCGTGGGACCTCTCCGTGGATGACATCGAGACCTTCCTGGGACCGCCGGTGCACATCCCGGAGGTGGCCGAGCGCGAGCCGGAAGTCGGCGTCGCCACCGGGCTGGCGTGGACCCCGGCGGGCGGCGACCTCCTGCCCATCGAGACCATCCGCATGCCCGGCGGCGGCCGCATGGTGGCCACCGGCCAGCTGGGCGAGGTGATGCGCGAGTCGGTGCAGGCCGCGTTCAGCCTGGTGCGCACGCGTGCCGAACTGCTGGGCATTCCGCCGGAGGCCTTCGCCGACGTGGACCTGCACGTGCACTTCCCCGCCGGCGGCATCCCCAAGGACGGCCCATCCGCCGGTGTGACCATCACGCTGGCGCTGGCCTCGCTGCTCTCCAACCGGCCGGTGCGCAACGACGTGGCCACCACCGGCGAGGTGAGCCTGCGGGGCAAGGTGCTGCCCGTGGGAGGCGTGCGCGAGAAGGTCATGGCCGCGCACCGCGCCGGGATCCGCACCGTGATCCTGCCCAAGGCGAACCTCAAGAACCTGGCCGACCTGGCGGAGTCGGTTCGCGCGGAGCTGGAGTTCATCGGCGTGGAGCACATGGACGAGGTGTTCCCACACGCCCTGCTGGAGCCCGTGGAGGAGGAGCAGGAGGAGGATGCCGAAGCGGCCGCCCCGGCCCGCCGCGCCACCCGCCGCCGCAAGGCCCGCTCCCGCCGGGTGCGCACCGTGACCAGCAGCCGGGCGGCGCGATCGGCGAAGGGCCAGAAGAAGCCTAAGAAGTAGTCCCTGGCGGAAATCATGACGAAGGGGGCGGAGCCGCATGCGCGGCTTCCGCCCCCTTCGTCATGACTTCCGCTGCGATCGCCGGCACATGCCCTGCCTTCGCACCCGCCTCGCGCGACCGCGTGCCGCAACCGTGCGTTATCTCACCTCGCTCATGATCTGCAGCACGTTGCCATCGGGATCATCGAACGCCGCCATCCACAATTCGTGGTCGGGCATGCGGGCCACCAGCGCCGGGGCGTTGCGGAACTTCACGCCGCGCGCGGCCAGCGCGGCGTGGGCGGAGGCGATGTCGGCCACCCTGAAATACAGGACGGAGTTGTTGGGAGGCGGAGGGGCTCCCTGTGGCAGGCCCACCAGCAGCCGCACGCCGCCGGCGTTGAAGAACGCCATGCCCGGCACCTCGAAAAGAAACGGCAGGCCCAGGACGTCGCGGTAGAAGGCCACCGCGCGCGCCATATCGTTCACGGTGACGGCGATCTGGCCCAGGGGCCCTAGGCCGGTGAACTCAGGGGCCGGGGTCATGTCGGCCATCCTTCAACCCTCCAGCTTCCGGCGCAACCGGTCCAGCGCCGCGGCCCAGAAGGCCTTCATGGCCGCACCTGCCTTCGCGTCCTTGAGTCGGCCGTGCTGCACCGACACCTGCGAACGGTTCGCGGGCCTGGGCTCGAAGCGGACTTCCACCCGGCCCACGCCGTCCTTCCACCGGAACCGCAGCCGGCGCCCAGGCGAGGAGGACTGCAGTTCCATTCCTGCGCGGGGCAGCCAGGATTCGAGCGCCCTTCGTTGCCAGGCGCGGAACGCGGACGCAGGCGGGATCGCGAGGGTGCGGCTCACGCTGATCTCGAAGCCGTCCGGCTTCTGGTGGAGCATGCGCAGCCCCCGCGCGCGTTCGTAGCCCACGGTGATCATCTGGCCCCACCACGGGCCGGGATCGCCCACCGACTGCAGCTTCGCGACGATCTCGCGGTGCGACAGCCGGCGCGCGCCGGCTTCGCGGCGGCCGAGGGGCGCGCGCGCTTCACGCCGGCGCGGGCGGCTTTCGTGCGGGGAGCGGGCATCGGGAGTCCTCCGAGGCGGCCGGGTGGTCGAGAGAGCCGGTCCTTCCGGTGGGATGCGCGGACTATCCTCCCGGTTTCACCGCCCGGGTGGCGAGGAACGTGGGGATCATGCGGCCCAGCACGGAGGTGCTCCAGGTGTCATCGAAGAAGCCGGACAGCAGAAACCCCGCGTCCAGCTGCCCTCCGATCAGATCCTGAAGCGTGTGCCCGAACTCCAGCGTGTCCCCCGACTGAACCCGCTTCTCCCGTTCTTCCGGGGTGAGGCTCTCCAGGTCGGAGTACGGAATCCGGTGGCGGGCTTCCAGTTCGCCGCGATCCAGCTTCTCCGCGTCGAACAGGTACAACACCGGGTTGGCCATGCCCGAGATCAGCACCCCGCCGGGGCGCAGCACGCGGAAGCACTCGCGCCACACGGGGCGCACCTCGGGGACGAACACGTTGGAGCAGGGGTGGAACACCAGGTCGAAGGAGGCGTCACCGAAGGCGGAGAGGTCGCGCATGTCGCCCTGGACGGTGGCCAGGCTCAGCCCGTCGCGATCGGCCACCGTGCGGTCCTGGGCCAGCTGGCGGGGCGAGTTGTCGAACACCGTCACCCGCGCGCCGGCGGCCGAGAGCACCGGGCCCTGCTGCCCGCCCCCCGAGGCCAGGCACAGCACGTCGCGACCCTCGAGGTCTCCGAACCACTCGCGGGGGACCGGCTTCTCGGGCGTGACCACGAGCTCCCAGCAGCCCTCGCGGGCGGCGGCGATCACTTCGGGAGTGACCGGCACCGTCCACCGGTTGCCTCTCTCCACCTCGCGATCCCAGGCGGCGCGGTTGTGTTCGAGGATGTCCATGGCGGGGAGAATACGACATCGCCCGGCTGCGGTCAGCAGTCCGGGCGATCGGGTGGCCGGCGGGCGCCCCCGTGGGGACGCCCCTCCGGGCACGTCAGGCGGCCAGCCGCGCGGCGTCGGACTGCCCGCCGCCGAGCCTCATCGCCAGGTCGTAGGTGGCTGCCAGGGCGTCCGAGCCGCGCGGCAGCTGGGTCAGCGGGCGCATCGAGTCGATGGCGCGCCGCAGTTGCAGGTCCGCGGGCACCGGGCGCAGCGCCGAGGGCGCGACGCCGAGGTAGCGCTGGCAGACGTTGCGGATCACTTCGCTGGCCATCGCGTCCCGCTCCCCCACCGCCTGGTTCACCAGCACGTGGGGCCGGAAGGACCTGAGCACGGCATCCAGCTCGGCGAAGCCCTCGGGCGGAGCCTGGCGCAGGCGCGTCATGCAATCGGCCAGGTGCTCGGCGCGCGCCGCGGGCTCGGGCCGCAGCACCGGGCCCAGGGCCTCGTACATGGGGTGGCCCTCCTTGAAGGAGCGCTCCAGCTTCCGGAACAGCATGCCCTTCAGGAAGCCGTAGGCGTTCTCGATGGAAGTCATCTGCGGCGTCATCACCACCAGCGCCGTGTCGGCCAGCAGCGCGAAGTCCAGGGTGTTGTAGTGGGTCCCGGCTCCGAGGTCCAGCAGCACCACGTCCGCCTTCAAGCGGTGCACGGCGTTGAGCAACCGCGTCTTCTGGCCGTACTTCGGGTTGGCCACGCTCAGGATGTCGGTGGCGCCGCTGATCAGGCGGAGGTTGGGCAGCCCCGTGTCCAGCGCCACTTCCTCAAGCGTGGAGACGCGCTTCTCGATGAAGTCGTGCAGCGTGAAGGCCGGCAGCTTCATGCCGAACAGCGAGTGCAGGTTGGCCCCGCCCAGGTCGGCGTCCAGCAGCACCACGCGCTTGCCGAAGCGCGCCAGCCACACGGCCAGCAGCGAGCTGATCACGCTCTTGCCGGTGCCGCCCTTGCCGCCGCCGACGGCCCAGATGCCGCATTCCAGGTTGTCCGCGCTCATCGGTCGTTCCCCAGTGAGGAATTCCACAGTTCCCAAAGCCGGTGCGCCTCGCTGCCGCGCGCTCCGCGCAGCGAGGAGACAGCCGCGCGGTCCTCGTCCGAAAGCCCGTCCCAGCGCACGCCGCAGCGGAAGCCCTGCGTGGTGGCGGTGGAGCCGGTCCGCACCCAGTCCAGCCGGCCGATCCAGCGGTACGGGCGGTCCTCGGTGCGCAGCGCCACCTGCAGCGCCACCGGCATGCCCTCCAGCGTGGCCGGATCCACCGGCAGGTGCGCGTGCTCGCACTCGAAGCACGCCCCCGACTCGTTCAGGCCGCTCACCACGCCGGCCAGCGTGAGACGACCGTCGGCGCCTTCCACGTGCACCACCAGCCGCGCCGCGAAGAGCACGTCGTCGCGCTCGATCAGCGGCGGGCCGACGACTTCCGGGGCCGCGGGCGGCGCCGCGTCGGCGCGCACCGGGGCCGGCGTGGAAGCCAGGCTCTCCAGGCCGGGCACCTCCGCGTGGAAGCCCGCGAGGGCCTCCGGCGCCAGGTGCAACAGGCAGGTCTCCTCCAGTCCCAGGACTTCCAGGGACCCCTCCCCTTCCGGCGGGACCAGGAACAGGATCTCGCCCTCGGAAGCTTCGATGGATTCCTCGTCGCGCTCCAGCCACGCGCGGCCCCACACCGCCACCAGCAGCGAGGCGCCGCCGCCGGGCACGCTCCAGCGGTCGTTCTGCATCAGGGAGATCAGCTGCATGTCCCGGCAGAACTTGTCGAACTGCTCGGACGACATGCGTTCCAGTGCGGGAGGGAATGCATCCGACTGCCCGCCGCGATGGCCCTGGGGGCGCACCACCTGGCCGAAGACCTGGCCGCTGGTGATGGTCCCGGCCTCGGAAGGCCCGAGGGCCTCCAGGGATTTCAGGGCGGCGATGGCCTTCCACAATTCGCGGCGGCGCACCGCCTGCTGGAGGACCTTGCGAAACTGCACCGCGGCCAGCCGCGACCCGCTCACGCGCAGGTACAACTGGGCCAGCAGGTGCCGCTCGCGCAGCGCGTCGGGCTCCAACTCCAGCAGCTCGCGCGCGCTGGCGATGGCCTGCAGCCAGTCACAGGTGTGCAGGGCTTCCTGGAGGGACCGGCGGAGTGTCTCGGCGGTGTTCACGTGGCCTTCCCAGGGTTAGAGGAATGCGTTCGACTCCATCCGATCCGTTATCGGCGCCGGCGCGGCGCACCTTTGGTTCCGGTCCACACGGGCTGCGCCCGGGCCACTCCCGGGGTCTGTCGCACTCCGCACGGGGCTTGAGGCGCCCCCGCGCGGCGCCTAAACTGGCGGCTGACCACCCATTCCGGAGGCCCAGCCCATGAAGAACCGCGAAATCTCGGACCTGTTCGAGCAGATGGCCGACCTGATGGAGATCCAGGGCGAGACGGGGTTCCGCGTGAACGCCTACCGCCGCGCCTCGCGCGCGCTGGACAGCCTGCAGGAGGACGTGGCCGAATTGCGCCGCGAGGGGCGACTCCAGGACATCGCCGGCATCGGCGAAGCCACCGCGAAGAAGATCGGTGAATACCTGGACACGGGCGTGGTGGCACGCCACCAGGAGTTGCTGGCGAAGGTACCCCCCGGGCTCCTGGAACTGCTCCAGGTGCCCGGCCTGGGCCCCAAGAGTGCGGCGATGCTCCACCGGGAGCTCCAGATCCGCACCCTGGACGAATTGCGTCTCGCGCTGGAACAGGGCCGGCTGGCCGGCCTGCCGGGCATGGGCGAGAAGAAAATCGAGAATCTGAGCAAGGGGCTGGCATTCCGCGCCACGTCCGGGGGCCGCGTGGCGCTGGGCGTGGCGTTCGCGGTGGTGGCGGAGATGCTCGCCGCCCTGCGTCGCGCGGTGCCCGGGGTGGATCTCACACCCGCCGGCAGCCTGCGCCGAATGCGCGAGACCGTGGGGGATCTCGACCTGCTGGCGGCCACCGCCGAACCGCGACGCGTCCTCGACGCCTTCGTGGCGCTGCCGCAGGTGCGCGAGGTGCTGGCCCACGGGGACACCAAGGCCAGCGTCCGGGTGGAGCGCGGCCTGCAGGTGGACCTGCGCGCCGTGCCCCCGGAAAGCTACGGCGCGGCGATGCAGTATTTCACCGGCTCCAAGGAACACAACGTGCGCCTGCGCGACCGCGCCAAGCGCATGGGTCTCAAGATCAACGAGTACGGCGTGTACCGCGGCGAGGAACGCGTGGCAGGCGCCACCGAGGAGGAGTGCTACCGCGTGCTGGGGCTGCCCTTCATCCCCCCGGAGCTGCGCGAGGACCGCGGCGAGCTCGACGCGGCGGAGGCCGGCACGCTGCCGGTGCTGCTGGAGCCGGGCGACATCAAGGCCGACCTGCACTGCCACACCCGCGCCAGCGACGGTGAGCTCACGGTGGAGCAGCTGGCCGACGAGGCGCTCAAGCGCGGCTACACCTACACCGCCGTCACCGACCACTCCGCCTCGGCGGGCTACGCCGGCGGGCTGAACGCGGAGCGGTTGCTGGAGCACGCCGCGGCGGTGCGGGCGTTCAACAGGAAGCAGACAAAGATCCGGCTGCTGGCCGGCACCGAGTCCGACATTCGCGGAGACGGCAGCCTGGACTATCCCGACGAAGTGCTGGCGCAGCTCGACTGGGTGGTGGCCTCCATCCACTCCTCGTTCGGCAAGGACCCCACCGGACGCATGGTGAAGGCCCTGGAGCATCCCGCGACCTGCGTGCTGGGGCACCCCTCGGGCCGGCTGATCCTGGAGCGCGAGGCGTACGAGGTGGACTGGGAGCGGCTGTTCAAGGCGGCCGCCGCCGGGGGCAAGGCCATCGAGATCAACGCCCACTACATGCGACTGGACCTGGACGACATGCGCGCCCGCCGCGCCCGCGACATGGGCGTGGCCATCGTCATCAACACCGACATGCACCGCCCGGGCGAGTTCGACATGATGCGCTTCGGCGTGGGCGTGGCCCGCCGCGCGTGGCTCACCGCGGCGGACGTGCTGAATGCCCGGAGCTTCGGGGAGTTCGAGAAGTGGAGGACGGCGCTGCGGAAGGCGCCGGCGTAGGGCGCAGCTGTCCGCCCCACCGCCCTGCAGGATTCGGCGTGCGGGGGCCGCACCCCGCCCGCCGATGGATCACAGGTAGATCGCCCGCGGCCTCCGCCGCCGCGGCAGCACCATCGCCAGGCCCAGCCCCAGCACGAACCCGCCGATGTGGGCCCAGAAAGCCACCCCGCCGCCGGCGTAGCGGCCAAGGGATCCCACCCCGCTGAAGAACTGGATCACGAACCACAGGCCCAGCACCAACTGCGCGGGCAGCTCGATCATCTGCAGGAAGACGAAGACGGGCACCAGCGTGAGCACCCGCGCGCGCGGGTACATGTAGATGTAGGCCCCCAGCACCCCCGCCACCGCCCCGCTCGCCCCCACCACCGTGGTCAGGGCATCCCCGGGCCGCAACGCCATCGCCACCCAGCAGTGGGCCAGTGAGGCACCCACGCCGCACACCAGGTAGAAGAAGAGGTAGCGCACGTGGCCCAGCGCGTCCTCCACGTTGTCGCCAAACACGTAGAGGTAGAGCATGTTGCCGCCCAGGTGCAGCCAGCCGCCGTGCATGAACATGGAGGACAGGAACGGCAGGTAGCGCGGCGGCAGGTCCACCGCCACAAGCTGGCCGTAGCGCGCGTGCTCGAACACCGCCTGCATGAAGATCTCGGGTTGGAACGCGCGCAGCGGGATGAGCCCGAAGTAGGACACGAACCCGCGCATGCCGTGGGGCCCCAGCGCGACCTCGTAGAAGAACACCAGCACGTTGGCGGCGATCAGTCCCCACGTCACGTAGGGGGTGCTGAATCTCGGGTTGTTGTCCTTCAGCGGGATCAAGGGATTTCCTCCGGTTCCACCTCGAACGGCGAGGTGAAGGCGCTGTCGCCCGCGCCCAGCGTGGTGTCCGGAAGCTGCGCCTCCGGGTGCGCCAGGCCGCACACCTTGCGCGGCGCGCTGCCCAGCACGAAGGCGGTGCGGATCACGCTGGAACAGTTCGGGTTCGCCAGCAGCCCGTTGAACCCGTCGATGGTGGCGATCTCCAGTTCGCCCGGGTGCGCCGGGAAGTCGCGCACCGGGAAGTCGCGCGTGAGCGAGGTCACGATGCGCGCCCACACCGGCACCGCCGCCTGCGAGCCGCTGCGCTGCAAGCTTCGGGGTTGATCGTAGCCCAGCCACACCCCGGCGGCCAGTTCCGGGGTAGCGCCGATGAACCACGCGTCGAACTCGTCGTCGGTGGTGCCGGTCTTGCCGATGGTCGGGCGACGGAATCCGTACACCTGTTTCAGGTTGTATGCCGTGCCGTAGTTCACCACGTTGCGCAGTTGCTCCACCATCAGGTGGGCCGCCAGCGGCGAAACCACCTGGGTCTGCTGCCCGGCCGGCTCGTACAGCACCTTGCCATTGCCGTCCACTGCGATGTGAACGGGAACCAGCGGCGTGCGCCGGCCATCGGAGCCCAGCGTGGTGATCACGCCCAACAGCTGCACCAGCGTGACCTCGTTGGTGCCCAGGCCGATGCTCGGCACCGGCTTGGTCTTCGGCAGGCCGAAGCGTGTGGCCAGCTCCGCCACGCGGTGCGCGCCGACGCGCTCCACCAGGTTGGCGGTGGCCACGTTGAGCGACTTGGCCAGCGCCTTCGCCAGCGTCACCGATGCGTGGTACTCACCCTCGTAGTTGTGCGGGCGCCACGGGCCCTCGAGCGCGGCAAAGTCGCGCTCGACGTCGGGCACGGTGGTGGCGGGCGTGTACGGGCTGCGCCCGGCATTCTGGTCGTAGGCCGCGGCGTACACCACCGGCTTGAACGCCGATCCCGGCTGGCGCCGTGACTGGTAGGCGCGATTAAAGGTGCTGGCGGCGTGGTCGCGCCCCCCCACCAGCGCGCGCACCGCCCCGGTGCGCAGGTCCGCGGCGCAGAAGGCGCCCTGCAGGTCCCCGGACATGGAGCCCTCCAGGTCGCGCACGCCGGAGAGCAGGTCGTGCTCCGCCTCCTCCTGCCATGCGGGATCCAGCGTGGTGAACACGCGCAGGCCACGCGACTCCAGGGGCGGGTCGGGCAGCGCCGCGCGCAGGAAATCGCGGGCGTAGTCGGTGAAGTACCCGAAGCGATCCGGCGGCTCCGGCCCGGCGCGCAGGATGAGCGCGGCGGCCTTCGCCTTCTCGGCCGCCTCCCGGGTCAGGAATCCCTCGGAGGCCATTGCGTCGAGCACCACGTCCCGGCGCTCGCGCGCCAGTTCGGGACGGCGCACCGGCGAGAACGCGTTGGGCGCGGGGATGACCCCGGCCAGCGTGGCGGCCTCCTGGATATTGAGGCGGCTGGCGGGCTTGTTGAAGTAGAACCAGGCCGCCTCCTCCACCCCGGCGATGCCGGCGCTCCCGCGCTGCCCCAGGTACACCGAGTTGAGGTACAGCTCCAGGATGTCGTCCTTCGAGAGCTTGATCTCCAGGGCCAGCGCCAGGATGGCCTCGCGCAGCTTGCGCTCCGCGGTGCGCCTGCGGTTGAGGAACAGGTTGCGCGCCAGCTGCTGGGTGAGGGTGCTGCCCCCCTGGCGCACGCCGCGGCCGCGCACGTCCTGCAGCAGCGCCCGCAGCACCCCGCGCGGGTCGATGCCCACGTGCTGGAAGAAGCGCCGGTCCTCGGAGGCCACCACCGCGTCGCGCATGGCCTTGGGAATGGAGTCCAGGGGCACGAAGGTACGCTCTTCGCGCGCGTCCCCGGCCCACTCGCCCACCAGCACCGGCTCCAGCCGGGGCGGGGACCCGGACTTCGCGCCCCGGGTCATGGAGGCCACCACGCCCCCGCGCAGGGTGAGTCGAACTTCCTCGCCGGGTGCGCGGCCGTCAGGATAGTCGAAGCCCCGCAGGCGCACGCGCCACACGTTGTCCCACACGCTGTACTCGCCACTCGCCAGGCGCGCGCCGAGCGCCGGGGTGTACCCGCGCGCCTCGAGCTCCGCCTCCAGGTACGAGCCCGGCAGCGCGCGCCCGGGCACGAGGTCGATCCAGTCGGAGTACACCTTGGTGGGGAACGACCAGCCGGGGCCCGTCTCCCGGAAACTGCGGATGGCCGAGACGCGCAGCGAGAACGGGACGTAGGTTCCCAGTGTCACCAGCAGGAAGGCGGACACCACCGCCACCGTCCAGCCGCGGCGGCCGCGCAGCCACGGGGAACGGCGCGCCCACCACGAGCGGCCTTGCCGGGTCGCGTCGATGAACTAGCCCTCCTCTTCGTACTTCTCGCGCAGGCTCGCCACGACCCCCGGATCGGCCAGCGTGGTGGTGTCGCCCAGCACGCGGCCCTCGGCGATGTCCTTGAGCAGGCGGCGCATGATCTTCCCGGAGCGGGTCTTGGGCAGGTCGGAGGTGAACAGGATGTCCTCGGGGCGCGCCAGCGCGCCGATGCGCTTCACCACGTGCTCCTTGAGCTCGTTCACCAGGGACGGCGCGGGCTGCCGGCCGTCCTTGAGGGTGACGAACGCGGCGATGGCCTGGCCCTTGAGATCGTGGGCCTTGCCGATCACCGCGGCCTCTGCCACCCACGGGTGGTCCACCAGCGCGCTCTCCACCTCCATGGTGCCGAGGCGGTGCCCGGCCACGTTCATCACGTCGTCCACGCGGCCCAGGAGCCAGAAGCAGCCTTCCTCGTCGCGTTTCCCGCCGTCGCCGGGGAAGTAAGTCCCGCGGTCCCAGCGGCTCCAGTACTGCTCCACGTAGCGATCGGGGTCGCCGTAGATGCCGCGCAGCATCGCCGGCCACGGGCGCGTGATGGCGAGATAGCCGCCCCCCACCGCGACGCGCTCCCCCGCCTCGTCCAGGATCTCGGCCGACACGCCGGGCAGCGGACGCGTGGCCGAGCCCGGGTGGCAGTGGGTCAGGCCCGGCAGCGGCGAGATCAGGATCATGCCCGTCTCGGTCTGCCACCAGGTGTCCACCACCGGGCAGCGCCCGCCGCCCACGTGCTGGTGGTACCACACCCACGCCTCGGGGTTGATCGGCTCGCCCACCGAGCCCAGCAGCCGCAGCGACGACAGGTCGTGCGCGCGCAAATGCTCCGGTCCCCACTTCATGAAGGCGCGGATGGCCGTGGGCGCGGTGTAGAAGATGTTGATGCCGTACTTCTCGATCAGTGCCCAGAAGCGGTCCTGCGCCGGCCAGTCGGGCGCGCCCTCGTAGATGAACACCGTGGCGCCGTTGCTGAGCGGGCCGTAGACCACGTAGCTGTGCCCGGTGACCCAGCCCACGTCGGCGGTGCACCAGTAGCGGTCGTTCTCCTTCAGGTCGAACACCCAGCGGGTGGTGGCGTTCACCCCGGTCAGGTAGCCGCCAGTGGTGTGCACGATTCCCTTGGGCTTGCCGGTGGTGCCGGAGGTGTACAGGACGTAGAGGAGGTCTTCGCTGTCCATGGGCTCGGGGGGGCACTCGCCGCTCATGTCGGCCATGAGACGGTGCCACCAGTGGTCACGGCCCTCCTGGACGTGGATCGGGAAGTCGCCGCGCTTGTAAAGGATCACGTGCTGGACGCACGGGCACTCCTTGAGCGCCTCGTCCACGGTGCGCTTGAGCGGCAGCATGTTGCCGCGCCGGTAGCCGCCGTCGGCGGTGATCACCAGCCGCGCCTGCTGGTCGTTGATGCGGTCGCGCAGCGCCTCCGCGCTGAAGCCCCCGAAGACCACGCTGTGCACCGCCCCGATGCGCGCGCACGCCAGCATGGCCACCACGATCTCGGGCACCATCGGCATGTAGATGGTCACGCGGTCGCCGCGGCCCACCCCCAGGTGCCTGAGCATGTTGGCCGCCTTGCACACCTGGCGGTGGAGGTCGTGGTAGGTGAGGACCCGCTCCTCCCCCGGCTCGCCCTCCCAGATGATCGCGGCCTTGTTCCGGCGCGTGGCCAGGTGGCGGTCCACGCAGTTGGAGCTGACGTTGAGCTTCCCGCCCAGGAACCACCGCGCGTGCGGCGGCTCCCATGCCAGCACCCGCTCCCACGGCCGGATCCAGTCGAGCTCCGCCGCGCACTTCGCCCAGAACGCCTCGGGGTCCTTCTCCGCCTCGGCGTACATGGACTCGTCGCGCACGTTGGCCTGGTCCACGAAACCGGCCGGCGGCGGGAACGAGCGCCCCTCCTTGAGCAGGACTTCAATTGGGTCCGGCTGGGTCATCGAACTGCCTCCCTGGTGGATCAACAGGCGGTGAGGCTAACGGCGGCGCGGAAAGGCGTCAAGAATGGCCATGGCATGCAAGCCGGGACATGCTGCGCCGGCGGCTGCGGCCCCGCATGCCCGTGCCCGCTGCTACGCCTCCGCCTTCTCCTCCAGGAAGCGCTGCGCGTCCAGCGCGGCCATGCAGCCGGTCCCGGCCGCGGTGACCGCCTGCCGGTACACGTGGTCCGCCACGTCACCGGCGGCGAACACCCCCTCCACGCTGGTGCGCGTTCCCGTCACCTTGAGGTATCCGTTCTCGTCCATCGCCAGCTTGCCGGCAAAGATGGACGTGTTCGGTTGATGCCCGATGGCCACGAACACGCCGTCGCACTCCACGGTGCGCATGCTGCCGTCCAGGATGTTCTTCAGGCGCACGCCGGTCACCTTTCCCGAGGGCGCATCCTGGATCTCCTCCACCGCGGTGTTCCACGCGAAGGTGATCTTGGGATTCCTGCGGGCGCGCTCCTCCATGATCTTCGAGGCGCGCAGCTCGGCGCGGCGGTGGACCACCAGCACGGAGGTGGCGAAGCGCGTGAGGTAGGTGGCCTCCTCCATCGCGGTGTCGCCCCCGCCCACGACCACGACCTTCTGGTTGCGGAAGAAGAAGCCGTCGCAGGTGGCGCAGGCGGACACGCCCTTGCCCATGAGCGCCTTCTCGGAGGGAATGCCCAGCCAGCGCGCGGAGGCCCCGGTGGCCACGATGAGCGCGCGGGCGAGGATCGTGTGGGAGCCCGCCTGGATGCTGAACGGACGCTGCGCCAGGTCCGCCGACTCCGCGGCTTCGGCGAGGAACTCCACCCCCAGTCGCTCCGCCTGGCGGTGCATCCCGTCCATGAGCTCCGGCCCCAGGACCGGCTCGGGGAAGCCCGGGAAGTTCTCCACCTCACTGGTGATGGTCAACTGACCGCCCGGCTGCACCCCTTCCAGCACCAGCGGCGACAGGTTCGCCCGGGCCGCGTAGATCGCGGCTGTCAGCCCCGCCGCTCCCGAGCCCAGGATCACGATGTTCCTCACGTCCGACATTCACTCCCCCATGGATCTGACTGCATTGAAACGAATTACCGTGTTGTTGCGACGGCCAGCGCGCCCGGGCCGGAGTCCCCCGTCGCTGTGGCCCGAATGGTATACTCCGGTTGAGGGCACACCCGCCCGGCCGCGTCGCCATCCTATGAGTTGGATACCCATTGCCGCCACGGAGATTTTCAATGAGCGTGCTCCAGCAGGCCCCCCTGCCCGACGAGATCCTGAGGCTGGACCCCGAGGAGCGCATCACGCGCATCCGCGCGATCCGGCGCGAGCTGGGCCGGCGGCTGCTCATCCTGGGCCACCACTACCAGCGCGAGGAGATCATCCAGTTCGCCGACGAGCGCGGCGACTCGCTGAAGCTCTCGCGCAAGGTGGCGGAGTATCCCGACGCGGAGTACATCATCTTCTGCGGGGTGCACTTCATGGCCGAGAGCGCGGACATCCTGGCCGCGCCCGGCCAGCAGGTGATCCTGCCCGACCTCAACGCCGGCTGCTCCATGGCGGACATGGCCGGCACCGAGCAGGTGGAGGCCTGCTGGGAGTATCTCACCGCGACATTCGGCCACCGCTTCCTGCCGGTCACCTACATCAACTCCACGGCGGCCATCAAGAACCTCGTCGGACGCAACGGCGGCTCGGTGTGCACCTCCACCAACTGTGCGAAGGTGATGGAGTGGGCCTTCGCGCAGGGCAGGACGGTCCTGTTCCTGCCCGACCAGCACCTGGGCCGCAACACCGCGTACGCGATGGGCGTGCCGCTGGACGCCATGCGCGTGTGGGACCCGTGGCGGGAGGGCGGCGGTCTGCCTCCGGAGGAGTTCGGCGCCGCGAAACTGATCCTGTGGAAGGGTCACTGCTCGGTGCACCAGCGCTTCACACTCAAGCAGGTGGAGGCGTTTCGGAGGAACTTCCCCGGCGTGCAGGTGGTGGTGCACGGCGAGTGCAGCTTCGAGGTGGTCCAGGCGGCCGACGCGTGGGGCTCCACCGAGAAGATCATCCGCATCGTGCGCGAGGGTCCCGCGGGCACGCACTTCGTGGTGGGCACCGAGATCAACCTGGTCCACCGCCTGGCCCAGGACAACCCCGGCAAGCGGGTGGACATGCTGGATCCGGTGGTGTGCGTGTGCAGCACCATGTACCGCATCGATCCACCGCACCTGCTGTGGACCCTGGAGAACATCCTCGCGGGCACCCCGGTCAACGTGGTGCGCGTGGCGCCCGGGGTGAAGCAGGGCGCGCTGATGGCGCTGGAGCGGATGCTGCAGTTCGCTTAGGGCTGCTGAAAGTCGTCCGGCACCTCCACCCACAACCCCCCGTCCTCCACCTTCACCGGGAACGTGTTCACCCGCCCCGGCTGCATGGGCTCGCCGGCCTCGCCGGTGCGCACGTCGAAGGTCCAGCCGTGCAGCGGGCACACGAGGCGGTGGCCGTCCAGGTAGCCGTCGCCCAGGCTGCCGCCCTGGTGGGGGCACAAGCCGGTGACCGCGTGGTACGTCCCGTCCAGGTTGCACACCGCCAGCTCCCGCGTGCCCACGTACACCGTCCCCACCTCGCCCGGGCCCAGTTCGGACACCTCCGCCACCTTGTGCCACATGCGCTCGTCTCCTCCGCTGCTGCCGGTTCGCGGCGCTACGTTCCCAGGATCTCCCGCAGCCGCGGCAGCGCCGCTGCGATGCGCGGGCCGTACCAGCTGAGCATCCGTCCATCCAGCGTCACGACCCTGCCGTCACGAACGGCGGGCCCCGCGGCGAAGGCGGCAAGGTCGGCTCGCTCGGCCTCGCCAAACTCGTACGGCTCGTCGGGCAGCAGGACCACGTCCGGAGCGAGCGCCATCGCCTCCGCCAGTCCCACCTTCGGGTAGCGCCCCTCGAACGAGGCGCCCGCGTTGGCGGCGCCCGCCTGCTCCAGCACATCGTGGATGTAGGTGTCCGCGCCCACCAGCATCCACGGGTCCTTCCAGATGAAGCACAGCGCCCGGGGGCGCGCGCGGCGCGCCGCCTTCCCCTGCGCCGGCAGCCCGCGATCGCCACCGGAGGAAGACCCGGCCAGCGCCCGCTCGCACGGCGCGGCCAGCGCCTCGGCCTCGCGCTCCAGCCCCACGGCACCGCCCAGACGGCGGATCGAGTCGATTCCCTCGCGCACCGTCCGCGGATAGGTGAGGAACACCGGCACCCCCGCGGCCTCCAGGCGCTCCACGTCGGACTTGCGGTTCTCCTCGCGGTTGGCGATCACGAGGTCCGGTCGCAGCGCCACGATGCGCGCGACATCCGGGCTCTTCACCCCGCCCACTTCCGGCACTCCCTGGATGCGCCCCGCGGGCTCGACGCAGAATCGCGTGCGCCCCACCAGCCGCCCCCCGATCCCCAGCAGGATCAGCGTCTCGGTGTGGCTGGGCACGAGGCTCACCACGCGCCGCGGCGGCCATTCCACCGCCACCTCGCGGGCCAGCATGTCCGCGATCATCCGTCGCATCCGCTCCTCCGCGACCGGCGAGAGTGCCGCGGCCGCTCGCGGAACGTGGCATCCCGGTGGGAACCGGTCAAGCCCCCGCGAATGGCGCGGCGCGCGGCGAGGCGGTGATCCTGCCGGCTTCGAGCCCGGCCGGCCGGCCGGGATCGGGATAGGGGGTCGTGGGTTCGTCCCGCGATCCCCCTCCCACACCACCGGACATGCGGGTCCGCATCCGGCGGTTCAGAAGGTTGAGGTCAGGCGCCCAGCCGGGGAAGCCCCAGCGCGGTGAAGTAGCTGTTGGGCA
>JACRLI010000018.1 GCA_016235265.1 Candidatus Eisenbacteria bacterium
ATGGCCAAGCAGAAGTTCGAGCGTACCAAGCCGCACGTGAACGTGGGCACGATCGGGCACGTGGACCACGGGAAGACGACGTTGACGGCGGCGATCACGATGGTTCTTTCGCAGAACAACCCGAAGATTCACGTTCGCGACTACGGTTCGATCGACAACGCGCCGGAAGAGCGGGAGCGCGGGATCACCATCGCGACGGCGCACGTGGAGTACGAGACCACGGCGCGCCACTACGCGCACGTGGACTGTCCGGGTCACGCGGACTACGTGAAGAACATGATCACGGGTGCGGCCCAGATGGACGGAGCGATCCTGGTGGTTTCGGCGGCGGACGGTCCGATGCCGCAGACGCGCGAGCACATCCTTCTGGCGCGCCAGGTGGGTGTTCCCTACATCGTGGTGTACATGAACAAGTGCGACATGGTGGACGACGCGGAGCTGCTGGACCTGGTGGAGCTGGAGGTTCGTGAGCTGCTGAAGAAGTACGAGTTCCCCGGCGACGAGATTCCGGTGATCCGGGGCTCGGCGAAGCAGGCGATGGACGGGGGCGGCAAGGACGCGAAGGCGAACGAGTCGATCATCAAGCTGATGGAAGAGGTGGACCGCTACATTCCGACCCCGGAGCGTCCGGTGGACAAGCCGTTCCTGATGCCGGTGGAGGACGTGTTCTCCATTTCGGGTCGCGGGACGGTGGCGACGGGCCGGATCGAGCGCGGCAAGGTGAAGGTGGGCGACAAGGTGGAGCGGGTGGGGATCCGCGAGACGCGCGACACGGTGGTCACGGGTGTCGAGATGTTCAAGAAGAGCATGGACGACGCGATGGCCGGGGACAACGTGGGTCTGTTGTTGCGCGGGATCGAGAAGGACGACGTGGAGCGCGGGATGGTACTTGCGGCTCCGAAGTCGGTGACGCCGCACACGAAGTTCAAGGGGGAAGTGTACATCCTGACGAAGGAGGAGGGTGGACGACACACCCCGTTCTTCACGGGATACCGGCCCCAGTTTTATTTCCGGACGACGGACGTGACGGGGGTGGCGCACCTGCCGGACGGCCGGGAGATGGTGATGCCGGGCGACAACATCACGATGTCGATCGAGCTGATCACGCCGATCGCGATGGAGAAGGAGCTTCGGTTCGCCATCCGCGAGGGTGGCCGCACCGTGGGCGCCGGCGTCGTCGCGGAAATCATCGAGTAGATCACGCCATGCTGGACACCAGCGCGGGCGAGATCGTGCGCACGGCGAAGCGCACGGGGGCGCGGACCTTCGGGCCCGTTCCGCTGCCGACCCGCCGTACCGTGTACACCGTGAACCGCTCGCCGCACGTGGACAAGAAGTCGCGCGAGCAGTTCGAGATCCGGGTGCACAAGCGCATCATCGACATCGAGCGGCCGACGCAGCAGACCATGGACGCGCTGATGCGCCTGGACCTGCCCGCCGGCGTCGAGGCCGAGATCAAGCTGTAGCTTTGCAGATGGGTGCCGCGGAGCGCGCGAGGGCGCGCCGGCGGCGCCGCGTCGGCGCGGGCGAAGGTCCGCCGCCGAGCCACGAAGACGCGTCCGCCGGGCGGGGCTCGAACGAGCCGTCCGGGGTGGGCCACCGGCCCGCCTCCCGACCCGTGACGCAGGGGAGAGGAACATGAAGCTGTCGCTGCTGGGCAGGAAAGTGGGCATGACCCAGGTCTTCGACGAGAGCGGGAACGCCATCGGCGTGACCGTGATCGAGGCCGGTCCGTGCCCCGTGGTCCAGGTGAAGGACGCGAAGAAGGACGGCTACTCCGCCATCCAGATCGCCTACGGCAAGGCCAAGCAGAAGCACACCACCAAGGCGCTGCAGGGCCACTACGCGAAGGCGAAGGTGGAGCTGGCGAAGCGGCTGCGCGAGGTGCGCCTGGACGGCCCCGCCGAGCACGAGGTCGGCACCGTCCTGACCGTGGACGTCTTCGAGGTGGGCACGTACGTGGACATCTCGGGTGTGACCAAGGGCCGCGGGTTCCAGGGCGTCGTCAAGCGCCACGGCTTCACCGGTGGCAAGGCCACCCACGGCTGCACCACGCACAAGCTGCCGGGCTCCATCGGGGCCTCGGCGTACCCGTCCCGCGTCATCAAGAACAAGAAGCTGCCCGGGCACATGGGTGACATCAACTTCACCTCCCGGAACCTCAAGGTGGTGGGCATCGACAAGGAGCGCAACCTGATCTGGGTCCGCGGCTCCGTTCCGGGCCACACGAACAGCTACGTGGTGGTCCGTCAGAAGGCCTAGGCGCGGGCGCTACCGCGCCGGGGAAGGAACGAGGCAATGGCATCGGCGAAACTGTACAAGAGCAGCGGCGAGTCGAGCGGCACGATGGATCTGCCCGCCGGCCTGTTCGAGGCCCCCTGCCACGAGCACGTGGTGTACGAGGCCGTGAAGGCGTACCTGGCCAACCAGCGCCAGGGGACGCACAGCGTCAAGCACCGCCACGACATGAAGGGCGGCGGCGCGAAGCCCTGGCGCCAGAAGGGCACCGGCCGTGCCCGCGCCGGTTCCAACATCTCCCCGCTGTGGGTGGGCGGTGCCCGGGCGTTCGGCCCGGTCCCGCGCGACTACGGCTACCGCGTCCCGCGCGGCATCCGGCAGGCCGCCATCCGCGGCGTGCTGACGCAGCGTGCGAAGGAGGAGGCGGTGCTGGTGATGGAGTCGCTGGCCCCGGATTCGCACCGCACCCGGGACTTCGCGGAACTGCTGAAGAAGATGGGCCTCGCGGACCGCAAGACGCTCGTGATCACGCGGGAAGCGAACCGTAACGTGGTGCTGGGCGCCCGGAACATCCCGGGTGTCGAGACCCGGCCCGCGAACTCGCTGACGGCGTACGACCTGGTGAGCCACGACGCCGTGGTGCTCACCCGCGACGCGCTCCAGCAGCTCAACGAGGTGTTCGCGTCATGATGGATTCCCGACAGATCGTCCGCCTCGCCCTGATCACCGAGAAGGGGAGCCTGCAGCGGGAGAAGCACAACCAGTACATCTTCGACGTGCACCCGAAGGCCAACAAGATCGAGATCAAGAAGGCCGTCGAGGCCATCTTCCCGGTCAAGGTGGACTGCGTGCGCACCATGAACTGCCAGGGTAAGAAGAAGCGCGTGGGCGCCTTCGCCGGCCGACGCTCGGCCTGGAAGAAGGCCGTCGTGACGCTCAAGGAAGGCCAGACCATCGAGCTGTTCGAGTCGGTCTAGGACTCCTGCGAATCACCGGAGAGCTTGAGATGCCACTGAAGAAATACCGCCCGCTGACGCCGACACAGCGCTACCGCGTCACCAGCGGCTTCGACGAGATCACAGCGCGCGAGCCGCACAAGCCGCTGACCGAGTTCCTGCACCGGACGGGCGGCCGCAACAACCTCGGGCACACCAGCTCGTGGCTGCGCGGCGGCGGTCACCGGCGCCTGTACCGTTTCATCGACTGGAAGCGGAACAAGGATGGCGTTCCGGCCAAGGTCGCGACCATCGAGTACGACCCCAACCGCTCGGCGCGCATCGCCCTGCTGCACTACGCCGACGGCGAGAAGCGCTACATCCTCGCGCCCTCCGGCCTGGCCGTGGGCGAGACGCTGATGAGCGGCGAGGGCGCCGAGGTCCGCAACGGCAACTGCCTCCCGCTGCGCTCGCTCCCGCTGGGCACCAACGTGCACAACGTGGAGCTGACGCCGGGACGCGGCGGCCAGATGGCCCGCGGCGCGGGTTCGTTCTGCCAGCTGATGGCGAAGGAAGGCAACTACGCGCAGCTGCGCCTGCCCTCGGGCGAGATGCGGCTGGTGCACCTGAACTGCCGCGCCACGGTGGGCCAGGTCGGCAACCTGGACCACGAGAACGAGGTCCCGGGCAAGGCCGGCCAGAGCCGGTGGCGGGGCCGCAGGCCCAGCGTCCGCGGCGTGGCCATGAACCCGGTGGACCACCCGATGGGCGGTGGCGAGGGCAAGAGTTCCGGAGGCCGGCACCCCTGCACGCCGTGGGGCAAGCCGACCAAGGGTTTCAAGACGCGTCGGCGCAAGCCGTCCGACAAGTACATCGTGCGCCGGCGGAAGTAAGCGGGCGCGGGAGACGGAACCGGAGAAGCCATGTCGCGTTCGATCAAGAAGGGCCCGTTCATCGACGTCAAGCTGGCGAAGAAGATCGATGGGCTGAACAACGCGGGTGAAAAGAAGGTCCTCAAGACCTGGGCCCGCCGTTCAACCATCACTCCCGAGTTCGTCGGGCACACGCTGGCGGTGCACAACGGCAACAAGTTCATCCCCATCTACGTGACCGAGAACATGGTGGGGCACAAGCTCGGGGAGTTCGCTCCCACACGGATCTTCCGCGGGCACAGCTCCCACGTGGAGAAGTCCGCACCGGCCAAGTAGGCGCCGCGGGCGAACGCCGCACCGCGCAGCGATCGAAGCCAGGAGTCTGGGATGGAAGCCAAGGCAGTCGCGAAATACGTGCGCATCACGCCGCGCAAGGTCGGCCAGGTGCTGGACCTCATCCGGGGCCAGCGGGTCGAGAACGCGCAGCACATCCTGATGTTCACGCCCAAGAACGCCGCCCGCACCGTGGCCAAGGTGCTCAAGTCGGCGGTGGCGAACGCCACCAGCCGGGAGGAGCGCGTGGACGTGGATCGCTTGGTGGTGAAGGCGGCCATGGTGGGGCCCGGCCCCACGATGAAGCGCTGGCTGCCCCGGGCGCAGGGACGGGCGACCCCGCTCCTGAAGCGTACCTGTCACATCACCGTCGTCGTGGGCGACGGGAAGAGCAAGTAAGGAGCCGGCACGATGGGTCAGAAAACCAATCCGATCGGGCTGCGCCTGGGGATCATCAAGACTTGGGACTCGCGGTGGTTCGCGAAGCGCGGCTACGCCGACCTGCTGAAGGAGGACCTGCTTCTCCGCAAGTACCTCAAGAAGCGGCTCGAGCGCGAGGGCGTCCCCAAGATCATCATCCAGCGCACCGCGAACAAGGTCATCGTCACCATCAGGACCGCCCGGCCGGGCATGGTCATCGGCCGCAAGGGCGAGCAGGTGGAGAAGCTGTCGGCCGAGCTGCGGCAGCTCACCAGCAAGGACATTGACATCAAGATCGAGGAGATCAAGCGGGCCGACCTGGACGCGCAGCTCCTCGCGGAACACGTCGCGCGCCAGCTGGAGCAGCGGGTGGCGTTCCGTCGCGCCATGAAGCGCTCCATCGACTCGGCCATGCTGCGCGGCGCCCAGGGCATCCGCATCATGTGCTCGGGCCGCCTCGGCGGCGCCGAGATCGCGCGCACCGAGAGCTACCGCAAGGGCCGCGTGCCCCTGCACACGCTGCGCGCGGACATCGACTATGCGATCGCGACCGCCCGCACCACCTACGGCACCTGCGGCGTGAAGGTCTGGGTCTTCAACGGCGAGGTGCTGGACAAGTCGCAGGTGGACGCGTCGCAGCCCCCGGTGACGGCCTGACAGGCTCGGAAGGAACGAAACCATGTTGATGCCGAAGCGCGTCAAGCACCGGAAACAGCACCGCGGCCGCCGCTGGGGGAAGGCCACCCGGGGAGCCACCGTGGCGTTCGGGGAGTTCGGGCTCCAGGCCACGGAGCCGGGGTGGATCACGGCCCGCCAGATCGAGGCCGCCCGCGTGGCCATCACCCGTTACATCAAGCGCGGCGGAAAGATGTGGATCCGGATCTTCCCGGACAAGCCCATCACCAAGAAGCCGGCCGAGACCCGCATGGGCAAGGGCAAGGGCAACCCTGAGGAGTGGGTCTCGGTCATCAAGCCCGGCCGGGTCCTGTTCGAGCTCGAGGGCATCACGCCGCAGCTCGCCAAGCGGGCGATGGAGCTGGGCGCGAGCAAGCTTCCCCTGCACGCCCGGTTCGTGATGCGTACCGACGGCGGCGTGGAGACGGAGGCCCAGGCGCAATGAGCAAGGAATTCAAGGTGGACGCCATCCGGCAGATGAGCCCGGACGAGATCCGCCACAAGATGGCGGAGCTTCGAGACGCCCTGTTCAAGGACCGGTTCAAGAACTCGATGCGGCAGCTCCAGAACCCGCTCACCATCCGCGAGACCCGCCGCGCCCTGGCGCGGTTGGAGACGGTCCTGCGGGAGCACGAGAGCGGGATCCGGAAGCTCGGGACGCACTGATGAGTGGAGTCGAGGAGCGCATGGCAGAGAGCCTGACAGACCGGGGCCGCCGCAAGGGCCGCGTCGGTGAGGTCATCAGCGACAAGATGGACAAGACGGTGGTGGTGAAGATCAGCCGCCGCGTCCCGCACCCGGTCGTCCGGAAGTACGTGAAGCAGACCCGGACCTTCAAGGTGCACGACGAGAAGAACGAGTGCCGGATCGGAGACATCATCCGGTTCGTGGAGACGCGCCCGCTGTCGAAGGACAAGCGCTGGCGGTTCGTGGAGTTCGTCGAGCGCGCCAAGTAGCGGCGCGCGGGCGCGGCCCCGGTGGACCGCCCCGCGGGCGGGGCACCGGGTAGCGGCGGCCGTTTCCACGGCCAGGTTTCGGAGGATCCGATGGTTCAGCTTCGCACCATGCTCACCGTGTCCGACAACTCGGGCGCGCGGGTGGCCCAGTGCATCAAGGTGCTCGGGGGCCACCACCGGCGGTATGGCCGGCTCGGTGACATCGTGGTGGTTTCGATCAAGGACGCCCTGCCCGGCGGGCAGGTGAAGAAGGGCGACGTGGCCAAGGCGGTCATCGTGCGCACCCGCAAGGAGCAGAAGCGCAAGGACGGCTCCTACATCCGCTTCGACCAGAACGCGGTGGTGCTGATCGACGACGCGCGCGAGCCCCGCGGCACGCGCATCTTCGGTCCCGTGGCGCGTGAGCTGCGCGAGAAGGAGTTCATGAAAATCATCTCCCTCGCGCCGGAAGTGATCTAGAGGGGACCATGGATCTCCAGAAGAACGACAAGGTGCAGGTCCTGTCGGGCGACGCCGCGGGACAGGTGGGACGGGTCCTCCGGGTGTACCCGGAAAAGGGCCGGATCATCGTGGAGAAGGTGAACCTGGTCAAGCGCCACAAGAAGGCGCGCGGCCAGGGGGTCCAGAGCGGAATCATCGAGAAGGAAGCCGCGATCCATGCCTCCAACGTGGCGCTGTTCTGTGACCGCTGCGGCCGGGGCGTGAGGGTGAAGGTGGAAGGCCGGGGCAAGACCCGGACCCGGAACTGCGTCCGCTGCGGTTCCGCGATCTCCAAGGGGTAGTCCAACAGCCGGAGCCCGGGTCGCCGCGGCCGCGCCAGGCGCGGATGGCGGCCAGCGGAAGGGCCGGCGGAGAGTGTGATGGCGAAGAAGGAACAGGAACAGCCGAAGGGTGGAAAGCCCGGCAAGGGCGGCAAGCCCGACGCAAAGGCCGCCAAGCCCGCGAAGGCCGGGAAGGACGCCTCGCCGAAGGGCGGGGGCGTGATCGAGGTCGGCCCGCCGCCGCGCCTCAAGAAGATCTACGAGACCGACGTGCTCCCGGCGCTGATGAAGCGCTTCCAGTACACCAGCACCATGCAGGCGCCGCGCCTGGTGAAGATCGTGGTCAACATGGGCGTGGGCGACGCGCTGCAGAACATCAAGATGCTGGACGCCGCCGTGGGGGACATGACCGCCATCACCGGGCAGAAGCCGGCGATCCGCCGCGCCAAGAAGTCGATCTCGAACTTCAAGCTGCGCGCGGGCCAGCCCGTGGGCTGCATGGTGACCATGCGCGGCGCGCGCATGTGGGAATTCTACGACCGGCTGACCAACGTCGCCATCCCGCGAATCCGCGACTTCCGCGGCGTGCCGTCGAAGTCGTTCGACGGGCGCGGGAACTACACGCTGGGCATCGCCGAGCAGGTTATTTTCCCGGAGATCAACTACGACCGGGTCGAGAAGGTCCGCGGGATGGACGTGACCATCGTGACGACCGCCCGCACCGACGAGGAAGGGATGGAGCTGCTCAAGCTCATGAACATGCCCTTCCGTAAAGCGTAAGGGAGCCGGGCGCATGGCCAAGAAGTGCCTCATCGAGCAGTGGAAGCACCACCGCGTGAAGTTCGACGTGCGTCACCGCAACCGGTGCCACCGCTGCGGGCGTCCGCGCGGCTACCTTCGGAAATTTGGACTGTGCCGCATCTGCTTCCGGGAACTCGCCCTGTTCGGGCAGATCCCGGGCGTGGTCAAGGCCAGCTGGTAGGGGGAAGAAATGGCGACGACCGATCCCGTTTCCGACTTTCTGACCAGCGTTCGGAACGCGTGCCGCGCAAAGCACCGGCGCGTGGACGTGCCCGCCTCGCGCATGAAGCAGGCGCTGGCCGAGCTGCTGGTCCGGGAGCATTTCATCAGTCACTTCAAGCCGGTGGGCGAGGCGAAGAAGCCCTCGCTGCGCCTGTACCTCAAGTACGACGAAGAGGACAACAGCGTGATCCAGGGCCTGCGGCGGGTGTCGTCGCCGGGCCGGCGGGTCTACGTGAACAAGGACAAGCTGCCCCGCGTGATGGGCGGCATGGGCACCTGCGTGGTGTCCACATCGTCCGGCATCCTCTCCGACAAGGAGGCCCGCGCGAAGGGCCTCGGCGGAGAGGTTGTTTGTTACGTCTGGTAGCGCCTTCGGGTCTGTGAGGAGCGCATGTCGCGAGTAGGCAAGATGATCATCCCCCTTCCGAAGGGCGTGACCGTGACCGCCGACGGCGGTGAGGTCCGCGTGAAGGGGCCCAAAGGCGAGCTGGCGCGCCCGGTCCTGGACGACACCCGCGTGGTGATCGAGGGGGCGCAGGCGCGTGTCGAGCTCCACGAGAGCGCGCCGCGCGGCGCCGATGCGCGCCACGGCACCATGCGGGCCAACCTGGCCAACATGGTCCACGGCGTGACCGAAGGCTTCAGCCGCACGCTGGAGATCAACGGCGTGGGCTACCGCGCGGCGATGGACGGGAAGCGCAAGCTGGTGCTCCAGCTGGGCTATTCCCACCCCATCAACTTCGAGCTTCCGGAGGGTGTGGAGGCCGCGGTGGAGGGGAACAACCGGATCGTGCTCCGGAGCATCAACAAGGAGCTGCTGGGCCAGACCGCGGCCAACGTCCGCGGTTTCCGTCCTCCCGAGCCCTACAAGGGCAAGGGCATCAAGTACGAGGGCGAGCACATCATCCGCAAGGCCGGCAAGACCGCCGGTTCGAGCTAGGACGCCCGGAATCCAGGCGCCCGGCCCCGCCCTTGGAAACGGCGGGCCGTGGGGGCGCGGGGGACGCACATGAGCACTATGGACAAGTCCTTGGCGAGACGGCTGGCGCGCGAGCGCCGGCACAAGCGCATCCGGCGCCGCGTCTCGGGGACCGGCGAGCGGCCGCGGGTGTCCGTGTACCGCAGCAGCAAGCACATCTACGCGCAGGTGGTGGACGACGCGCGCGGCGTGACCCTGGTGTCCGTCGCGAGCGGCACGAAGGAAGTGAAGGCACGCCTGCAGGACAAGAAGGGCAAGATCGCCGCTGCGACCGCATGCGGCGAGGTGCTCGCGGAGAAGGCCAAGGCCAAGGGGATCACCGCGGTGTGTTTCGACCGCGGCGGTTACCTGTATCACGGGCGCGTGAAGGCGCTCGCGGAGGCAGCGCGCAATGCAGGACTCCAGTTCTAACCCGCAGTCCCCGCAGCAGTCCGCTGCTCCCGCCGCGCCGGACTCCGGCGCGCGCGGTCCCGGCGGTCCCGGGCGCGGTCCGGGCGGACGCGGTCCTGGCGGTCGTGGTCCCGGCGGTCGCGGCCCCGGCGGTCGCGGCCCGGGGCGCGGTCCCGGCCGGGGTCCCGGTCGCGGCCCGCAGCGCGGGTCCGAGGATGACGTCAAGCCCGAGTTCACCGAGCGCGTGATCCACGTCAACCGCGTCGCCAAGGTGGTGAAGGGCGGCCGGCGCTTCTCGTTCAACGCCATCGTGGCCGTGGGCAACCAGAACGGCAAGGTGGGCGTGGGCCTGGGCAAGGCCAACGAGGTGGCGGACGCGATTCGCAAGGCCGGCGAGGCCGCCAGGAAAGGCCTGCTGCACGTGCCCGTGGTGCGCGGGACCATCCCGCACCAGGTGCTCGGCCGGTTCGGCGCCGCGCGCGTGCTGCTGCGCCCCGCCTCGTCCGGAACCGGCGTGATCGCCGGCGGCGCGGTGCGCGCCGTGGTGGAGTCCGCGGGAATCCAGAACGTCCTGAGCAAGTCGCTCGGCACCAGCAACCCGCACAACGTGGTCAAGGCCACCATGCAAGGTCTCGAGTCCCTGCGGCTGCCCCACCAGGTGGCGCGCCGTCGCGGCATGACGCTCGAGCAGCTGCTGGGCCCGAAGCCGCAGCCGAAGGTGTAGCCATGGCAGGAAAACTGAAGATCACACAGATCCGCAGCTTCAGCGGCAGGAAATACGACCAGAGACAGACCCTCGAGGCGCTCGGCATCCGCCGGATCGGGCACACCGTGGAACAGCCCGACAACCCGGCGATCCGCGGGATGATCCGCAAGATCGTCCACCTCCTCAAGGTGACGGAAGGCTAGGAGACCATGCGAATCGGTGAAATCAAGCACGCGCCGGGCGCCGTCCACCGCCGAAAGCGGCTGGGCAAGGGCCCGTCGTCCGGCAAGGGCGGCACCTGCGGCAAGGGCCACAAGGGGCAGAAGGCGCGCACCGGCCACCACGGCATCCCGCGGTGGTTCGAGGGCGGCCAGATGCCGCTGCAGCGCCGCGTGCCCAAGCGCGGGTTCCGCAGCCTCACCCCCGGCTCCGACCAGGTGGTGAACGTCGGCGCGCTGGCGCTGTTCGCCGCCGGCGCGGTGGTGGGGGCGGCGGAGCTGCAGGAGAAGGGCCTGGTGAAGAGCGCCCGGCGGCCGGTGAAGCTGCTGGCCAAGGGCGACGTGCCCCACGCGATCACGGTCCGGCTGGACCGCGCGTCGGAGGCGGCGGTGAAGAAGCTCGAGGCGGCCGGCGGGAAGTTCGAGCCGGTGGCGGCGCAGTCATAGCAGGGGAACGCGGGGGCGCGCAGGAAGCGCCCCGGTCGCGAGGATAGAAAGCTCCGATGGCCCAGTCCAACGCCTTCATGGATAGCCTCCGCAACATGTGGAACATCCCCGAGTTGAGGAGGCGGCTCCTCTTCACCCTGGGGTTGCTGGCGATCTACCGCCTGGGCGGCCACGTGCCGACTCCGGGCGTGGACGCCACCGCGCTGGCGCAGTTGATGAAGAGCAACAGCATGCTCGGGCTCTACGACCTCTTCGTCGGAGGCTCGTTCTCCCGGGCGACGATCTTCGCGCTGGGCATCATGCCGTACATCAGCGCCTCGATCATCCTGCAGGTGCTGGGCACGGTGGTGCCGCACCTGGAGAAGCTGCAGAAGGAGGGCGAGGAGGGGCGGCGCAAGATCACCCAGTACACGCGCTACGGCACGGTGCTGATCTCGCTGATCCAGAGCTACGCCTTCAGCATGTTCCTGGAGTCGTTCAAGGGCGCGTCCGGCGTGGAGGTGGTCAGCAACCCGGGCATGTCGTTCCGGCTGATCACCATGCTCACGCAGACCACCGGCACCATCGGCATCATGTGGCTGGGCGAGCAGATCACTGAGCGGGGCATCGGCAACGGCATCTCGCTGATCATCATGGTGGGCATCATCGCCCGGCTGCCGAACGACCTGATCACCACGTTCACTTCGCTGAAGAACGGCACGCTGAACGCGTTGGTGCTCATCCCGGCGCTGTTGTTCATGTTCGCCGTGATCGCGTCGGTGGTGCTGATGACGCAGGCGCAACGCAAGATCCCGGTGCAATACGCCAAGCGGGTGGTGGGCCGAAAGACGTACGGCGGCCAGAACACACACATCCCGCTGCGGGTGAACACCGCCGGCGTGATCCCGATCATCTTCGCCCAGTCCCTGATCATCCTGCCGGTCTCGATCGCCGCCTTCTTCCCGAAGAGCGATTTCCTGGCGGGCGTGGCGCAGGAGTTGTCGCACAACTCGCCCATCTACGTGATCCTGTACTCGCTGGTGATCATCTTCTTCACCTACTTCTACACCGCCGTGGTGCTGAACCCCGAGGACCTGGCGGAGAACATCCGGAAGTTCGGCGGGTTCGTGCCGGGCATCCGGCCGGGCAAGAAGACGGCCGAGTACATTGACTACATCATGAACCGCATCACCCTGCCGGGCGCGGTGTTCCTGGCGGCGATCGCGGTGGTCCCGGACCTGCTCGTGGACCGGATGAACCTGACGTTCCGCTTCGGGGGAACCAGCGTACTGATCGTGGTGGGCGTGGCGCTGGACACCCTGCAGCAGATCGAGTCGCACCTGCTGATGCGCCACTACGACGGACTGGTGAAGAAGGGCAAGCTCCGGGGCCGCCGGTAGCGATGGCTCTGCGGCTGGTGTTCCTGGGCCCGCCGGGGGTGGGCAAGGGCACGCAGGCCACGAGGGCCGCGGCCGCGCACGGGATCCCGCAGATCTCGACCGGCGACATCCTGCGCGAGGCGGTGCGGCGGGGCTCGGAGCTGGGAGTGAAGGCGGGGGAGTACATGGACCGCGGTGCGCTGGTCCCCGACGAGGTGGTCGTGGGACTGGTCGCGGAACGGACCGCCCGGCCGGACTGCGTTCCGGGGTTCATCCTGGACGGCTTCCCGCGGACGGTGCCGCAGGCCCAGGCGCTGGATGTCATGCTGGCCTCGCGCGGGCTGCCGCTGTCCGCGGTGGTGACCATGGTCGCCCCGGCCGAGGAGATCGTGCGGCGCCTCTCGTCGCGGCGGGTGTGTCCCGGCTGCGGCAGGGTGTACGCGGGCAACCCGGACGGCTCCGGGCCCGCGGCCTGCGAGGCCGACGGCCAGGCGCTGGCGCAGCGCTCGGACGACCACCCGGAGGTGATCCGGGAACGGCTGAAGGTGTACGAGGTGCAGACGGCCCCGCTGATCGGCCACTATGGCGCGCTGGGCCTGGTCCGCGAAGTGGACGGCCTCGGCGCGGTGGATGAGGTGGCGGCGCGGATCGGGCAGGTCTTGGCGGGCCTGCCGGGACGATAGGCGCGGCGGTCATGGTCCACCTGCGATCGGCCAGGGAGATCGAGCTGATCCGCGAAAGTGCGCGGATCGTGGCCGGCTGCCTGCAGCACCTGAAGTCGAAGGTGCGGGTGGGCGTGACCACCGAAGAGCTCGACCAGGCGGGGCGCGAGTTCATCGAGGGCCACGGCGGCCGCTGCGCCTTCCTGGGCTACCGCGGCTACCCGGCCAGCATCTGCGCCTCGGTGAACGAGGAAGTGGTGCACGGGATCCCCTCGGGGCGCAAGCTCAAGGAGGGCGACGTGGTGAGCCTGGACGTCGGCGTGCAGAAGGACGGCTACTTCGGCGACGCCTCGCTCACCGTGCCGGTGGGCGACGTGGATCCCGGCACGCTCCGGCTGCTGCGGGTCACGGAGGAGGCGCTGGCGCTGGCGGTGGCCGCGGCGCAGCCGGGCAACCGGCTCGGCGACGTGGGCCACGCGGTGCAGTCCCACGTGGAGGCCGCCGGGTTCTCGGTGGTGCGCTCCCTGGTCGGCCACGGGATCGGCCGGGAGATGCACGAGGAGCCCCAGGTGCCCAACTACGGGCTTCCGGGCCGCGGCCCGAGGCTGCAGGCGGGCATGGTGATGGCGATCGAGCCGATGGTGAACCTGGGCCAGGCCGAGACGCGGGTCCTGGAGGACGGGTGGACGGTGGTGACGCTGGACGGCAAGCCGTCGGCTCACTTCGAGCACACGGTGGCCGTCACGCCGGACGGTCCCGTCATCCTCAGCCGGCCCTGACGGCCGGCCGGGAGAATCGAGAGAACTTGGCGAAACAGGAAGGAATCCAGGTCGAGGGAACCGTGGTCGAGCCCCTGCCCAACGCGATGTTCCGCGTGGAGCTGGAGAACGGCCACCGAGTCCTGGCCCACATCTCCGGGAAGATGAGGATGCACTTCATCAAGATCCTGCCCGGGGACAAGGTGACCGTGGAGTTGTCGCCCTACGACCTGGACCGCGGCCGCATCGTCTACCGGTACAAGTAGGGGCGGTGGAGGGCGCCTTCCCGAAGCGGGGTGGCTGCCGGGCGCGGGGTGGAACGCAGAGCAGGATGATCCGGCGCGGCAGTGCCGCGCACACCGGGGCTCGCCGTGCGCGGGCCCCCCGGCGGGGGCCGGGCCCCCGCAACGTCACACGAGGGGAACCATGAAGGTCCGAGCTTCGGTGAAGAAGATTTGCGAGCACTGCAAGGTGGTCCGGCGCAAGGGTGTCATCCGGGTGATCTGCAGTCGCAATCCGCGACACAAGCAGCGTCAGAAGTAGTTGAAGTCTGAGGGAGGCTTCCGTTGGCTCGAATTTCAGGCATCGACCTGCCGAACGAAAAGCGCATCGAGGTCGCGCTGACCTACCTGTACGGGATCGGTCCGACCACGGCGCGCAAGATCATCGCCCAGACGGGCGTGAACCCCTCCACGCGGGTGAAGAACCTCACCGACGAGGAGACGGCCAAGCTCCGCGGCGTGATCGAGAACGACTTCAAGGTCGAGGGCGCGCTGCGCACCGAGATCAGCATGAACATCAAGCGCCTGATGGAGATCGGCGCGTACCGGGGCCTGCGGCACCGCCGCGGCCTGCCCGTCCGCGGGCAGCGCACCAAGACCAATGCGCGGACCCGCAAGGGCCCGAAGAAGACGATGGGGGCCATGCGCAAGAAGGTCGCCGGCCCCGCACACAAGTAGCGTAGTCGGAACAGGCACGCGTTTCAGATAGGAGTACCAGCGTGGCGGACGCACCGGTCAAGAAGGTCAAGAAAAAGGACCGCAGGGTCGGGATGAACGGGGTGGCGCACGTTAAGGCCTCGTTCAACAACACCATCATCTCCATCACCGACCTGGACGGGAACGTGGTTTCCTGGGCCAGCGCCGGCAAGGTGGGCTTCAAGGGAGCCCGCAAGAGCACGCCCTTCGCGGCGCAGATCGCGGCGGAGAACGCCGCCCGCACCGCGCTGCAGGCGGGCATGAAGAAGGTGGAGGTGTGGGTCGGCGGCCCCGGTGCCGGCCGCGAGGCGGCCATCCGGTCGCTGCAGGCCGCGGGACTTGAGATCGCGGCCATCAAGGACGTCACGCCGATTCCGCACAATGGTTGCCGGCCGCCCAAGCGGCGCCGGGTCTAGCCCGCGGCACGGCTCGAGCATTCGAGGCATAACGGAGGTTTCATGGCGGTTTACCACGACTCGAAGTGCCGGCGCTGTCGTCGGGAGGGGATGAAACTCTTCCTGAAGGGCGAGCGCTGTTTCTCGGAGAAGTGCGCCTTCGAGCGCCGCGGCTACCCCCCGGGGGAGCACGGCCAGGGTCGGCGCATCAAGGTGACGGGCTACGGGCTGCAGCTGCGCGAGAAGCAGAAGGCCCGCGCCTACTACGGTGTCCTCGAGCGCCAGTTCCGCAAGTACTTCCATGACGCGGAAGCCAGCAAGGGCGTGACCGGCACCGTGCTGCTGCAGATCCTCGAGACGCGTCTCGACAACGTGACTTTCCGCGTCGGTTTCGCCCTGTCGCGCGCGGCTGCGCGCCAGCTGGTGCGCCACCGCCACTTCACCGTGAACGGCCGCGTGGTGGACATTCCGTCCTACCCGGTGCGCCCCGGCGACGTGATCGGCGTGCGCGAAGGAAGCCGGCAGGTGCCGGCGATCGTGCAGGCTCTCGAGAAGGCCAAGGGCAAGAGCTCGGTGCCCGACTGGCTGTCCCTGGAGGCCGAAAAGTTCTCCGGGCGGCTGCTCCAGAAGCCCAGCCGCGACGGTGTGTCGCTGCCCATCCAGGAGCAGCTGATCGTGGAGTTGTACTCCAAGTAACCTGGGCGTACCGCGCCCAAGGGGGCTTGTTTCATGAAGCTCAAGAATCTCCAGTTGCCGAAGAAGATCGAGATGGACGAGAGGACGGCCACGGACACGTTTGCCCTCCACTACATCGAGCCCTTTGAGAGGGGTTTCGGGGTCACGGTGGGCAACGCGTTGCGCCGCGTCCTCCTGTCCTCGCTGCCGGGGGCCGCAGTCTCCGCGGTGAAGATCGAAGGGGCCCTCCACGAATTCGGGCCGCTGACCGGCATCTTCGAGGACACCCTGCAGATCACCCAGAACCTCAAGCAGATCCGGTTCAAGGTGCACGGGGAAGGTCCCAAGCGCGGGACGTTCGCGTTCAAGGGCAAGGGCGAGGTGAAGGCCGGCGACCTGAAGGTGGATCACGAGGTCGAGGTCCTCAACCCCGAGCTGCACATCGCGACACTCAACGAAGAGGGTGAGTTCAACGCCGAGGTGGAAATCAGCGTCGGCCGCGGCTACGTGCAGGCGGACCAGCACCAGGCCGCGGACCGGCCCATCGGCACGCTGTCGGTGGACTCGCTGTTCTCGCCGGTGCTGAAGGTGAACTACACCGTCGAGCAGACCCGCATCGGGCAGCGCATCGACTACGAGAAGCTGAACATGGAGCTCCAGACCGACGGCAGCGTGTCGCCCCGCGACGCCATGGCGCGCGCGGCCCGGATCCTGAAGGACAACCTCGCCATCTTCCTCGGAGCCGAGGAGGAGGAGGCGGTGGTGGACGAGCTGGAGCCCGACGAGGACTCCCTGCGCGTCAAGAAGCTCCTCGAGAAGAGCGTCGAGGAACTGGAGCTCTCCGTTCGCAGCAGCAACTGCCTCCGGGCGGCCAACATCAAGACCCTGGGCGAGCTGGTGACCAAGACCGAGAGCGAAATGCTCAAGTACCGCAACTTCGGGCGCAAGTCCCTCAAGGAGATCCAGGACGTGCTGAACGAGATGGGCCTCACGTTCGGCATGGACCCGGCCTCGCTGGGAATGGCCCCGCTGCCCGTCAACGGAGACGAGTAAATGCGCCACAGCAAGGACCACCGCAAGCTCAGCCGGACGCACGAGCACAGGCGCGCCCTGTTGCGCAACCTGGTCACGGCGCTGTTCGAATACGAGCGGATCGAGACCACGGTCGCCAAGGCCAAGGAAACGCGCCGCTACGCCGAGCGGATGATCACCTTCGCCAAGCGCGGCGACCTCGCCGCGCGCCGCGAGGTGGCCGGCTACGTGATGAAGCCCGCCGTGACCCAGAAGCTCTTCAGCGTGATCGCGCCGTGGTACACCGAGCGCCCCGGCGGCTACACCCGGATCATCAAGACCCGCGCGCGCCTGGGCGACGCCGGGGAAATGGCGATCCTGGAATTGGTGAAGTCGAAGGAGCAGAAGGACAAGGAGCGCAAGGAGGCCCTGGAGAAGGCCGAGGCCAAGGGCAAGAAGAAGGAGAAGAAGGACGCCAAGGAGAAGGCTCCCGCCCCGTCGGACGCCGTGGAGCCCCGCAAGCGGCGCACCCGCGCGGGCGTGGGCGCGGGGCGCTGACCCGGCCGCGAAGCCGGCTCCGAACTCCCCGGCTCCGAACTCCATGTCCTCCCACCGCGCAGTGACCAGGCGAGGCGGCCCCCGGGGCCGCCTCGCGCTTGTTTTCGCGCTGGCATTGGCGCTGGCGCTGGTCCTGGCGTCGGCGTCGCCGGCCTTCTTCGGCGGCCCGCGGCCCGCGCGCGCCGACGGCGAGGACCGCTACGAGCTGCCCCCCGGCGGGCTGCGCGCGGTGTGGGTGGTGCGCACCTCCATGACCGGGCGGGACCGCGTGGACCGCATGATCGCGCGCGCCAAGCAGCTGGGAGTGCAGGCCGTGTTCGTGCAGGTGCGGGCCCGGGCCGACGCCTACTACGACTCGCGGGTGGAGCCGCGCGCGGAGGCGGTGGAAGACACCGGCTTCGACCCGCTGGCCTACGCTGTGGAGCGCGGCCACGCGGAGGGCCTGCAGGTGCACGCGTGGCTCAACGTGTTCCTGGTGTGGTCCGCCGACCAAAGCCCCCGCGACCCCCGCCACCTGGCCAATGGCCATCCCGACTGGTCCGCGGTGCGCCCGGACGGCCGCGCGCTGTGGAGCCTCACCCGCGACGAGTTCGAGGGCACCATCACCGAGGGCATGTTCTCCGCCGCCGGCAACCCGGACGTGCGCGCGGAGTTCCTCGACGTGGTACGCGACGTGCTCTCGCGCTACGCGGTGGACGGCATTCACCTCGACTACGTGCGCTATCCCGCGAGCGCCGCGGGCTACGACTACGGCTCCCGCGTGGAGTTCATGCGCCGCACCGGCGTGGACCCCGCCTGGATGGCCGACCGCCCCGAGTACCTACGGGCGCGGTTCGGGGCCGGGGGCGTGGACGATCTCGCGCGCCGCTGGGCCGCGTGGCAGCGCGGCACCGTGACCGAGGTGGTGCGCGGCGTGCGCGCGGCGGTGGATTCGATCCGCCCGGGGGCGGCCGTGAGCGCCGCGGTGATCGCCGACATGGAGGCCGCCCTGGGCAGGCACCGCCAGGACTGGCCGGCCTGGCTGCGGGAAGGCCTGCTCGACTTCGTGATGCCCATGGTCTACACCCCCAGCGACCGGGTCTTCGAAGGCCAGCTACGCCGCATCCTGGCTGCCGCGGGGGGCCGGCCCGTCGTGGCGGGGGTGGGGGTGTACGACCAGCCGGCCCGCTCCGCAGCCCGGAAGATCGAGACTGCCCGGCGGATGGGGGCGGCCGGGGTAGCGCTGTTCTCTTACGACGCCATCCAGGCGCAACCTTCGTACTGGCAAGCGATTCGGGGTGCGCTCCTGGGGTTTCGGTAGGCTCCCTCCGAGGCGCCCGGACCTTCAAGGGGCGAAGTCACCGATACCGTAATCGCAAGTAGGACAATCAAGTACGCCTGACGCCCGCCAAACGCGTGCTGGCCAGCCGGGCCCGCCGACCATACAATGGCCGGCATGAAACAACTCCGGAAACGCGCGCCCTCGATTCCGAAACTCCCATGGAACCCGCGTGCCGTCCTGGCCCTCGCACTGCTCGCCGTGCCGGTGCTGGCGCCGTCCCTCACAGGCGCGGCCCCGGCCCCCGCGGGTAGGCCCGCGGCGCGTTCCTCGGCCGCCTCCGCCGCCCGCAAGGATCCCGGCGGCCACCTCCCCGGCATCTACCCCTCCCGGCCCATTTTCGAACGGCCCTTCCCCGCCCAGGAGGTCCCCAGGGGGATCCGCAGCCTCTCGGCCAGGGAGTGCGGCCGGTGCCATGCCGACACCTACCGCGAGTGGCAACAGTCGGTGCACGCCCAGGCCTGGCCGGACCCGCAGTTCCAGGCCGAGCTTCGGAAGCAGCCGGGCGTGTCGTGGCTGTGCGTCAACTGCCACACGCCGCTGGTGAACCAGCTGGACTCGGTGGTCGTAAGCCTCGCCGGGAACGACGTGGAGCGACCCATCAAGCGGGCCAACCCACTATTTGACCCGGGGCTCAAGCCGGAGGGGGTGACCTGCGCCGCATGCCACGTGCGCGACGGCTACATCGAGGGCCCCTCGGCGGCATCCACGGCTCCCCACCCCACCCGGTTCAACCCCATCTTCCGGGACGCCTCGCTGTGCACGCGCTGTCACGAGGCGGTGCAGTCCTATCCCGGAAAGAACTTCATCTGCACCTTCCAGACCGGCCAGGAGTGGCTGCAGGGGCCGTACGGGCAGTCCGGAAAGCCGTGCCAGGACTGCCACATGCCCGAGGTCGTCCGGTCCGCGGCCCCCGGCGCGCCGAAACGGCGCGGCGCGCATCACTCCTGGATCGGCAGCCACCTGCGCAAGGGCTTCGAGACCGACCTGGCGCTGTGGGAGAAGCTGGCTGCGATGCGGCCGGTCGGTACGCGGCTCGACGCCGGGCCCGCCCCGCGGGGGGCCGCCGGGAGCGTGGCGAGCTGGAAGGTGCAGGTGGTGAACGCGCGCGCCGGGCACAGGCTGCCGACCGGGGACCCGGAGTGTCAACTTTCGCCTGAAAGTAGCCACCCATGTTCGCGTCATAGGTAGCCACGCGGGCTGGGTTGGGGGTGGCGGCGATCCTTCAGTTTGACTTCTCCTGAGTTCTTCTCCCCGGCGGCCGGAGTGGCGACGCTCCAGGA